>CACYYS010000012.1:0-39629 GCA_902778725.1 uncultured Ruminococcus sp.
CGCTGATCCGTAAGACCCTTGCAAAGGTCGTCGGAGACAGGGTCAGGCTGGTCAATCCGGCATATGAGACGGCCAGGGAGCTGGAGGAAATGCTGGGGAGCCGGGGCCTGCTGGCCGAGGAAAGACCGGCGCTGGGCTCGGCGGACAGCCAGTACTCCTTCTTTGTCAGCGATATGGCGGACAAATTCCAGCAGTTCGCCAATTCCATCATCAAATATGGGATTCTGTCTGCCAAGACGATCAATATCGAGGAATACTGAAAAGGCGCCTTTATCAGGAAGAATTTTATAACGGAAATAAGTCAGGGCCTGCCGGAAGAACGGCAGGTCCTGCTGTTTACAGGAAGGGCCGGTTCCGGGACCGGCAGACAGGGTCAGGCATATGGAAAAAATCAGGCTGCGGATCAGCGGAGAACAGACAGATGAAGCGGGAAACGTGGACAGGAATGAGACGGCGGCGGAAGGAATCCTCTTCCGTGAGGGTAACTGCTTCCGGGTGGAATACACAGAAAGGCCCTCAGAAGGGACGGATACAGTCCGGAGCAGGCTGCTGCTTTCAGAAGGCGGTATGGAAATGGTCAGGGAAGGCGCCCTGCGCAGCCATATGACCTTTCAGCCGGGTCATTCCTGCCGTACGGAGTATGGGACTCCCTTCGGAAGCATGTTCATGGAGATCGAAACAGAATTTTACCGGCTGCTGGAGCGAAAAAAAAGCATCCATGCCAGAGCCCGTTACAGGCTCCGCATGGATGCCGGATATTCGATTTCCTGCGCTGTGACTGTCAGGATCGATCTTATTTGACGGATTTGGCACCGGCCTTTTCCTGCAGGCGGTCCATGGTGCGTCCCCACCAGCCTTTTTTCTTCGGCGGTTCCGTAGAGACCAGTCTTTTGCCTTTCATGGTCCTGGCGCCGACGATATAAATACCGCTGACGTCCGCTTTGATCTGGGTCTTTAAGGGAATGGTATCAAAAATGCCTTCATCGCAGACCATATTGACGATCTGGGGACCGACCTTGGCTTTGACGATCGGCAGCTTGCCGCGTCTGGCGTACCAGGGGGTCGAATCAATGACCTGCTGGGGAAGACCGGATTCCTTGAGCTTGAGCTTTTTCTTATCAATGACAAGCAGCGTTACGGTCTGCTTGTTCTGGTCGATCATGGCCTGGCTCTCATCCTGTTTCTTCTGCAGCCGCTGGCCGATAAAATAAAGCGCGATCATGGCGGCGATCAGGATCGCAAGGATTATCAGTAAAACGATTGTAATTTTACTCACTCTGTATAGCCTCCCGTTCAGAGATTGCCGTTTTCACGGATTCTCTGTGATTTTGGACTGTCGGATGATCGTGAAAAAAATGATTCATGTTATCGGGAACAGTCAAAAAGTATTTTAACATTGTTTGTAAAGCAAGGCAATATTGGAAATGTTATAAAAAAATGAACTGGATCCGCAGGTCCTTACAGGTGAATGTGAAGGGTTTGTGAACAGGGTAAAATAGACTTTTAACCTTTGATTCGGTGTGTTAGAATGATATAGCTGTTGAATGAATCCAGATTTGTTCCCGGACTGCAAGGGCCGGGAAACAGTTTTCCGCCTGCGCAGCAGGATTATCATTGTATGAAAAGGAGAAAAAGAATGAAAAAGAGATGGATCAGTATCGCGCTGGTATGTACAACCGCGCTGGCCCTCGCGGCCTGCGGCGCAAATGCCGGTAAAGAGGAAGCGTCCGGCGCCGGCACAAGCCAGGCGGTCGAAGGCGCCGATACCGGTGAGACGGGATTTGCGGCGGAAGAAAAGACATATCCCGATGAAGCCTATATTATGTTTATCAACCCTTCTGATTATGTGACAGTCGGTGACTACTCAAACCTGTCTGTTGAAGTGACCAGGAAAAGGGAAGTCACGGATGAGGACGTGGAAAACAGTGTCCAGCAGATCATGGCCAATAACCAGATCGAGACGGAAATCACAGACCGGACAGATGTACGGGAAGGCGACATCGTCGACATCGATTACGTCGGAAAAGTGGACGGACAGGAATATGACAATGGAAGCGATCAGGGCCTGCATCTGGAAGTCGGTTCGGATGTCATGGGCATCGAAGGCTTCGACGATGGCCTGATCGGCCACAAGAAGGGCGAGACCGTTACGCTGAATCTGACTTTCCCCGAGGACTATGGCACCTCCGACCTGGCAGGCCAGCCTGTCGTCTTTGAAGTGACCATCAACGGAATCTATACATACACGGAGCCGGAACTGACAGATGAATATATTGCCAGCCTGCAGCTTACGGATGACAGAGGCAAACTTCTGAAGACAGCGGATGATTTCCGTGCCTATACCAGAGAACAGCTGGAGATGGAAGCCGATACGCAGTTCAAACAGGAATTTCAGCAAAAGGCGATCGAGCAGCTCAGAACCATTGCTGAGTATAAGGGAGATCTGCCGGAAGCCTACAGGGGCAGGATTTACGACTATTACCATGATGAGATCCAGCAGGAAGCGGATGTTTCCGGCATGACGATCGAGGAAGTCTGTGAAGCCTACAATATTGATCTGGACAACATTGCGGACACCTATACGAAAGATATGCTGCTCCTGGCCGCGATCGCGAATCAGGAGGGCGTCAGTGTGGATGAAGCAGGGGCCAGAAAGTATCTGGAGGAGCAGTATACTGCCAACGCGGATTATTTCTCCATGATGGGCATGACCTCTTCTGAGGACTACGCTTCCATGGTCGATATCCGGGCAGCCCAGGAATCCCTCCTTCTGAACAGTGTACTGGATCTGCTGCAGGAGAAGATCAAGATCGTTGAGGTCGAGCCGACAGAAGAAGATCTGGAGGCATTGCCTGATGAAGACTTTGAAATGGGCACGGAAGACCTGAATGAATATGAGGAAGAGACGGAGGAAGGTCCTAATCCCGAGGATCTGGAGCCTTTAGAGGATATTGAAGACGGCGAAGCGTCTGATTAACAGCAGGCAGTAACTATCAGTCAGTTATTATCAGACAGCATGAAAGATCACAGCAAAGGATCTTCATGAAAAAGGACCGGATCAGTTCTGCCGCCGGACCGGCTGCAGAGCGGATCCCTGAATAAAAATAAAGCGCGTCGGCGGCAGATGTATCAGGATCTGCCGCCGATGTATGTGCGAATAGGAAATAAATAAAGCTTTTTATATAAAAGCTGCGTATGGAGGAATTATGAGAGACCAATATCAGCTGACAGAAATCAGAGATCTGTTCGCGGACCCTGCCGCGTTCGATGGCAAAAAGATCACAGCCGGCGGCTGGATCCGAAACAACCGTGACTCCAAGGCGATCGGATTTATCGTGCTCAATGACGGTACCTGCTTCAAGACCCTGCAGGTCGTTTACAGCAAAGAGCTGGAGAATTTCGCGGCCGTAGCCAAACTGAATGTCGGCTCCGCGATCCTGGCGACCGGTACCATCGTCGCGACGCCCGGTGCCAAACAGCCCTTTGAAATGCAGGCTGAGCAGATCGAGATCGAGGGCGGGAACGTCCCCGCCGAGCCGGTCGAGGAACGCGGTATAAGCGGCGCTGTACGTCAGCGCGACCGTCTTTTTCTCCCGGTCGAAGGCAAGGGCGCCGACGCCGTTCTCCCGGATCAGAGCGGAAAGCTCCCGGAGGAGCTCCGCCGTTTCCCGGTCCGCGGCGGGATCACGCCGCTCCTGCTCGTAGCCGTAGATGAGAGACTCCCGCCAGGCGCGGACGGCGCCGCCGAGGACGCTGTACCCTTCCCCGCGCGCCGTCTTCTCCCACGCGTCCGAGAGGACGGAAAAGAGCGCGTCGGAGACGGCGAGGGGCGTCCCTCTCTGCTTTGTCAGCGAGGCGAGGTTGACTACGCCGGGATAGGTATGCTCCGGATCGAAGAGGCGGAAGCTCTCCTTCTGGAGCGCGGTATACGCCTCTTTCACTTCCTGTTTCCGGGTCTTGATCTCGCCGCTGGAGCCGGTAAAGGTGTAAACGAGGCTCATACCGGCGTTGTAGTAGGGCAGGTCCGCGTCCGGATCGGTGACGATCTCCTGCGGTCCCGGCTCCTGATAGCCCATCCGGTAGACGCCGTAGCCGATCGAAGACAGGGCGATCGCGAGCGCGGCGAAAAAGAGGACGAGCCGGACGACGTTCTTTTTATCGGAAAAGATGGGCTTGTCCTCCGCCGGAAGCAGCGGCTTTTCGATTTTTTCCTGTTTTTTCATCGTTTCAAAAAACGGCGGACCGCAGAGCGATCCGCCGTTCTTCCTTTTTTAATTTCCGAAACGGATCTTTTTGTATTCCTCGATCTCCTTTGCGTTGCCGAAGACCATGTGACCGTTGCCGATGTCGCAGAGCTGCGGCTCGTCGGTGGAATAGTCGTGTATCGAGGGATCGTATACAAAAAGCTTTTTCTTCTTTTCGATGATCGGATCGGGGATCGGGATCGCCGAGAAGAGGGACTTGGTGTAGGGGTGGAGCGGATAGGCGAACAGCTCCTCCGTCTCCGCGATCTCCATGATGCGTCCCTTGTAGATGACGACGATCCGGTCGCTGATAAAGCGGACGATGGAGAGGTCGTGCGCGATGAAGAGGTAGGTCAGCCCGCGCTCCTGCTGGAACTTCTTCAGCAGGTTGAGGACCTGGGCGCGGATGGAAACGTCCAGAGCGGAGATCGGCTCGTCGGCGACGATGAACTCCGGCTCCATCACGATGGAACGCGCAAGCCCGACGCGCTGCCGCTGCCCGCCGGAGAACTCGTGCGGATACCGGGTAAGGTGCTCCGGGAGGAGCCCGACGTCGCGGGTGATCTTTTCGATCTTGGAGATCCGGTCCTTTTCGTCCTTATAGAGGTGGAAGTTGTAGAGGCCCTCCGAGATGATGTACTCGATCGTGGCGCGCTCGTTGAGGGAGGCGGCGGGATCCTGGAAGATCATCTGGATCTTGCGGATGACCTCGCGGTCCTCGGCGCGGGAGAGCTTGCCGGAGATCTTCTTCCCGTCGTACCAGATCTCCCCGCTCGAGCAGGGGTTGATCCGGACGATGGCGCGTCCGATCGTCGTTTTGCCGGAGCCGGACTCGCCGACAAGCGAAAGGGTCTCCCCTTTGTAGATGTCAAAGCTGACGTTGTCGACCGCTTTGAACGCCTTTTTCTTGCGGCCGAAGACCACGCTGAGGTTCCTGATCGAGAGGAGGACTTGCTTTTCGTTTTGCGTTTCAGCCATGTTCTGCCTCCTTACGAATCAAACTCGATATAGGTCTTGCTGATCTTCTCGTGCAGGTCGCGGATGTTCTCCGGCGCCTCGACCTTCGGCGCGCGCGGATCGAGCAGCCAGGTCTTGGCCCAGTGCGTATCGCTCACCCGGAACATCGGCGGCTCCTCGACAAAGTCGATCGCCATCGCGTAGCTGCTGCGCTGGGCAAACGCGTCGCCCGTGATCTTGTTATAGAGCGAGGGCGGCGTGCCGGGGATGCTGAAGAGGTCCGTCCCCTTCTGACAGAGCTGCGGCAGAGAGGAGAGCAGCGCCCAGGTGTAGGGGTGGCGCGGATCGTAGAAGATATCCTCGACCGTGCCGAGCTCGACGATCTGCCCGCCGTAAAGAACGGCGACGCGCTCCGCCACGTTGGCGACGACCCCGAGGTCGTGCGTGATATAGACGGTGGTAAAACCGAGATCGCGCTGCAGATCCTTGATCAGCCGCAGGATCTGCGCCTGAATCGTCACGTCGAGCGCGGTGGTCGGCTCGTCGCAGATCAGAATCTTCGGCTGGCAGGAGAGCGCGATCGCGATCACGATACGCTGCCGCATCCCGCCGGAATACTCAAAGGGATAGTCGTTGAAGCGTTTTTCCGGGTCGGGGATCCCGACCTTTGCCATGATGTCGAGCGTGCGCTGACGCGCCTCGGCGTTCGAGCATTTCTGGTGCTTCAGGATGACCGTCATGATCTGCTTGCCGATGGTGATAACGGGGTTGAGCGAGGTCATCGGATCCTGGAATACGGTGGCGATGCGGCGCCCGCGGATCTGCTGCCAGTCGTTGGTGTACTTGATCTTCGCGCAGTCGAGGATCGCGTATCCGTGCAGAGCCGTCGGCTCCTCGCCGCGGTACTCGACGCGGAAAACCGCCGCCTCAAAGACCCGGTTGAGAGCCTCCGGATCGTTCAGATCCACGCCCGTCGTCATCGCGAGACGAAACGCCTTTTTCAGTTTGAAAAGGAAAACCAGCTGCTTGCGGAAAGGGTAACGGCCGATCGAGAGGAGGATCTCCTGGGCGATGCGGTGGTTGCGCGTCAGCACGTCCTCGCGCAGTCCGAGGGGATTATCCGCCGTGGCCGGAACGTCGGGCGTTTTGATCTTCTGCTCCCGCAGGGCGGTGAGCCGGGCGATCTCGTCCTTGTGGGCGGTTGCCTTGGAAGAGTCCGCCGCATAGGCGCTCTTGCGGCTCGCAAGCAATTCGTCGCGATCCTTCTCGAGCGCCGCCTTTTCCTGTTTGAGGGAGGCGATGGCGGCGACCGTCTTTTCATGCTCGGCGGCGTCCGCTTTTTTGTCGAGAGTCCAGAGATAGTTCTGCCGGTCGATCACGTCCCCTTCCTTGTCCGCGATCCGGGCGGCGAAATCCGCCTCCTCGTCGAGGCTGAGACCCTGCTCGTGCCGGATCTGCTCCCGCAGAGCGGAAAGCTCATTGTACTCGACGGCGCCGCGCTCGAGCGGCGAGTAACCGTTGAGCCATTTTTCCACGCTCTTCAGCGTGCGGCGGTTGCGGGAGGTGAGCTTGACGTCGGTGACGGAGAGCTCGTCGTCCGAGAAGATGATCGAGCCCTGGGGAATGAAGCCGTTGGAGTCGAGCATCCCGGCAAAGGTCTTGGTAAGGACCGACTTGCCGGAGCCGGACTCGCCGACGATGGCGATCGACTCGTTTTCATAGATATCGAGGCTGACGTTGCGGATCGCGGTGAGGATACGTCCGCGGACGTTGAACTTGACGACAACGTCGCGCAGGGAGAGGAGGACTTTCTTTTCTTCGTTCATGTTCTGCCTCCTTACATATGGGTCCGCGGGTCAGAGGCGTCCGCCAGGTTCTGACCGAGAACGTAGAGGATAACGGTGATCGCGGAGGCGATCGCAACGGGAGCCCAGAACGCCCACGGGAAGGTAAGGAAGGCGCTCTGCGCCTCCTCGATCATCCGGCCGAGGGAGGGGACCTCCGCCGAGAGGCCGGCGCCGATGTAGGAGAGATAAACTTCCATCGAGATATAGGAAGGAAGCTCGGTCGCAAGCAGGGTAACGATCACGGAGGTAAGGAACGGCAGAATGTTCTTGGAGATCATACGGGGGATCGGCGTGCCGAGGCAGCGGGAGGCGAGCGAATACTCGCGGTCGCGGATGATCATGACCTGAGTACGGAAGAAGTAGGCGATGCCGAGCCAGCCCGTGACCGTCAGCGCGAAGACGAAACTCCAGAAGCCGGAGCCGATGATATAGACCAGAACGATGATGAGAAGAATGTAGGGGACGTTGGCGATGATGTTGTAGATGACGAGCATCACCGCGTCAAACTTCTTGGAGTAGCCCCAGACCGCGCCCATCACGATGCCGACGAGCATATTGATTGCCGCGCAGATCGTTGCGAGCGTCAGAGAGGTACGGGCGGAGGCGACGATGCCGTAGAAGATCGAGTTGCCGAAGTTGCCGGTGCCGAGCATCCACTTCAGCGAGAAGCCGCCGTAATATTTTATCGCCTCGGCGGGGCTGAGGTTGAAGGTCTCGGGGTGCATCACGTTTTCCATCAGGTCATATTCCCAGAAGAGCGGCATCACAAAGGAGGTGATCAGGATCAGCGCGAGGCAGAGCAGAAGAAAGATGTTGATCTTTTTGCGGAAGAAAACGCGGAACACGCTCTTCCAGTAGGAATAGCGGGGCGCGATGATCTTCTCGGACGCGTTGGGGTCGATCTCGACAAAACGGAAGAGATCGCTCTTGTCCGAAACGGCTTGTGCTGCGTTTGTCATCTTCCGCCACCCCTTTCGCTGGAGAGTGAGATGCGAGGATCGTATTTGGCGAGAAGCAGATCGCCGAGGATGAGAGAAACAATGCTGAGGAAGGTATAAAAGACCGTGCAGGCGACGATGATGCCGTTATCGTGCGAGTTGATCGCGGTGGTCAGCAGGGCGCCGACGCCGGGCACGCCGTAAACGCGCTCGGTGATCAGTGCGCCCGTCAGGCACCCGAGGATGCTGCCCGGGATGCCATGGACGATCGGGATCATCGCGTTCTTGGAGATGTGGGTGCGGTAGATCTCCCTCTCGGAGAGGCCCTCCGCACGGGCGAACTTGACGTAGTCGGAGTTCATCTGGTCGATCATATAGCGGCGCATCCACTTCATCAAAGAGCCGATCCACGGCAGAGCCAGCGAGATCGTAGGCAGGACGTAGGCAAGGAACTTGGTCTGCGCGTTGGCAAACTTGTAGGGGAGACCGAAGGTCTTGGTCGCGAACGCCGCGAACATGAAGATATACGCGAGGCTCGGGACCGCGATAACAAAGATGATGTAGAAGTTACCGATCTTGTCCGCGAGCTTATCCTTGCGGCGCGCCATCAGGATACCGAGCGGCAGACCGATCAGATAGGCGAGCGCGGTCGCGACAAGGCCGATCACAAAGGAATTCTCCAGCATCGAGAGGCCGGTGCGGTGCATCGAATAGGAGGTATAGTTGTCCGGGAACAGTTCCCTGTCCTCCTCGCGGGTCATCGGGTTGTAGGTAAGACTGTGGAAGTCGATCGCCGTTTCCACGTACTGATCGGTGCCGATCAGGTTGGGATACTGCTGGCGGAAGACGTTCAGCTCGCCGGCAGGCGTGGTGATGACGGTGCTGATCTCCTGCCCGCGGTACTTGGTGTAGGAGGTACCGAGGTTGAGATGCGCCCAGTTCTGATGGATAAAGGGGAAACGTCCGTCAAAATAGAGGAGATACTTGTGCGTCGTACCGGAGCCGACAACGGCAAACAGCCCGCTGTACGGATCCTTCTCAAAGCGGACGTAGCGCTCGGTGAGATTGGGATCCTCCACGTCGTTTGTGCTCTCAAACGAAATGAAGTCGCGGATATAATAGAAGAGCCGGAGCAAGGGGTTGCGCTCGCGCACCGCGATCAGGTAGGCGCCGCCGCCGGGCTTGAGCTTCCCGCTCTTATAGGTATCGGGCTCGAGACGGATGACCTTATAGCTGTCCTTGCCGTCATACTGTTCGTAAAACTCCTTGACGGAAGGGTTTTCCTTATAACTGTCGTCCCTTGACTGGATCGCGTTCCGGTCCGCGAGAAAAGCCTCGGAGTCGTCATAACCGTCCCCGAGCTGCGCCCGATATTTATTGCCGAGAAAGTCCGTGTAGTTGACAAAGTTCAGATAGCCGAACTTCTGGAACTGCATATATTCGTAATATTTCTGGTCGTTGCCCGCTTTTTTGTTCCAGAGGTCGTCCGTCTGGAAAATGACGTTGCGGTTGATCGCCGTATAGACGAGCAGCATCACGACCATCACGACCACGAGCAGCGAGAAGATCGAAAACAGGATCCGCTTTAAGAGGTATTTCCCCATAGTCTGTTTCCGCCGCCAAAGGACTTGGCCTGACGTTCTCCTTTTCGTCAAAATTCGCGCTTTTCCGTGAAAAGCTCGATTCCGCCTCCGGACAGCATGGCCCGGGGGCAGGATCGGACCTTTCACAAAAAAAGATGAAAATAAAGGTTTTGAGATACGGGGCGGAAACCCGCCCCGTATCTCAAGATACGCAATTGCGTTGCTATTCAGCCCGTTTTGCTCAGAAGAGGCCGAGGAGCTTGACCATGTAGCCGCCGGAAGCGAAGGTGTCCAGATAGGTGGACGGATCGCCGTAGTCGGGGCCCCAACCGGAACCGTAGAAGAGATCGTTGTTCATCTCTTTACCGGTAGCGGCGCGGTAACCGGAGGCGTAGAAGTCGGCGTCAACGGTCGCCTCAACGAGGTTGATGACGACGTTCTCAGCGCCGAGCACGCCCTCGATCGACTGCTTCACGGCGTTGGCCTGAGCGGCCTGGTTAGCGGAAGGAGAATAGTACACAACGTCGATGACGATCGGGAAGGTAACGCCCTTCGCGGTCAGGTCGGCCTTCGCAGCGGCGAACGCGGCCTTCGCGGCGTCAGGCTGATACCAGCCGTTCACGCCGTCGGAGACGTCGATCTTGCAGCCGAGCTGGTCGAGATAGTACTGGACCATCTCGCCGTAGAACGTGCCGGCCTTCCAGGTCTTGCCGTCCACGGTGGTGTCCTTCTCAAGCGCGACGAACTCGGGGTGCGTGTACATATTGCGGAGGTTCGTGAGCTTCAGATCCTCGCCGCGGGTAACGGCGTTGTAAGCGGCCTTGTCGAAGGAGTAAAGGACCGCCTTACGGAAATCCTTGTTCTGCATCGCAAGGTAGTTGTCGATCTTCTGCGCGTCGGTCTTCTTGGAATCGCAGGCGCCGTTCTCAAGAACGAAGGTCTTGCGGTTCAGGTTCAGAGCGCCGAGGTAAGAGGTGGAGGTGGTGTCGGAGACGTAGGAATACTTGTCAAAGAGACCGTCGGTCTTCGCCAGATCCAGAGTACCGGAAGCCTGGGAGAGGCCGGTGCCCGGGTAAACGCCCTTCTTGACGTCTTCATAGATCGCCTTCGGGTTCTTGCCGTCGTCATAGACGAAACGGATCTTTTCGAGCGTGACTTTGTCCTTGTTGTAGTAGCCCGGGTTCGCCTCGAGAACGATCTCGGAGTCGGACTGGAACTTGGTGATGCGGAACGGGCCGCAGTAGACCTGAGAGGACACGTCGGTGTTCACGCCGTAGGTGTACTTGGTGCTGTCGGCGGAAGCGGTCGCCAGAGCCTCTTTGCCGAAGACGCCGCCGCGGGACTGATAGAAGGATTCGCAGATCGGGAGGAAGCAGGAGTAGGTGAGCATGGTGAGGAAGTAGGAGGTAGGAGCCTCAAGGGTAACGACGAGCGTGTAGTCGTCGGTCGCCTTGTAGCCGACCTTATCCCAGGAGCCGCCCTCTTCGACGTACTCGGTCACGCCGGCGACAACGCCTTCCACGAGCCATTCCAGACCGCTCTTGCCGTCGAGCATGTGATGGAAGCCGGCGACGAAGTCCTTCGCGGTGAGTTCAGCATACTCTTTGCCGTCGGCGGTGTACCATTTCACGCCCTTGCGGATCGTGAAGGTGTAGGTGAGACCGTCGTCCGAGATCTTCCACTCGGTAGCGAGAGCGGGCTGCATCTGGCTGAGGTTGTCGTACTCAACAAGGCCGTCCACGGTGTTCACGGTGACCTCGGTGTCGGACTGCATGCTGGTGTTGAGCCAGTCAAAGGTCGCGCACGCGGTGGTGAAGGTGGTGGTGTAAACGGTGTTGAGCTTGCGACCCTTGTCGGTCAGGTACTTGGCAGGATCATAGGTGCCCTCGCCCTTGCAGGCTTTGGCCCACTGATCGAGCAGCTCGGCGCGCTCCTCTTTGGTCAGGAACTCGTCGGAGATGACCATGCTCTTCAGACGGTCATCGTCGTTGCCCCACTGAACGTACGGGACGGTGTGGGGAGCGATACGGCTGATGGTGTACGCGCCGCCCTGGGTGGTGGTCGGGAACATCACAGCCGCTTCGAGAAGAGCCGCCTCCGCCTTCGCAAAGAGGACGAATCTCTCGTCAACGGTCTTCGCGGCCTTCGCCGCGTCGACCAGCTTCTGGTACCCGCCGAGGTTCGCTTCGAAGACGTCCTCGTCATCCGCGGGCGCATAGCTCGTGGGACGGACGAACTCTTCCGCCGGTTTCGTTTCCGGGGTCGTCTCGGCCGGGTTGTTGGGCTTCGTGGTGCAGGCAGCCACGCTGAGGAGCATGCAAGCAACAAGAAGCAGTGCCAACAGTTTCTTCATGTTTTAACCCTCCTTAAAAAGATTAAACAAAAATAATATTTGAATACGGCAGAAGCCGTAATCAACAAAGGAAAAAACGGCGCCAAAACGCGCCAAGACCTCAATTGTTGAATCATTATAGCATAGGGTTTTCGATTTGTAAAGTGTTTTTTAAGGATTTTTTCAGATTTGTTGCAGAAATCTTTTCCCTCCGTTTCCGGGAAACGGGACAGGGGCAATGTTTTATACATTCTATTATATTATAGAAAGCACCCGTTTTGCAGGAACGGAAAAAAAACTTGCAAAGGCCGTTTACAGGATATGCGGAGGCGCGCGGCGCGTTACCGTTTCCCCTCTCCCCTCCCCCGGTCGAACAGCGGACGCAGCTCGGCGTAGGAATAGAGCGAGCCGCAGATCAGGAGGGGCAGTTTTTTCTCCTTTGCGGCGGCGAGGGCGGCGGAGAGCGCCTCGGTCCCCGAGGGAAAGGCGCGGGCGGGGACGCCGTTTTTTTCATACTCCGCGGCGAGGAGAGCGGGATCGAGCGCCCGGGGATTCTGCGGCGGGAAGGTGAAGACCTCCCGCGCGAGAGGGGCGAGCAGACGCGCCATCGCGCCGTAATCCTTATCCCGCATCACACCGGTGCAGAGGACGGGGCGCACACCGGGGAAATAATGCCGCACGCTCTCGCAGAGCACGCCGATCCCCTCCGGGTTGTGCGAGCCGTCGAAGATGACGGGCGGGCGGGCGGCAAGCCGCTCGAAGCGGGCGGGCCATCTGGCGCTGCGCAGACCGCGGCGCAGCGCCTCCTCCCCGACGGGGAAACCCCGCTCGGCGAGCAGGGGGAGCGCGTCGAGGACGGCGGCGGCGTTCTTCGGCTGGTAGAGGGAGGCGAGGCGGATGGAAAGATCCCGCCGGTCTCCGTAATCAAAGACCGTCTCCCCGAGGACGGCGCGCCGGACGGTCAGTCCCTTTTCGCGGGCGTAGACGAGGGGGCAGCGCTTTTTTGCCGCCTCCCGCGCGATGACGGCGGCGGCGGGCGTTCCCCGCTCGCAGCCGCAGAGGACGGGGACCCCCTCGCGGAAGATACCCGCCTTCTCCCGCGCGATCTTCTCCTCCGTGTCCCCGAGGATGGCGGTATGATCGAGGGAAATACCCGTTACGACCGAGAGAAGGGGCGTCTTGATGATATTGGTGGCGTCGAGCCGGCCGCCGAGACCGACCTCCAGCACGACGAGATCGCACTTTTTTTCCTTAAAATAACAGAACCCGAGCGCGGTGATCAGCTCGAACTCGGTGGGGGGATCCGCCATGCTCTCCGCCGCGCGCTTGACCCGCCCGGTGAGGCGGGCGAGGGTCTTATCCCCGATCGGGCGGTCGCCGAGGGCGATCCGCTCGTTGAAGCGGCGGACGTAGGGCGAGGTATAACGCCCGACGCGGTAGCCCGCCGCCGTGAGGACGGAGGTCAGGATCGCGCAGAAGGATCCCTTGCCGTTGGTGCCGCCGACGTGCACGAACCGCAGGGAGTCCTGCGGGTCGCCGAGCAGGCGGCAAAGCTCCCGGATGCGGGAAAGACCCGGGCGGCTGCCGAGCGAGCCGATCCGCCCGATATAAGAGAGCGCTTCTTCATACGTCATATCGTCACGACCTGTTCCGTTTTTCTATCAGGGCGCACAGGCGCCGGAGCAGCGGGATCAGGCAGAGCTGCATCGCGGTGAGCACCGCGAACTGCGGGATCCGGGTGAGGAAATATCCCCAGTAGGTCTGCTTGCCGTACAGGACGGCGATCCACAGCGTATCGAGCCCCAGTCCGATCAGGAGATTGTTTGCGAGGACGGCGAGGACTCCGAGGGGAAAGAACTTCCGATCCCGCTCCCCGAGAGCGAGACCGAAGATCACACCCTTGAGCGCCGCCGTCGCCGTAAAGCCGGGGAAATACGGCCCGCGCGGGAAAAGGAGAGCGCCGAGCAGATCGGAAAACCCCCAGACCGCGGCGCCGCCCGCCGGGCCGTAGAGCGCGGCGGCGATGACGACGGGGACAAAGGTCAGGGTGATCTTGACGGATTCGGTGAACGCCACCGGGACAAAACGATCCAGGACGACCGCGAGCGCGATCAGCATGGCGGTCCGGATCATCTTGGCGAGTAAAGGTTTTTTTGACATAAAAACACCTCCGCTTCCATGACCCGTCATCACATCGGCAGAGGAAAAAGAACTGCGAATGCAACAGCGGGATGCGGAAGACACACTGCCGCTTGCGCGTTCGTCCGCGGGGCAACTCCCCGTCCCCGCGGCACTCAGACCTCCCGGTCAGCACGTATCTTCCTACTCTGTTCCGGCAAAGCCGGTACGTTCAGTATAGCACGCAAAAAGTCGCCGTGTCAAGGAGCCGCATTCACAAAAAAAGGTTGAAATATTAACAATATCCGTATATAATAAATAAGACGACCGGAACCGCGCCGACGAAAGGAGAAAAAAATGAAACGATCCGTTTGTCTGCTGCTCCTGCTCTCGCTCTTTGCCGCGGCCCTCGCCGCCTGCACGCCGGAGAGTCCGCCGCTCCCGCCGCTCACGGGAGAACCGGAGACCGCGGAGGTGACCATCCCCGCGCAGGAGACCGCGCAGGAGACCGCTCCGGAAACGGAGCCGGCGCAGACCGCGCCCGTCTCCTCCCCGAAGGAGTACGAGTTCACCGTCGCGCCGAGCTTCGACTACGCCGACGTGATCCCCGTCTTCGAGCCGATCTATTTTGACGAATTCCCTTATTACAGCATCGCCGATCCCGACGCGGATCCCGCGTATTTTTCCTACGCCTACTACCGCGACGCCGAGGGGCGTTACGGCCTTATCGACCGCGCCGGGAACGTCGCCGTCCCCGCGGAAAAGGAGGTCTCCTGGTGCGGCGCCTGCCGCGCCTTTGTCGACCGTGACCACGTCTCCTACTCCAAGGACCTCCAGCCGACGATGGCGCTCGGTCACGGCGGTCTTTCCCCCATTTTTTACGATACGCACACAGGCTCCGTTTCGATCGCCACGCCCGAGGGCGTCGAAAGGCTGTCGCCGGGCGACGTCGCCGGGTTCACCGGGATCCTCGCCTGCCTCGACCTCTCCCTCGGTCTGACCGGGCAGAAGCCGACCTTCCTCCTCCTCACGGGAGGGAAGGCGGTCACCTCCCCCGTCCTCACCTCCGCCCGTCCCTTCTCCGACGGGCTCGCCGCCGTAGAGCGCGACGGAGAGTGGCAGTATCTGGACGGGAGCGGCGGCGCCGTGACCCGCGCGACCTACCTCTACGCGGGCAGCTACCGCAACGGGGTCGCCGCCGTCAAAACGGCGGACGGCAAAGCCGGCTTCATCCGAAAGGACGGATCCCCCCTCTTTCCGCTTGAGTTTGAGGAGGCGCGCAGCTTCGCCCCGAACGGAGAAGCGTGGGTCAAGCTCGGCGGCAAGTGGGGCAAAATACGGTACAGCGGCCGATAAGGCACTTGTATAGATCATTTTAGTGAAAGAAGGTTTTTCCATTGTCTGAAAAAGAAAAGAAGGAAAACGGAGCCCGCACGGGCGGCATCTCGGTCGAGGCCGAGCATATCTTCCCCGTGATCAAAAAGTGGCTCTACTCCGACAAAGAGATCTTTTTGCGTGAGATCGTCTCCAACGCGATCGACGCGGAAACAAAGCTGAAACGCCTCGTCTCCCTCGGCGAGACCGAGGCGGATCCCGACGCGCTGCGGGTGGACGTGACCCTTGACCGGGAGGCAAAGACCCTCACCGTCGCCGACAACGGCATCGGGATGACCGAGGAAGAGGTGGAAAAGTACCTCTGCAGCATCGCGCTCTCCGGCGCGCTCGACTTCATCCAAAAGTACGAGGGCGAGGGAGAGGGCGCCGGCAGCGGCATCATCGGGCACTTCGGACTCGGCTTTTACAGCGCCTTTATGGTCGCCGACACGGTAGACGTGTATACGAAATCCTTTACCGGAGCGCCCGCCGTGCGCTTCACCTGCGACGCGGCGGGGCGGTACGAGATCTCGCCGGACGAGCGGCAGACCGAACGCGGCACCACCGTGGTCCTGCACCTCGGCGAGGAGGGCGAGGAATTTGCGGAGGAGGCGCGCCTGCGCTCCGTCCTCGAAAAATACTGTTCCTTCATGCCCGAGCCGATCTACTTCACCTGCGGCGGAGAGCCGGAGGAGGAGGGCAAGGAGAAAAAAGAGGAAAAGGAAGAAAAACCGATCAACGACACCGCTCCCCTCTGGCTCAAGCCCGCCTCCGAATGCACGAAGGAGGAGTACACCGCCTTCTACCGCAAGGTATTCGGCGACTGGCGGGAGCCGCTGCTCACCGTCCATATCAGCGCCGACTACCCGCTCAACTTCAAGGGGATCTTCTTCTTCCCCCGCAAGGAAAACGACTTTGAGAACGTGGAAGGGCAGGTCAAGCTCTACTACAATCAGACCTTCGTTGCCGACAATATCAAAGAGGTCGTGCCGGAATATCTTTTGATGCTTCGCGGGGTGCTCGACTGCCCCGAGCTGCCGCTCAACGTCTCCCGCAGCTATCTCCAGAGCAACGGGTATGTGAAAAAGATCGCCGCCTTCATCGTCAAGAAGGTGGCGGATAAGCTCGTCTCGATGAAGGAGAACGACCGCGAGGGCTACGAAAAGATCTGGAACGACATCCGTCTCTTCACCGAATACAGCTGCATCTGCGACGAAAAGTTCTACGACCGCGCCAAGGACGCGATGCTCCTGCCGATGTGCGGCGGCGGCTTCAAGACGCTTGCGGAGTATCTGGAAGCGGCGAAGGAAACGAACGAGAACAAGGTCTATTACGCGACCGACCCCGTCGCGCAGGCGCAGTTCGTCCGTCTCTACTCCGACGGGGGGATCGCGATCTGCCTCCTTGACAAATTCGTCGATACGCAGTATATCTCTTTCCTCGAAGGGAAGAACGACAAGGTGAAATTCCTGCGCGTGGACGCCGACGCGGCGGGCGCGCTGAAGGCGGAGAGCGCGGAAGACGCCGGAAAGAACGAAGCGCTGGAAAAGCTGTTCCGCACGCTCTCCCGCAACGAAAATCTGACCCTCGCCGCCGAGCGGCTGCGCAGCGCGGACGTGCCCGCGATCCTCTCCCTCCCCGAGGAGAGCCGCCGCTTTGACGATATGATGAAGTTCTACACCGCCGCGGGCAGCGCTCCGGCGATGCGCGCGACCGCAAACGAGACCCTCACCCTCAACCTCGCAAACGAAACGGCGGCCGCCCTCTTCGCAAAGGAGACCTTCGACGGGCGGGACCACCTGCTCGCAAAGCACCTCTACGCGCTCGCCGCCCTCTCTCAGCGCAAGCTCTCCGCCGACGAGCTGCAGGAGTTCCTCGCGGACAGCTACCGGCTCCTGACGATGATCCCCGAGGGTGCCTCCCTGCCGGAGACAAAAGAGGACGGCGCCGACAAAAAGGAGAAAACAGAATGAAAGAGATCCGTTATCAGACGCACGGGGTCTGCTCCCGCGCGATCGAGATCGAAGTGGACGACAGCGGCGTGATCACCGCCTGCCGCTTTGAGGGCGGCTGCAACGGCAACACCCAGGGCGTCTCCCGGCTGGTCGTCGGGATGAAGGCGAGCGAGGCGGCAGAGCGCCTGCGCGGGATCCGCTGCGGGATGCGCCCCACCTCCTGCCCCGACCAGCTTGCGCGGGCGCTGACCGAGGCGCTCGCCGGCGAGACGGCGGGCGTATAAAAAGGAGACGAAATGAAGCTGACCGAAACAGCAAAGCAGAATTACGAAAAATGGCTCGCCTGTGAAAAGCTCGACCCCGCAACGCGCGCCGAACTGGAAAGCATCCGGGGAAACGAGGAGGAGATCCTCGGGCGCTTCTCCGCCTCTCTCTCCTTCGGGACCGCGGGGCTGCGCGGCGTGATGGCGGCGGGGACCGCGCGCCTCAACCGCTACACCGTCGCCCAGGCGACGCAGGGGCTGGCGCAGCTGATCAAAAAGAAACGCGCCTCGGCGCGGGGCGTGGCGATCGCCTACGACTCCCGCAACCACTCGCGTGAATACGCGGAGGTAGCGGCGCGCGTCCTCGCCGGCAACCGCATCAAGGTCTATCTCTTTGACGATCTGCGCCCGACGCCGGAGCTCTCCTTTGCGCTCCGTTATCTCTCCTGCATCGCGGGCGTCAACATCACGGCAAGCCATAACTCCAAGGAATACAACGGCTACAAAGCCTACTGGGAGGACGGCGCGCAGCTCCCGCCGGACCACGCCGCCGCCGTCTCCGCCGAGATTGCGAAGATCGACATCTTTGAGGGGGTGAAGCTGGCAAACTACAAGCGCGCCCTCGCCTCCGGCCGGATCGAGCTGATCGGACGGAAGATCGACCGCGCCTATCTGAAAAACGTACTGGCGGAGCGCGTCTGCCCGCCGGGGATCGACCGGGCGGCAAAGGATCTGAAGATCGTCTACTCCCCCCTCCACGGCGCGGGCTGGAAGCTTGTTCCCCGCGTCTTCCGCGAGATGGGGATCGGCGGGGTCTATATCGTACCGGAGCAGGCAAAGCCGGACGGCAACTTCCCCTCCGTGAAAAAGCCGAACCCCGAGCTTGCCGAGGTCTTCACTCCCGGGATCGCGCTGGCGGAGAAGGTCGGCGCCGATCTCATCGTCGCGACCGATCCGGACTCCGACCGCGTCGGCGTGATGAGCCGCGGCAAGGACGGAAAATTCGCCCGCATCTCCGGCAACGCGATGGGCGCGCTGCTGCTCGACTATCTGCTCACGGCGATGAAGGAAACGGGCGGGATCCCCGCGGACGCCTACGCCGTCAAGACCATCGTCTCCACCGAGCTCTTCTCCGAGATCGCCAGAAAGAACGGCGTAAAGGTCTACAACGTGCTGACCGGCTTCAAGTTCATCGGAGAGGTCATCAAGCAGCACGAGGCGCTCGGGCGCGGGACCTACGTCCTCGGTTTTGAGGAGAGCTACGGCTATCTCAAGGGGACCTACGCCCGCGACAAGGACGCGGTCTGCGCCTCCATGCTGATCGCGGAGATGGCCGCCTTCTACCGGCAGAAAAAGATGACGCTGCTCGACGCGCTGGAGGATCTTTACGCGCGCTACGGCTACTACGCCGAATACACCGAAAATCTGGAGTTTTCCGGCGCGGACGCCGCGCGGAAGATGGCGGCCGTCACCGCCTCGCTCCGCCGGGATCCGCCGAAGGAGATCGCGGGCTCCCGGGTCGTCTCGATCGGGGATTACCTCGCGGGGACGCTGACCGACCTCAAAACGGGCAAAGCGGAAAAAACGGGTCTCCCTTCCTCCGACGTGCTGCGCTACAAAACGGAGAACGGGGACGTGATCCTCGTCCGCCCCTCCGGCACCGAGCCGAAGGTCAAGGTCTACCTGCTCGTCTCCGCAAAGACGAAGCCCGCCCTCGACAAAAAGCTCGCCGCCTGCAAAGCGGCGATCCCCTCCCTCGTCCGGGCGTAACGGACCGGAACGGCAAAACTGAAAAAGAGCGGAGCGATCCGCTCTTTTTTTGCGCCTTTTTCCCTTTCTCCGGCGGGGCGGAGGGGGCTTTTTCCGGGAACGGAAGATTTTTTTGAAAATCTTTGAATTGTTTTCAAGATTTCCCGCCGCCGTTCTGTGAACTTTTTGTAAACGTTCGGGGGAAAGTGAGGGATTTTTGCTTTCTGAAACGTTTATATAAGGGAAGGGATAAATTCTCCCCCCTCTCGTCTTCTCTCCGGCGGTTTCAGCAATGCCGCCGGGAAAGAATAAACAAAAAAAGAAAAGAGGCGATCCTATGCGTGTGCGTGTCTGATCCCGCGCCGCGCCCTTCTCCCTGTCACAGGTTGACAGTTTTGACGAAAACGGAGCTCGGCTCCCTGACAAACTCACGTCTACAGCAAAGTGGAGGAAGTTGAATATGATGAAGAGAAAGTGTTTCTTGAACGGCGTTTCCCTCCTGTTCGCATTTTTGTTTTTGCTTTGTTCCTGTCAGGAAAGCATGAAAACCGGCGCTTTGCCGGATCCTGAAGGAACAAAAACAAGCATATCGGCCGAAATCGGCGGGGAAGGCGACGCGCCTTCTCCCACAACCCCGCCCCCTCAACCTATCCGTTTTGACTCTTTTGAAAGCGCGCGGAATTTTATCCTTTCCGCGGATCTTTCCGCCTATTCGAAGGAAGAACGGGAAGCGTATGAAAAGATGAATCGGGTTTTCCGGGAAGACGGCTTTCTTTATCTTGCTTCCTGTCAGGAGAAAAGTATCCCGGCCCGGGCGATCACTCTTTTCCCTGAAGCCGGATATGAAGACACAGGGATCGGCTGCTGGTTTGTGATAGACGACGTATGGTATCAGTTTATCGTTTATCACGTCCGGGCGGAAAAAGAGCGCGCCGTCGTCGAAGACGCCTGGAAAATAAATTACGAGGGAACACGCGAAATCGAGGTGAACGCGAATTCGACGTCCGTCAAGATCCCGTGCCGGTACCGGACGCAAGAAAACGAGACCTTCTTTTTCGGGTATCTGGACGACCGGCATTATTTTCTGATCGAAGGAGAAGCCTCGGCGGATCGGATCGCAGAGGTCATACGCGGCGTTTCCTTTGAAAAAAGCCGGTTTGAAAAAACAGAAAATGAAGAAAAAAGATCGAACGTATTCCCGATCATCGGCGCGAGCGTTTTGGCCGGAGCGGGGATCCTCGCCGTGATCCTCCTCGCAGCGAAAAAGAGAAAACGGGAGAGCTGATCTCCGCAAACCGCGCAAAGAGAAAGAAGAGCAGGCTTTTGCCTGCTCTTCCCTTTTTCCGTTCTTTTTCTCAAAAGGACGCGAGATCGCCGTCCGAGGCGACCGTGAGGAGATAGAAAACGCCGTTTACTTCCACCGTTTTCGTCCTCGTTTTGTGACCCGGAACGGGGTCCGCCTCAAAAAAAGGGCGGACGCCGAACGCCTTGAACGCCGCCTCCCGCCGCGTCCAGAAGCGGAAAAAGGCGACGCCGCTTTTATCCCGCGCGGCGTACACGCTGCCGCGCTCCCCCGCGAAAAAGCGGCGGAGCAGCGCGCGGTCGCGCGCGGTGAGGGGACGCAGGCGCTCCGCGTCGATCCCGACGGGAGAGTCCGACCACGCGGCGGCGGCCAGCCCCTTTGTGTGCGTCAGACTGACAAAGGGCGCCTCCCCCGCGAGGAAGGGTTTGCCGTTTGCGTCCTTTCGGAGGGTGGAAAACAGCGCCCCGCCGTCCTCTTCCCCGAGCGCGGAAACGAGGATGCCGCGCAAGAGCGAGCGCGCCGCGGCGCCGGCGTCCTCGCCGGGCGCGAGGGCGCGGAAAGCGGTCTCAAGCATGGCTCTGTTCTTTCATTTTTCTTTTCACCCGGCGGCGGATCTTCAGGATGTCGCCGAACATTTTGACGCTGTCGCCGACGAGGCGGATCTTCGACTCGCCGTGCACGAGGACCCGGATGGGCATCTCCTTCACCTTCATCTTCATCCGGGAGGCGTAAGAGAGCGCCTCAAAATCGAAGGCGAAGCGGTCGGTCTCGCAGAGGGGGAAGATCCGCTCCGCCGCACGGGCGGAAAACCCCTTGAAGCCGGACTGGGAGTCGGAAAAGCGGAAACCGCCGAGCGTGCGCAAAAGCCAGAGATACGCCTTGGAGGCGAGGCGCCGGGGAAAGGTATAACCCTCGTAGCCGTCCTCCGCCAGGCGCCGGGAGCCGATCACGAGATCGACGGAGGGATCCGCCTCCCAGAGGGAAAACGCCTCTCCGATCACCTCCGTGCCGTAGGCGAGATCGGTATCGGTGAAGAGGCGGAACTCCCCCCGGGCCGCCAGCATCCCCGTGCGCACGGCGTACCCCTTGCCGCGGTTCTTTTCATAGCCGAGGAGACGGACGTTCGGCAGCGCGAGGGCGTCCAGCAGTTTTTCGCACCCGTCGGTGCTCCCGTCGTTGACAAAAAGGATCTCGCACTCGGAGGAAAACCGCTCCGCGCAATAGGCGGAAAGCGTCTTCGCCGACTGCTCGACGATCTTTTTTTCATTATACATCGGGATGATGATCGAATATTTCACTTCTCTGCCTCACAGCGATAAAGATCGAAGGAAAAGGTAACGGAAAGCTCCGGCAGGGCGAGCAGCCGCGCCTCGCTCTCCGGAGAGGAACGGCGGCAGTAGGGCGTCATGCGGTAGAGGGCGAGGAGCGCGTCGCGGGGGAGGGTTCGGGAAAAGGTCAGCGTCTCCCGCGAGACAGGCTCCGCCGGGAGATCGGCGCGCGGCTCGTTTTTTCGCACCGTGTCATAGAGGACCGCCTTCAGCTCGCAGAGATGCTCCGCGCCGGCGGCGGCGACGAAGAGCGAGCCGCCCGGACGCAGGACCCGGAAGAACTCCTCCCGCGCGACGGGGGCGAAGACCGAGAAGACGGCGTCGACGGAGCGGTCCGCCAGCGGGAGGGAAAAAACGGAAGCAACGGAGAAGAGCGTGTTGGAAAGCCCCTCGGCGCGCGCGAGCTTCGCCGCCCGCGAGACCGCCTTTTTGGAGAGGTCGAACCCGTAGAGGAAGCCGCAGCGCTTTGCCGCCGTGACGGAGTAAAACCCCTCGCCGCAGCCGGCGTCCGCAACGGCGCCGAGCCCCTCCGCCGCAGCCGCCACCCGCTCGGCGAGCGGCGCGTACCAGCCCGCGCGCAGAAAGGCGGACCGGGCGGCGACCATATCGGGCGGGTCGCCGCTTGCCGGGCGGTAGCCTCCGCCCGCCAGATTGACCGTGCCGTCGGCTCCCCGGTCAAAGGAATGGACCTTCCCGCGCCTGCCGGTGCAGACAAAGGCGCGCTCCCCGGCGGAGAGCGGCTCCCCGCAGACGGGGCAGATCAGCGCGCCCGTCACTTCTCGATCCGGATCAGCTTTGCCTGCAGGCTGTAACGGCCGTCGGTCGTCACGTTGGTGCAGGTGGAGAGCGTCAGGATCCGGTCCCCCGGGGCGAAGGTGACGTCCGTCTCGTAAAGGGAGTTCTCCTTCATCCGTTCCGCGAACGCGATAAAATCCGCGTCGGAGGAAAAACGGACCTGGAAATAGTTGTAATCGGCGACGGTGCGGAAAAAGGAGAAGGGCTGATAAACGTAAAGCCCGTTGAGAGTATAGAGATAGATCAGATGGGTGCGGAAAAACTCCGCGTCGTTGAACTTGATCAGCTCGTGGAACATCCGGCCGGTCGTCATATTGTGGCCGTAGAGGACGGTGTTGCGGTTATACTCGATCCCGCGCCGGTCGTTCTGGAAATCCGCAAAGATCGAGCCGTGGTCGAGATAGCCGCGATTCTCCGGGTCGTGGTGGAGGTAAAAATCGTTGTCGTAGGTGATGGTGACGGGATAGCTGATATTGGTATCCTCGATCCGGATAAAGGCGTAGATATCCGGGTTTTTCGCTTTCAGCTCGGCGAGGCGCGCCTGCACCCGGGCGAGCAGGACGTTCTGCACCGCGACCTCCGGCACCGCCGCCTCCTCCCCCGCGAGCTTGCGGGCGAGCAGCTCGCTCTGGCTGTAAAGGAGCGAGGCGGAGCTGCCGGGCGAGAGCGGCTCGAAAAGTCCCGCGTCCTCCGATCCCTCCGGCTCGTCAAAGAGCCCGGCGGCGATCCGGTCGTAAAGATCGGAGGAGCGCTGCGTATCGAACGCGCCGCGGACGAGCAGTCCGGCGCAAACGGCAAAAACGGCGAGACAAAGGATCAGCAGCGCGTCGTAAACGCCGAATCTTCTCTTCTTTTTCACCGGCGCGTCGGGGGAGAGCTCCTCCGGCCGCACCTGATCGAGCGAGTCGAGGAAAACGCCGCGCGAGGAAGGGCCGCGGCTCTTTCCGGTATGGGTCTTGCGGATCGGCATGGCTGCCTCCTTTCCTCTTTTTTTACGGTTCTTTGACCGCGCGGATCACGTCCGCGGCGGAGATACCGAGCGTCTCGAACATCGGGCGGCCGAGCTCCCCGGCGGAAAACGCGTCCTCGATCGCGAGGATCGCGGTGCGCCTCCCCGCCATCCCGGCGGGCGCGCGGCGGGAGAGCGCGTCAAAGAGCATCATGCCGGCGCCGCCCGCCCGGATCCCCTCCTCAAGGAAGATCAGGCGCTCCGCCTCGGGCGGCAGGAGCGGCAGCACCGCGTCGGCGGCTGCGTCGTACGGTTTGAGAGTCTCAAGCAGGATCACGGAGATCCCGATCCCCTCCTTTTCCAGCTCCTTCTGCGCCTTCAGCGCTTCCGCGGCGATCCTGCCGTAGGTCAGCACGACGGCGCGGGAGGGGAGGGCGCCCGGAAGAGCGCGCTTCGGCGCGAGCGCCTCTCCCTCTCCGGTAAAGAACGCCGAGAGGATCGCGGGATCCTCCCCCGCGTTCGGGTAGCGGATCGCGACGGGGCCGTCCGCCCGCAGGGCGGCGCCGAGCGCGGCGCCGAGCGAGGCAAAGGACGCGGGCGCGTAGAGGGTGAAGTGCGGGATCCCGGAGAGGAAGGACACGTCAAAAATGCCGTGGTGGGTCGGTCCGTCCGCCCGGGCGATCCCCGCCCGGTCGACGCAGAGGACGACGGGGAGGCGCTGGAGCGCGATATCGTGGATCAGGCTGTCATAGGAACGCTGTAAAAAGGAGGAATAGACGGCAAAAAACGGCTTCTTCCCTTCCGCGGCCAGTCCGGCGCAGAAGGTGGCGGCGTGCTCCTCCGCGATGCCGACGTCAAAAAAGCGCTCCGGCAGCTCCCGGGCGAAGGGAGCGAGACCGGTGGAGTCGGTCATCGAGGCGGTCACGGCGCACACGGAGGAGTCCTCCCGCGCAAGCGCGAGCAGCCGCTCCCCCATCTCCGCGGAAAAGTTGCGGACGGGGACGGTCCCGGCGGGCGGGACTCCGTGGAAGCGCTCGGGGTGCTCCTCCGCCTCGGGATACCCCTTCCCCTTTGCGGTCTTGAGGTGGACGATCACGCTCTCCCCTTTGTTCTTCGCCGTGCGGAGCAACCGCTCGACGGTGCGGTAGTTGTTCCCGTTTGCGGGGCCGAGGTAAAAGAGCCCGAGCTCCTCGAAATAGTTGGAGGAGAAGAGCATATTCTTCAAGCGCTTTTTCACCCCGCGAAGGAAGGAGTAGAGAGGGCGCCCGATCAGGGGCAGCCGGTTCAGGATCTTCTGCGTGCGGCTCTTGGTGCGCAGATAGTTGGGAGAGGAACGGATCCGAGCGATCGAGGCGGCAAAGCGCCCGATGTTGGGCCCGATGGACATCTCGTTTTCATTAAGGATGATGATGAGGTTAAGATCGCCCCGGCAGTTGTTGAGCGCCTCGTGGATCATCCCGCCGGTGAACGCCCCGTCCCCGACGACGGCGACGCTGAAGGCGTCCGACCCCGAGAGTTTGTCCGCCTCGGCAAAACCGACGGCGGCGCTGACGGAGGTGGAGCTGTGCCCGGCGCCGAAGGCGTCGTACTCGCTCTCCGCCCGCCGGGTAAAGCCGGAGAGGCCGCCCGGCTGCCGGAGGGTGGAAAACGCCTCCCGCCGGCCGGTGAGCAGCTTGTGGATATAACTCTGATGCCCCACGTCAAAGATGATATGATCGTGCGGACAGTCGAATACGCGGTGCAGCGCGATCGAAAGCTCCACGACGCCGAGATTGGAGGCGAGATGCCCGCCCGTCTCGGTGACGTGCTCGACAAGGAAAGCGCGGATCTCGTCAGCCAGCGCCGGCATATCCGCCTCCCGCATGGCTTTGAGATCGGCGGGAGAATGGATCCGGGACAAAAGAGGGTAGTTTTGATCTTCCATAGTTTTCTCCATTCTTATCTTTATTAGTATACCACGCTCTTTCCCCGATTGCAAGAAGGAAAAAAAGAGGAAGCGGAGCCGGCCCGAAAAAGCCTTGCAATCTCCCTTGCGCTATGGTAGAATAGACTGTATCCGCTTCAACCCAGAAAGGAAGTGTTATGATGAAAACCGATACCGTGATCGTCGGCGCGGGTCCCGCCGGCATTTTTACCGCTCTGGAGATGCTGCGGCAGGGCAGCAGACAGAAGATCGTGATCGTGGAAAAGGGGCGCCGCGTGGAGGAACGCCGCTGCCCGAAAAAGATCACCGGCAAATGTATGAACTGCAAGCCCTACTGCCATATCACCACCGGCTTTTCCGGCGCCGGCGCCTTCTCCGACGGCAAGCTCTCCCTCTCCCCCGAGGTGGGCGGCGACCTGCCGCAGCTCGTCGGCTGGGACAAGGTAAAGGAAACGATCGACTACGCCGACTCGATCTATCTCGAGTTCGGCGCGGACGAACATATCGAAGGGCTCGCCGACTGCCCCGAGAAAAAGGAGATCCGCCGCCGCGCGATCAAGGCGGGGCTGCATCTCGTCGACTGTCCGATCCGGCACCTCGGCACCGAATGCGCGCAGGACCTCTACCGCGCGATCCAGAACAAGCTGCTCGACTCGGGCGTGGAGATCCTGTTCGGCACCGAATGCACCGACCTCCTCCTCCGCGACAAGGAGTGTTACGGTGTGACGATCCGCGGCGCGCACGGGGAGGAGGATATCCTCGCCGAAAACGTGGTCGTGGCGACGGGCCGCCGCGGCTCCGAATGGCTTGAGAACCTGTGCGCCGAGCACGGGATCGCGCACGACCCCGGCACCGTGGACATCGGCGTGCGGGTGGAGGTGCGCAACGAGGTAATGGAGACGGTCAACAAGGTCCTCTACGAATCGAAGCTGATCGGCTACCCGAAGCCCTACAAGAACAAGACCCGCACCTTCTGCCAGAATCCGGGCGGATTTGTCAGCCAGGAGAACTACGACAACGATCTCGCCGTGGTCAACGGCCACTCCTACAAGGAACTGAAAACCGACAACACCAACCTCGCGATCCTCTGTTCCCACAACTTCAACTCCCCCTTCAATCAGCCGATCGCCTACGCACAGAAGGTCGGGGAGCTGACGAATATGCTCGCCAACGGTCACATCCTCGTCCAGCGCTTCGGCGATATCCTCGACGGCAAGCGCACCTGGCCGAAGGAGCTCTCCCAGTCCAACCTCCGTCCCACCCTGCCGGACGCCGTGGCGGGCGATATCACGGCGGCGATGCCCTACCGCGCGATGACCAACATCATCAACTTCATCATCGCGATGGACACGGTCGTCCCCGGCTTTGCCGCGGTCGAAACGCTGCTCTACTCCCCGGAGCTGAAGTTCTACTCCAACCGCATCCGGATGAACGCCGACCTCGACACCGATATCAAAGGGCTGCACTGCCTCGGCGACTCGAGCGGCTGGACGCGCGGGCTGATGATGTCCTCGGTGATGGGGGTCCTTATGGGCCGCACCCTCGCCGCCCGCGAAAAAGAAGTCTGATCGCTCCTTATACGCAAAAAACAGCCGGTCTCCCGGCTGTTTTTTGTATAACCGTCTGATGATCCGACTCACTTGCTGACTTCACAGTTTTCGATCGCAAAATCGAGCAATATCCCGATAAGCTCGTTGCGCGATCTGTTCGTTTCAGAAGAAAGCCTGTCAAGGTGGTCTACCGTTTCTTCGCGGATCCTGATCGAAAAAGTCTTAAAACCGTCTTCGCCTTTCAGATTTTTTTTGTTGATGATGAGTTTGTTTTTCATTATTATCACCTCACCAATATTATGTCTTTACAAATGGCATAATTATATGTTATGATTTATAACACAAAAAGGAGGATAAAAAAATGGAAAATCATAACGCAACGACCCCTGCAAATGAAGCGCCCGCGGAGCATCTGAAATTTTGCAAACATTGCGGCGGAAAAATTCCGGAGGATGCCGTTATCTGCACGCTATGCGGAAGACAGGTAGAAAGCATTCGGAAAGACGAGACCCCGAACATCATTATCAACAACTCGAATACAAGTTCAAACGTAAACACAAACGTCAATAACAACGTTAACGGATTTATGGGAAGACCTAAAAACAAATGGGTCTCACTCGTTCTTTGCTTTTTCCTTGGTGTCATCGGCGCTCACAAGTTCTATGAAGGAAAGACAGGGATGGGATTGCTCTATCTGTTTACCGGGGGCTTGTTCTTTGTGGGAGTTGTTATCGACTTTATCGCTCTGCTTGGCAAACCTAATCCTTATTACGTTTGATAATGTAAAAAGACAAACGGGATATACCAAGCCGAAAGAAGCTTGATATATCCCTTTTTGCTGGCTTGTTAAAGATTTTTCCGATCTCACGGCTGACGCGCGCGTACAACGGACAGTTATACCGCCACCGTATTCGTGATCGCCGTCTGATCTCTCTTTATACGCAAAAAACAGCCGGTCTCCCGGCTGTTTTTTGCGTTTATGCCATCATTCAGTTCCCGGCGGGGGCCGCGGCGGCGTTCTTGTCGCCGAGGATCGGGATCACGCTGTCCACGCCCGCCACATAATTCTCGGGCAGCTTGCCGTCCCACTGCTTGGTCTTGTAATACTCGACGAGAAGGTCGGTGAGCGTCTCGGAGACCGCTTTGTTGATCGCGGCGTCCTTCTGTCCGGCGTACTCGGCGGCTTCCGCCTGGATCTTGATGACGTTGGCGTCCGCCTCCGCCTGGATGACGGCGACGGCGGCTTCCGCCTCGGCGGCGATCTTCTGCCGCGCGGCGGCCGCCTCCTCCTCCATCGTCTTCTGCTCCTGCTCGGTCTGCGCCTTCAGCTTGTTCTGCTGGGCGACCTGCTTGTTCTCCACGGCGGTGGTGAACGCGTCGGAGAAGTCGAGGCTCTCGATCGCGGTATTGACGACGTCGATGTTATAGGGGCGGAGATTCTCCTCCAGGATCGTCGTGATGCGGGCGGAAAGCTGATCGCGGTTCTCGATCAGGCTCTCGGCGCTGTATTTGGCGATCACGCTGCGGACCGCCTCCTCGATGCGGGGCTCCATCACGACCTGATAGTACTGCTCCCCGATGGTCTTATAGATGGTCTGCGCGTTTTCCTTTTGGATCTGATAGTTGATCGAATAGATGACCTCTACCTCCTGGATGTCGCTCGAAAAGCAGGGGAGGGTGAGGCGCTGTTTTTGCGTGCGGTTGTCCATAATGACGACTTCCTGGATCGGGAGCTTGAAATGCAGACCCGCCTCCAGCGTTTTGTTCTCCACCCGGCCGAAGGTGGTGAGGATGCCGGTGTGTCCCGTCGGGACCATGGCGACGGCTCCGACGACGAGCCAGAGAAGACCGGCGAGGCAGAGCCACTGGCGGGGGCGGCGGCTCCAGTTTTTGCCGTTCACCCCGAGGAGGATGAAGAGCGCGATAACGGTAACGAGCGCAAGGACGACCCAGATCATAGTTTGTTTCTCCTTTTCTTTTTCTTTCTTTTTTATTTTACCATATCCGTCCGGGGAAAGCAAGAAAAATCGGGGGGAGGGACACTTGCCATAGAGCAGGCGTCCCTCGCGATTTGTTTACGGGTCTGCAGCGAAAGTATCACGCATTAATCGAACAGTAAAAACATTAAGGCGGGGAGCAATCCCCGCCTCGTTCCTGCAATGATTGAACTCAACAGTTTTGTGTTGATTGTTTAGTGATAGTCGCTGTTGCTGTATAACAGAATTGCTGTCTTTTTGCTTACGAGGTTACAAGAGATGTTTCACGAAAACCTCGTCTTCGTTTTTCGCTTTACAGCCAGGTGCTTTCCGGTACCCGTGTTTCAGGTAAAAGCGCTCGGCCGTATCGGTTGTCAGAATGCTTGTGTACATTCCGTGTTCCATAAAATAGCTTTCTGCAATTCGTAGAAGCGCTGATCCATGACCGGCGTTCCGATTTGCATTGGAAATCCAGAATTCTCGGATAAAGCCGCAGGTTTCTTCAAAAAACCAGCTTGTAAACTTTGTGGGCTTGAACTGAATAAACCCGATGATGCTTCCATCGCCAGCAGTTCGGACAACGGCCTGATTATCACCTTCATCATTCATCTCACGGAACAGCCCATCCCAATCCTTCACAGTGATCCCCAACTCGGAGAAGTAGGTTTGAAATGCGGTTTGGAACAGTGGATCGGAAAAATCTGAGATCAGCACGTCAGAAAAGACTGGTTGTTGATCGGAAAAGCGATACATCAGATTCAGGCAATCCGGCGCTTCCTCATCAATATAGCCGGTATCGACAAAACCGACCTTTTCATAGACGCGGAGCGCTGCGTCATCGTTCTTTTTAACGCAAACCTCGACGCATTCGTATTTACGTTCTTTCTCAATCTCGGACAGCAGCATGCGCAAAGCGGCCGTGCCGTAGCCCTTCCCCTGAAATCGAGAGTCGATCATAAACTGCTGCAAATCATAGCAGACGGGTTCATCGTCCAAATCCCGCACCAAGGCAACACCAATCACAGTATCATCTTTTTCGATTCCGATGACCTTTGCTCGGTCATTCCGATAGGCATATCCTCTTGCGAGAATACCGAGAGCGCTGTCAAGGAAGGCTGCTTGGGTATCGCCGACGGATAGTTCTCTTACTTTCAGCCAGTTTTCTTCGTTTACATCAATTAGTTTGAGCATTATTTAATCCTCCGTATTTTATTGGAGGGTCAAATCTCGTGGGCCCTCCATACACGATCCATTTTCATATATGATCACCCCTTTATATGTATTTTCTGCTCGCAAACAACAGCATAGGTAGTATAGCACATTTGTGGTGCGTTTTCAATACTCAAAATAAAGCGTTTTCGGCTTTACGATTGCGCCGTCTGTTGCGAGATACGAAAGTGCTGCTTACATATTGCCGTTCAAGAAACGAAATGTGCTTTTGATGACCACAGGTTGTCAAAAGCGCTTTTGCGTTAGTTTCGCGGAAAACGACACGGAATGGATAAAAGTGAAAAAACTCGGGACACCTGCTCTATCGCAAGTGCCCCGACCGGACGTTTTTTGTCCGGTCCCCCCGCGGGATCTTTCATCGGTCAAGGAGGCTTTGCAGCAGGTCGGTCAGCGCCTGCTCCGCCGCGGCGTCGTCGATCCGGTAGTACTTCCCGTTCACGGTCATACGATGCTCGCCCGAAAAGAGGACGACGTGCTCTTCCTTCCCGTTTTCCTCCCAGAGGACGGAGATATCCGCCGCGCCCGGATCCGCAGGATCCTCCCGGAGCCGGGTCGCGGACAGGCCGCCGATCCGGGAAAGGAGACGGGCGATCTCGCCGGGATCGGTCAGGACGACGCTGCGCCCCGCCCCGTCCGCCGCAGCCCCGTCGCTCCCGTAGAGGACCGTCAGCGACCGGGGAAGGGAAAGCTCCGGATCTTTCTCTTCCGCCTGGTTTTCCGGAGCGCAGGTATCGTTTCCCTTCTTCTCCCCGGGGGAAGCCTCGGCGGGGAGGGGGGGCGCCGGTTGCGGACCGTCGTCAAGAGGAGTCTTCCGGCCGGTCTGTTCGTCGTTGCACCGGTTCTCCGTTGCGTTGTCCCCGCTCTTCTGCGAGAGAGAGGTATCAAAGACCGCCTCTGCCGCCGTGTCGCCGTTCATCCGTTTCTGCGAGGAGCGGAGGATCGGGAACAGAGCGCCGACGATCAGCGCAAGGCAGGCGGCGGAGGAGAGAAAGACGGAAACACGGCGCACGGTGCGCGCGCGTTTTTTCTCCTCTTCTCTTTTCTCTTCCACGCGCCGCCAGACGGCGGCGGTGAATTCCTGCTGTGTTTTTTTCATAACAGGCTCCGTCCCTCCTCTCCCAAAAACTCCTTCATCTCTTTTTTGGCGCGCTGCAGGAGATTGTCGATCTGTTTGCTGTTCTTTTTCATCACCGAGGCGATCTCCCCGTACGACATCTTCTCGAAATAAAACAGATAGAGCGCCTGGCGCGTCTCCGGTCCGAGCTTCTGCATCGCGCGGGCGACCGCTTTGTCGCGCGCCGAGCGCTCCGCCTGCTCCTCCGGGAGCTCTCCCGTCCCGGAAAGCTCCGGCAGCTCCTCGAGAGAGGAGGCGTACGCCTGATGGCGCCTTTTTTTGCGCAGGAAGTCAAGCGCGCGGCTGCGGGCGATCGTGTAAAGATAGGTCTTGACCGAGGACCGCCCGTCGTCGTACCGGTCGCGGCGGAGGTAGAGCTCCGCAAACGCGTCGATCGCAAGTTCCTCGGCGTCCGGCTCGCTCCCCACCATCCGGTAGAGGAAAAAGAAGAGTCCGTCCCGGTACAGGGCGACGCATTCTTCAAAATCCTCTTCCCTCCCGGAGAGGAAACGGCGGCCTTCTCGCTCACCGCTTTCCATACTCTCTCCTCTTTCCTTTCTTTATACGGTGCAAAAGAAAAAAATCCTTTTCCTTTTTCCGCTTTTTATTATAAAAAATTTTCTCCTCTCTGTCAAGTTCTTGACTTTCCGTGAAAAAAAGGCTATGATAAAAGCATCATAGACGGAAGGAGGTGCTTTTATGTCCTTTTTGAAATCTCTCTGGCCGACGCCGTTCCGCGTCGAAAAAGGCAACGTCGTTTCCTTTCTGATCCAGCTTATCATTTTCATCGTTATCTGCGCCGTTGTGGGGTGGCTGATCAGTCTGCTCGCCGGGATCCCCGTGATCGGGGTGATCTTCTCGATCCTCGGGGGGCTCATGGAGCTGTACGGTCTCATCGGGATCGTCCTCTGCGTCCTTCGTCTGATCGGGGTCGTCTGACAGAGAAAAAACAGCCGTGCGAGCGTTCTCCACGCTCGCACGGCTGTTTTTTTGTTTTATTGCCCGGAGGTTTATCCGAAATAATTGCGGCGCATCGCGCGGCGGCGCCTGCGCTGCTTGCGGCGGTGCAGAAGGAGCCGGATATAAAGCACCAGCAGGAGAAGCCCGAAGAGGAGGGCGAGGACAAGGAGCACCGTAAGCACGGTCAGGAACACGCTCCGCGGAGCGGTAAGCAGCTCGACGGACAGGATAGTCAGGGAGAAGGACTCCATCCCCTTCGTATCCGCCGCCGTGACGCGGATGCGCGAGACCGCGGCCGGATCCCGGATGCCCGAGAGATCGACAAAGATCTCGTTCTCCACGCCGTCCGCGCAGGAGGCGGGAGCGGTGTAGACGGTGCGCAAGCCGTCCTCCTCCGCGATCAGGTCGACGCATAACTCCTCCCGCGCCAGAGCGGACGCGCTGTCCGGCAGGAGGACGAGACGGAGCCATTTCGCCTTTTCGGTGAGAGCTCCCGCGGGGATCGGAGCGGAGACGCCCGCCATCCCGTCCGCGCCTCCCCGCAGGACGGCGCGGAGACGGTTGACCCCCTCGGCGGAGGGCAGGATCTCCAGCGAGCGCGCGTGATAGGAGGGATAGAAGCCGCAAAGGGAACCGCCGGAAAAGTCGAAGAGCGGGGTCTCCTTCAGCTTGGCGTCCGGCCTGGCGGAAACGCTGTTCAGCGCCGCCTCGGCGTAGACAGGCTCGGGGATCGTCAGCCCCGGGATCACGGAGGACCAGTTCCCTACCCCGACAAGAGGGAGGTAGGGCGCGGCGGAGACGTCCGCGCGGCTCGTATCCGCGAGACGGAAGACCTCATAGATCGGCTTTCTCTGCGGGAAGGATCCCTCCGCCGCCGGGTAACAGAGACCGTTTGACGCCGTCTCGGTGTCGACGCGGGCCGGGAGGATCCAGCCGACGACGGTCGGGACGGTGAGCAGGCGCCGGTAAGCGTAAGCAAAGGCGGCCGCCTGTTTTTTCTCCGTCGTTTCGTTATCGCGGGCGGTAGAGACGGGCAGCCCCGTCACAAGGATCTCCCGCGGCTCGCCCCGATAGGTCCTCCCCTCCGCGGAGAGGAAGTCGGCGAGGATCTCGATGTTGGAGAAGGAGACCACCTCGGCGGAAAGGGTCTTGCCCGCTTTGGGATCGTTCCAGAGGTCGGGAGTCTCCTCCCGCGCGATCTCGGTATCGAGGGCGATCCCGTAGGGGATCTCGCCGCTCGGCTGCTCGGACAGGAAGAGAGAGGAGAGGAAGGGCGCGGTCCCACCCCCGGATACGTTGAAGGCGCCGGAGACGCCGAGGAAGAGCCGGCAGGCGGCGTTCTCGCTCGCGATCGCGGTGTGAAAGACCCGCAGCAGCATATCCACCGCGGCGGGGTCGCTCTCCGGCGCGCGGGGCGCGAGGATCACGGCGGAGACGGTCCCGTTCTCCCCTCCGGCGTACCGCTCCGCAAGATAGGAGAGCAGCGCTCCGAAGGAAAGGGGATCCGCCCCGTCAAGGGATGGAGTGAAGCGGAGCATCACGGTGACGCCCGCTTCGGTCAGGGTCTTTATCTCGTAATCAAGGCGGGCGATCTCCTCCCCGCGGAGCTTATAGGTCGTCTGCCCGACGGTGCGGGCGACGCCCTCGCCGCCCTCGGAGATCAGGGCGCCCGCGTCCAGGTCGAGGATCGTCTGCGAGACGAAAAGCTCCTCCGCCTCGCTCGCCGTCACGCCCGCAAGCCCCTTTTTGGAGAGGGGACGGACCGAAGCGGAGCGGGGCGCGGCCGCCGCGGGATCCTCGAGATACCGGATCTCGCCGAGGCGGGTGTAGACGCCGTCCTTGCGGATCGCGAGGACGAACTTGCTGTACAGATCCGCCTTGAGATCGGAGAGGCGAAGGGTGAAGGAGACGTCCGCCGCCGCGCGTTTTTCCGCCGTCGGGGTCATGACGGGGAGCGCGGAGACGTCCTCCTCCGGCGAGAGAGCGAAGAGATAGACGCGCCCACCCTGCGCCGCCTCCAGCGCGCCGGACGAGAGCTGCGCGTCAAGCGTGAGGCTGTCGCCCTTCTCGCTCAGGCGCGCCGGCAGGAGCTTGTCCGCCGTGTAGTCGCTTTTCGGCGCGCAGGCAAAAAGAAGCAGGGAGCACACCGCAAAACAAGCCAGCAGAAAGGCTTTTCCTCCCGTTCGTTTCATAAGCATACCCCCTGTTTATTCATTTTTCCGTTTTCAGCGCTTTTCGTTTTCGTTTGCCGCGGCGACGATCGCGGAGAAGGCGGCGGGCTTGAGCGACGCGCCGCCGATCAGGCCGCCGTTGACGTTCGGCATCCGGAGCAGGTCCGCGGCGTTCTTTTCGTTCATCGAGCCGCCGTACTGGATCACAAGCTTCTTCGCCGCTTTTTTCCCGTAGAGAGAGGCGACGGTCGCGCGGATAACGCCGCAGGTCTCGTCCGCCTGCTCGGGCGTCGCGGTCAGCCCCGTGCCGATCGCCCAGACCGGCTCGTAGGCGATGATGACGCTGCGCAGCTCCTTTTCGCTGACGCCGCGGAGCGCCAGCTTGGTCTGCATGGAGACGACCTCGTCGGTAACGCCCTTTTCTCTCGCGTCCAGCATCTCGCCGAGGCAGATGATGACCTTCAGCCCGGCCGCGAGCGCCGCTCTGGCGCGGAGATTGACGGTCTCGTCCGTCTCGCCGAAGTACTGTCTGCGCTCGGAATGCCCGACGATGACGTAGGAGGCGCCCGCCTCCCGGAGCATCTCCGCGGAGATCTCGCCGGTGTACGCGCCCTTCTTTTCATAATGTACGTTCTGAGCGCCGATCTTGATGCCCGTGCCTCTCGCGCCGCGCGCGGCGGCGGCGAGATCGGTGAACGGAACGCAGAGGACGACGCCGCAGCCGCCCTTGGCGCGGATCTGCGTAGTGATCTCACGGAAGAACGCTTTGGTCTCCGCGCGGGTCATATTCATTTTCCAGTTGCCTGCAATGACCGTCTTTTTCATGACACTATCCCTCTTTTCCCCTTATTTATCCTGCAGAACAGCGATGCCGGGGAGCTCGAGGCCCTCAAGGAATTCGAGAGAAGCGCCGCCGCCGGTGGAGATGTGCGTGATCTGATCGGCAAAGCCGAGCGTCTCGCACGCCGCGGCGGAGTCGCCGCCGCCGACGATCGTGATCGCCTTGCTCTGCGCGAGCGCGCGGGCGACCGCCTTGGTGCCCTCCGCGAGGATCGGGTTCTCAAAAACGCCCATCGGTCCGTTCCAAACGACCGTGCCGGCATCCTTGACCGCTTCCGCATAGAGCGCCGCGGTCTTCTTACCGATGTCGCAGCCCTCTTTGTCCGCGGGGATCTTGTCGGCGTCGACCGTCTCGGTCTCGACGGGCGCGTCGATCGGATCCGGGAACTCGCGGATCACGACGGCGTCGACGGGGAGGAGGAGCTTCACGCCGTTCTTCTCCGCCTTTTTCATCATCTCACGGCAGTATTCGACCTTGCTCTCGTCAAAGAGAGAGGTGCCGATCTCATAGCCCTTCGCGGCGAGGAAGGTGTACGCCATGCCGCCGCCGATGATCAGGGTGTCGACCTTGGTCAGCAGGTTTTCGATCACCTTGAGTTTATCCGCGACCTTGGCGCCGCCGAGGATCGCGACAAAGGGACGGGCGGGATCGGAGAGGGCCTTGCCCATCACGCCGATCTCCTTCTGGATCAGGTAGCCGCAAACAGCGGGCAGATAGTCCGCCACGCCGGCGGTGGAAGCGTGGGCGCGGTGCGCCGTGCCGAACGCGTCATTCACGTAGATCTCCGCGAGGGAAGCGAGCTCCTTGGCAAACGCAGGATCGTTCTTCTCCTCCTCCGCGTGGAAACGGACGTTCTCCAGGAGCATCACGTCGCCCTTTTTGAGCGCGGCGGCCTTGGCGTGCGCGTCCTTGCCGATCACGTCCTTCGCCATCGCGACGGGCTTGCCGAGCAGCTCGGAGATGCGGGCGGCGACAGGCGCGAGGGAGAGTTTTTTGAGGTCTTTCTTCGCCTTTTCGAGCAGCTCCGCTTCCGCGGCGGCGCGCTCGCCCTCGGGGAGCGCTTCGACCTTCGCCTTTTCCTTTTTATTGAGTTTGATCTTTTCGTTGAGGACGTTGTGGGGCTTGCCCATATGGGAACACAGGATCACTTTGGCGCCGTGATCCGCAAGATAACGGACGGTGGGCATCGCGCCGACGATCCGCTTGTCGCTTGTGATGACGCCGTCCTTCATCGGAACGTTGAAATCGCAGCGGACAAGGACCCGCTTGCCGGAAACGTCAACGTCTTCCACGGTTTTCTTGTTGTACATGGACATGGAAAAAACCTCCGTAATAACGCCGCTTTTGCAGCTTATTTTTTACCGTTTTCTATCATATCACACTTTTTCCGCATAATCAATAAAAAATTTGTGAAAAATTTGACAGCACCGGTCTTGTTTTTTTGTATTTTTTTACTGTTTCCGGAAAAACGGAAAAACCGAAAAGCTTTTTTGCGCTTTCCGGACGGTTTTTTCCCTTTTTTTCAAAGCGGGAAAACTCTCCGCTCCCTCCCCGCTCTTTTCTCTCCCCGCGGCGTTTTTTCTCCCTTTTTCTATTGACACTCCCTGAAAAGAGTTGTATAATTAATCTGAAATTTTATTGTTTATCATCGGCAGGATATGCCCGTTTCTGCCGCCGTGAAAGGATGTTTTATGGAAAACACCAATACCATCGATCTCCGGATGCTCTTCAGCGCGATCCTCCGGAAGCTCTCCCTGATCCTCGCCTGTACCATCCTCGGAGCCGCGCTGCTTTTTGCTTACGCGACCTTCTACATCCCGGACCGGTACCGGACAAGCGTGCATATCATCGTCCATAACGCGAAAACGACCGGCCAAACCACTACTTCCTCGGATATCAACGCGGCGAATATGCTCTCCGAACAGTTCCTCTCGATCCTGAAGATGAACGCCGTGCTGGAAGACGTTTCCCGATCGATCGGCGACGATCCGCTGACCGGTCAGCGCAAGGTCACCGCCGCCCAGCTCTCCAAGCTCCTCTCCCTCTCTTCCGAGAACTCGATCCTCGAGATCACCGCGACGAGCACAGACAAAGCGCTCTGCACCGAGATCTGCGAAGCGATGGCAACCACCGGAGCGGAACGGCTGAGAACGGCGGTGGAAGCGAGCTCCGTCGCCCGTGTGGAACGGTCGGTCGACGAGATCGCGGAGCCGGCCCGCATCTCCAAGCAGATCCCGCAAAAGACCCTGATCGGTGCGCTGATCGGCTTCATCCTCTCCGCGGGGATCGTCGCCCTGATCGCTTATTTTGACGATACCATCAAGACGGGAGACTACTTCACGGAAGTGCTCGGCGTCCCGATGCTCGGCGAAGTGCCGTCCCTCAAAAAGACGACCCCCAACGACTATAAGGCAGGTAAGAGCTATGTCAAATAACAAACCGAACGCCGCGACGGAAGAAGAGCGCACCGCGAATTTCTATATCACCGAATCCTACAAGACGATCCGCACCAACCTCCAGTTCGCCCTCTCGGCGACGGAGGACAAAAAGGTGACGATCGTGACGAGCTACGAGCCGAACGCCGGCAAGTCCATCACAACGGCAAACGTGGCGATCACGATGGCGCAGACCGGCGCGCACGTCCTCCTGATCGACGGCGATATGCGCAACGCCTCCCAGCACAAGATCTTCAGCGTGACCAACACAAACGGGCTCTCCAAGCTCCTCTCCGGGCTCTCCAAGCCGGACGACACTTCCTTTTTCCGCAATGTACGCGCCAATCTCGATCTTCTCCCCGCCGGCCCCACGCCCCCGAACCCGTCCGAGCTGCTCTGCTCCAAGAATATGAAAAAGCTCCTCGACGCGCTGCGGGAAGCGTACGACTATATCTTTATCGACTGCCCGCCCGTCGGCGTCATCTCCGACGCGCTCTCCCTGCTCTCGAACGCCCCGAACGTCATGATGGTCGTCCGCCAGCGCCAGACGCGGCACGACGATATCAAGCACTCGGTCGAAAAGATCCGCGGCGTAGGCGGGAAGCTGCTCGGCGTCGTGATCACCGACGTTTCCGACTCCAACTCCCTTTTCGGCGGCAAGTACGGAAAATACGGGAAATACGGCAAGTACGGAAAATACGGGAAATACGACAAATACAGCGCCTACACCAAGAGCGGCGAGATGCACTATATCAACAACAATTCCGGAAACGCCCAATCGGAGGGGAAATAAATTCCGAACGCAGCTATGACCGATTTTCACAGTCATATCCTCCCGGGGATCGACGACGGAGCGCGGGACCCGGCGACCTCCCTCGCCATGCTCTCTCTCCTGCGCGCGCAGGGGATCGGGACCGTGTACGCCACGCCGCACTTTTACGCGGATACGATCACGCCGGAGGACTTCCTCGCCGGGCGGGAACGCGCCTTCCGGGAGCTGCTCGCCGCCGCCGGGGATCAGCCCCTGCCCGAGATCCGTCTCGGCGCGGAGATCCTCCTTGCAAAGGGGCTTTCCGTCCTGGATCTGACCGGACTGACGATGGGAGATCTCCCCTACATGCTCTTTGAGTTCGGCGGCGCCGATTTCCGCCCGTGGTTTGTCACCGAGATCGACAAAACGGCGTCCAAGCACGCCGCCTTCCCGATCATCGCGCACATCGACCGCTTCCCCTGGCTCGGCGTCCGGGAGCTTGCGGAGCTGATGCGCCTCGACCGGGTCGTCTTCCAGGTCAACTGCGAGGGTCTCTCCGACATCCACACGCAGAGAAAACTCGCTTTTCTCCTCGACCGGGGGCAGAAGATCATCCTCGGCAGCGACTGCCACAACACCACCTCGCGCGCACCGGACTTCGACCTCGCCCGCGCGTTTTTCGAGGGGCCCGCTCCCGTCGAGCGCAAGCTCTTTTCTCACCGCGTTCTCTTTGAGCCCGCCGCCCTGAAGGAAACGGTCCTCTTCTCCTCTGGGCATCTGACCGGCGCCCCGGGCGGGGGGAACGAAAGCGGTCTCCTTTTCTGAAAACAAAAGCGATCTCCCCGCGGGGAGACCGCTTTTTTTCTTTTTCAGGCGAGGCAGGCTGCGACCGCCGCTGCGCTGATATCCGCCGCTCTGAGGCAAAAGGCGCCGTAATCCATC
>CACYYS010000012.1:39677-70822 GCA_902778725.1 uncultured Ruminococcus sp.
CTCCCTCCGCCTCGTCGCTGATCGTGCGGATCGCGGCAAAGGGAACGCCGCTCACGTAACAGATCTGGGCGACGGCTCCGCCCTCCATATCCGTCGCGTCCGCCGAAAAGAGGGCGCGGATCCGCTCCTTATCCTCCGGGGCGGCGACAAACCGGTCCCCCGTTGCGAGCGTACCGGAAACGGCGCGTCCGCCCGCCGCGCGGATCGCGGCGGCAAGCGCGCGGGAGAGCCCGCCGTCCGTCTCAAAATAGATCTTTTCGATCCCCGAGATCATCCCGACCGGGTCTCCGACAGCCGAGGTGTCCATATCATGCTGCAGGAGGCGGGAGGCGACGACGGTATCCAAACAGTGAAGATCGGGCGAGAGCGCGCCCGCGACGCCGGTATTGATGATCCGGTCCGGGTGATAAGCGGCGATCATGGCCACGGTGCAGGAAGCCGCAAAGACCTTGCCGACCCCGCAGACCGCCAGAACGACCTCCTCGCGGCCGATCCTCCCCTCGTAAAAGGTCACACCGCAGAAAAGGCGGGGCGGTTTTTTGTCCTCCATCCGTTCGGCGAGGCGTTCCGCCTCGCACCGCATGGCTGCGATGATGCCTGTCATAACTGCTGTTCCCCCAAGGTAAAAATCTCTGCCGGGCGGAAAAAGGAACGCGGAAAAGCGATCCCTCTCACGCTCTCTTTTTTGCGAGCACCGCTTCGGCCTGCCGCGCGATGTTCGCGGGAGAGAGACCGTAGCGCTCCAAAAGCTCGGCGGCGGGACCGGACTCGCCCCAGCAGTCGGGCATCCCGACGCGGAGAAGCGGCGTGGGACGGGTCTCGGAGAGAGCCTCGGCGACCGCGCTCCCGAGACCGCCGATCACGTTATGCTCCTCCGCCGTAACGACGCAGCCGGTCTTGGCCGCGGAGCGGCAGATCAGCTCGCCGTCAAGAGGCTTGATCGTATGGATGTTGACGACCTCCGCCGAGACGCCTTCCGCCGCCAGAAGCTTTGCCGCCTCCAGCGCCATCGAAACGGTCAGACCGGTCGCGACGACCGTGACGTCCCTCCCCTCGCGGAGAAGACGCCCGCGTCCGAGCTCGAACCGGTATCCCGCCTCCTCAGCGGAAAGATCCGGAACGGCGGCGCGGCCGAAGCGGAGATAGCACGGGGTCTTTACCCGCGCGCATGCCTCGACGGCGCGCAGCGCCTCGGTGTAATCGGCGGGGTTGACAATCGTCATCCCGGGGAGGGTGCGCATCAGCCCGATATCCTCGTTGCACTGGTGGGAGGCGCCGTCCTCGCCGACCGAGATGCCCGCGTGGGTCGCGGCGATCTTGACGTTGAGACCGGGGTAGGCGATGCTGTTGCGGATCTGCTCAAAGGCGCGTCCCGCCGCAAACATCGCAAAGGTGGAGGCAAAGACGGTCTTGCCCGCCGCCGCGAGCCCGGCGGCGACGCCCATCATGTTCTCCTCCTGGATCCCGCAATTGAAGAACCGGTCGGGAAACTCGCGGCGGAAATACTCCACGCGGGTCGTCTCCGCGAGATCTGCCGTCAGGACCACGAGATCCGGCATGGAAGCCCCGATCGCTTTCAGCCCGTTGCCGAGCGCTTCTCTCGTCGCTTTTTTCTCTGCCATCTCACGCCTCCCGCGCGGCGGTCAGCTCCGCCATCGCTTTTTCATATTCTTCGGGATTGGTCGCCTTTCCGTGCCACGCCGCCTTGTTCTCCATAAAGGAAACGCCCTTGCCCTTGACGGTGTGGGAAAGGATCGCCGTGGGCCGTCCTTTTGTCGCTTTCGCCGTTTCAAAGGCGCGCCCGATCTCGTCAAAATCATGCCCGTTGATCTCACACACCGCCCAGCCGAAGGCGCGGAGCTTGTCCGCCATCGGCGCGATGTTCATGACCTTTTCCACCTCGCCGTCGATCTGCAGACCGTTGAGATCGAAGACCGCGCAGAGGTTGTCCAGCTGATAATGGGCGGCGAACATCGCCGCCTCCCAGACCTGCCCCTCCTCGCTCTCCCCGTCGCCGAGGACGGTGTAAACGCGGAAGTCCTTATGATCGAGCTTCGCGGCGAGCGCCATGCCGCAGGCGGTGGAGACGCCCTGCCCGAGAGAGCCGGTAGACATATCGATGCAGTCCAGCGCGTGCATGCTGGGATGCCCCTGAAGGCGGGTGCCGAGTTTGCGCAGCGTATACAGCTCCTCCCAGGGAAAGAAGCCGCGCAGAGCGAGCGCCGCGTAGAGCGCGGGCGCGGTATGCCCCTTGGAAAGGACGAAGCGGTCTCTGTCCGGATCCCGCGGAGCCTTCGGATCGACGCGCATTTCCTTGAAGTAAAGCCAGGTGATGATCTCCGCGATCGAGAGAGAACCGCCCGGATGACCGCATTTTGCGGCGTTGGTCGACTCGATCACGCCGATGCGGACCTTCCGGGCGAGCTCGGTGAGTTCCTTTTTTACGGAAGCTTCCATATCTTACCGTCCTTCCTTTTCGCGGCCGTAGGACCGCCTTGGGTTTTTCGTCTCTATTATATACGTTTTTTTTCCGCAAGTAAAGACGTATCCTTCATTTTCTTTCCTCTTTTTCTCCGCTTTTTTGCAAAAGGAGGCAGGTCTCGCGGTAAGCAGCGGTCAACGCCGCGGCGAGAGGGGGCGAAACCTCGTCGAAGGGCAGGCGCATCTCTCCGCCGCAAAGGCCGAGCGAGGAAAGCAGCGACTTGACCGGAGCGGGGTTGGTCTCCGAAAAGAGGAGCCGGGTGAGCGGCTCGAGCGCGAGGGCGATCTCCCGGCTCTCCGCGATCCTCCCTTCCGCAAACAAACGGCAGAGCCGGACGCATTCCGCGGGAAAGACGTTTGAGATCACGCTGACCGCCCCGCCTCCGCCGAGGGCGAGGGTGGGGAGGAGCTCGTTGTCGCATCCGGTGTAAACGTGCAGATCGACCTCCCCGTCCGCGAGATAACGGGCGATGCGCGCGATCCCGCCGGACGCCTCCTTGATCCCCACGATCTCCGGCTCGCGGGAAAGGAGGCGGACCGAGCGGTAGGAAAGATCGGTCCCCGTGCGCGAGGGGACGTTGTAGAGCAGGATCGGCAGGCCGGCCTCGCAGGCGCGCCGGTACCCCTCCCGCACGCCGCTCTCCGTCCCTTTGTTGTAATAGGGCGTAACGATCAGCAGACCGTCGCAGCCGATCCTCGCCGCCTCGCGGGAGAGGGCGAGCATCTTTGCGATATTCGGGCTCCCGGTGCCGGCGATCACCGCCGCGCGCCCGGCCGCCCGCTCGCAGACAAAGGAAAAGAGCGCCATCTTCTCCCGCTCGGAGAGCGCGGGCGCCTCGCCCGTCGTCCCCGCGGCGACAAGCGCCGTCACACCCGCCGCGATCTGCCGCTCGATCAGGCCGGCGAGGGCGGGGTAGTCGATCTCCCCGCCGGAAAAAGGCGTGACAAGCGCGGTACAGATCCCGTAAAAGGGGGCTTTTTTTGTGGTTTTCAGCATATTTTTCTCCCGGACTTGCATCAGCGCGTCCTTTGTATTATAATGGAATGAAAAGAAGGAACGGTCCCGTTCCCTTCCAGTATATGACCGCAGCAAAGAAAGCGAACCGAAAACATGATCGTAAATCAGCGTCCCGAGACGACTCTCCTCACCTCCGATTTTTCCTACGAACTGCCGCACCGCCTGATCGCGCAGACGCCCGCCGAGCCGCGGGACTCCTCCCGTTTGATGGTCCTCGACCGGCAGACCGGCGCGATCGCGCACCGGATCTTCCGCGACGTGACCGACTATCTCCTCCCCACCGACACCCTCGTCGTCAACGACAGCCGCGTCATCCCGGCGCGCCTGCGCGGCAAGACCGACGACGGCACCGGCCGCGACATCGAGCTGCTCCTCCTCTCCCCCCGCGGCGCCGACCGCTGGGAGACGCTCGTCCGACCGGGCAAACGCGCCAAGCCGGGCGACGCCTTCACCTTTGCGGAGGGGGCGCTGCGCGCGGTCGTGGAGGAGGTAAAAGAGGACGGCAACCGGATCGTGCGCTTCTCTTACGACGATCCCGCCGGTTTTTACGCCGTGCTGGACCGCGCGGGTGAGACGCCGCTCCCCCCTTATATCGAGACGCCCTGCGCCGATCCCGAGCGCTACCAGACCGTTTACGCGCGGGAGCGCGGCTCCGCCGCGGCGCCGACCGCCGGACTGCACTTTACCGAAGAGCTGCTCGGCCGGATCCGCGCAAAAGGCGTCGCCGTCGTGCCGGTGATGCTGCACGTCGGGCTCGGGACCTTCCGCCCCGTCAAGACCGAGCGGATCGCCGAGCATACGATGCACGCCGAGTTCTTCACCGTGACAAAAAAAGCCGCCGACACCATCAACGAACGGAAACGGGCGGGCGGCAGGGTCATCTGCGTCGGGACCACCTCCTGCCGGACGCTCGAGAGCGCCGCGGACGAGGACGGAACAATCCGGCCTCAAAGCGGCGAGACCGGCATCTTCATCTACCCCGGATACCGTTTCAAGGCGATGGACGGACTGATCACGAACTTCCATCTGCCGGAGAGCACCCTGATCATGCTCGTTTCCGCCTTTGCCGGCAAGGAAAAGGTAATGGAAGCTTACCGGACCGCCGTCCGGGAGGAATACCGGTTCTTCTCCTTCGGCGACGCGATGCTTATCCTATGATTTGTCAATGATTTTAATATAATATTTCTCGTTATTTATTGACAAATGTATACAAACCGCGTATAATATAGTAAAAAGGCAAAGGAGGATATCAAAATGGCGCAAACAAACGTAAACATCAGAATGGATGAAGCGACAAAGGTGGCTTTTGATAAGTTTTGCAACGAGATAGGTCTGTCCGTCAGCTCCGCGTTCAACATTTTTGCGAAGACTGTCGTAAGAGAACAGAGGATTCCGTTTGAACTCACAACGGAGGTGCCCAACTCCGTTACTCTTGCGGCAATGGATTCCGCTGAAAAGAGCGAGGACGTTTACGGTCCCTTTGACAATGTCGAAGCGCTGATGGAGGCGCTGAATGCTTAAAATCGAGTTTACGGGACAATTCAAAAAAGATTATAAACTCGCTATAAGGCGAGGATGCGATCCGCAGGATCTGACCACCGTTATTTCTCTTCTTGCCGCCGAGCGGCCGCTGCCGGAAAAATACAGAGACCATCCCCTTGAAAACTCTCGCAACTACAAGAGAATGAGAGAATGCCACATAAAACCGGACTGGCTGCTGATTTATAAAACTTACGCTGACCGATTGGTATTGGAACTTATCCGTACCGGTACTCACAGCGATTTGTTTTAATGTCTTAACGCTTTGGCGTTTTTTTATGCCGAAACATCTTTTTCCAATCGGTAAGATCCTATCAATCATAAGCATGGGCGACGCGATGCTTATCCTGTAAATACGGAGGTCTGTCATGAAAATATCGACCGAGATCGGCTCGATCGCGAAGATCGCGGGAGAGCGGGAGGCGGTACGCCTCGTCGCCGACGCCGGATTCGACGCCTTCGACTTTTCGATGTTCGAGATGGGACGCTACGACCGGGCGACCGGCGGCGTCCGGCAAACGGATCACCCGCTCCGCTCGGAGGGGTATCTCGCCTTTGCGCGTGAGCTGGGGCGGATCGCGCGGGAGCACGGCATCCGCTGCAACCAGTCCCACGCGCCCTTCCCCGTCTCCTGCGAGGCGATCCGGGCGCTGCTGCCCCGCGCGCTGGAATGCACGGCCGAGGCGGGCGGCGAATACTGCGTCATCCACCCGGACAACAACCGGACGGCGGAGGAGAACGCCGGAATGTTCCGCGAGCTGCTCCCCGCCGCGCGCGCCCTCGGCGTGAAGATCGCGACCGAAAATATGTGGAACTGGAACAAAACGGAAAATCACGCCGTTCCCGCCGCCTGCAGCGACGGTCCGGACTTCCTCGCTCATCTGCGGGCGGTCGGCGACCCCTTCCTTGTCGCGTGTCTCGATATCGGGCACGCGGAGATGCGGGGGCTCGGGACGAGCGCCGTCCGGATGATCCGGGAGCTCGGCCCGCACCTGAAGGTCCTGCACCTGCACGACAACGATCTGCTCCATGACTCCCACCAGCTCCCCTTTACGATGCAGATCGACTTTGACCCGATCACGGAAGCGCTCGCGGAGATCGGATACGACGGATACCTCACGCTGGAGGCGGACCGGTACTGCGACGGCGCCTCGCCGGAAGAGCTGCCCGCCCGCGTGCGGGAGATGGCGGCGGCGGCGCGCAGGCTCGACGCGATGCTCACGGAAAAGGAAAGGAAGCGCCATGATCTCTATCGGCTTTGATTACGGCGACAGGCGGACGGGCGTGGCGGTATCGGACGCCTCCGGCTTCCTTGCCGGAGGGGTGACGACGATCACCGCCTCCTCGATGACGAAAACGGCGGAGGAAGCGCTCCGCCTGGTCGGCAAACTCCGCGCGGAGATCGCCGTCGTCGGTCTGCCCCTGAACATGGACGGCAGCGAGGGGAAGCGCGCCGAAACGGCGCGCGCCTTCGGCGCGATGCTCGCCTCCCTCTCGGAGGGGACGATCCCCGTCGTTTTCTGTGACGAACGCCTTTCCACGGTCGAGGCGCACGGCATCCTCTCCGAAGTCGACGTCCGCAGAAAAAAGCGGAAGAAAGTGGTAGACACGCTCGCCGCCGAGCTGATCCTCCAATCCTATCTTGACGAAGAGAGGAAGAAAAAGGCAAACTCTTCTCTCTGAAATTCAGACGTTTTCCCCCTTTCCTTCATACAGTTTTCACATTCCCGGGGTAAACTGAAGGCGAAAATAAGCCAAGGAGGTCATTGAGATGGCAGATTATACCTTCCCCCCTGAAAACGAGAACGGCGCCCCGGAGAACGGGACGAACGAAAACGCCGCTGCCGAAAGCGAGCAGACCGCGACGGAACAGGCGGCTCCCCAGAGCGCGCCCCAAAGCGCTCCCCAGAGCGCGCCCCAAAGCGCTCCCCAGAGCGGCGCGCGCGTAGAATACCATTACGCGGGCAGCCGGGTCGATCCCTCGACCAACGCCTACGGCGCCTACCGCGGCGCCGAAGCCGGCTACGCGCAAAATCCCTACGCGCAGCAAAACCCCTACGCGCAGAACGCTTACGCGCAGCAAAACCCCTACGCGCAAAACTCCTACGCCCGGCAAAACCCTTACGCGCAGAGCTCTTACGCCCGGCAAAATCCTTACGCGCAGCAGGGACAGTACGGGCAGCAGTATTCCTACGCCGCGCCCGCGCCCGAAAAGCAGAAAAAAGAAAAGAAAAAGAGCAACGCCGGGCTGATCGCCCTCCTTGTCGCTCTCTGCATCCTCTTCTCCGCCGCAGGCGGCGTCGGCGGCGCGCTTCTGGCGCGTTCCCTCTCCCCCTCCGGCAATCAGACGACCGCGGATCAGACGCAGGAGACCGGCAACACGGCGACCCCCTCCGACGTAAAGCCCAGCGTCGTCATCGTCAATAACGGCAAGGACGTTGTGGAAACGGGCACCTACGCTCAGGTAGCCGCGGCGGTCAAGGACTCGGTCGTCGAGATCACGACCGAGACGGTCCGCACCAGCCAGATCTACGGCCAATACGTGACCGGCGGCGCCGGCAGCGGCGTCATCATCTCCGAAGACGGCGTCATCATCACCAACTACCACGTCATCGAGGGCGCGAGCACGGTGACCGTCCGCGCCGCCGACGGGAAGAGCTACAGCGCGACCGTGACCGGCGGGGACAGTCAGGCGGATATCGCCCTCCTGAAAATCGACGCGACCGGACTTTCCGCGGCGACTCTCGGCAACTCCTCCGCCCTTGTCGTCGGGCAGGAGGTCATCGCGATCGGCAACCCGCTCGGCTCGCTCGGCGGAACGGTGACCAACGGCATCATCAGCGCCCTTGACCGCGAGATCCAGATCGACGGCGAAACAATGAATCTGCTCCAGACCAACGCGGCGGTCAACCCCGGCAACTCCGGCGGCGGTCTCTTCAACCTCGGCGGAGAGCTGATCGGCATCGTCAACGCAAAATCCACCGGCAGCAACGTGGAGGGACTCGGCTTTGCGATCCCCGTCAACGACGCGGTCGAAGTGATGAAAGAGCTGAACGAATACGGCTACGTCCGCGGACGCGTTTATCTCGGGATCACCTATTACGAGGTGGACTCCTCCTCGATCTTCACCAATCCCTTCTCCGCTTACAGCACCCCCGGCATCTACGTGAGGACGTCCGAGCTGAACCCCGAGCTCAAGAGCGGCGACCGCATCGTCTCCGTCGACGGGCACGAGGTCTCCTCCGCCGCGGGCGTCAAGGCCGCCCTGCACGGACACAAGGTGGGCGACCAGCTCAAGGTCACGGTCGTGCGCAGCGGACGCACGGTGGACGTGACGGTCACTCTCTATGAAAAGACCCCCGCTTCCGCTCAGTCCGGGACCTGAAAACAAAAACGACCGGAGGCGGTCTCTCCCGCCTCCGGCGCTCCATATCCGTGCGAGGTCGCTATGTTCAAAATACTCGTTGTCGACGATGAAAAACTGATCCGCGAGCTGATCCGCAAATACGCGGAATTTGAGGGGCACTCGGTGAGCGAAGCTTCCGACGGGCTCTCCGCCGTGCGGATGTGCCGGCAGAACGTCTACGATATCGTCATCATGGACATCATGATGCCGGAGCTCGACGGTTTTTCCGCCTGCCGGGAGATCCGCCGTTTTTCCGACGTGCCGATCCTGATGCTCTCCGCGCGCGGCGAGGAATACGACCGGATCAACGGCTTTGAGCTGGGGATCGACGACTATGTGGTAAAACCCTTCTCCCCGAAGGAACTGATGCTGCGGATCGACGCGATCTTAAAGCGCGTCCGCTCGGGCGAGGAGCGCGGGCAGAAAGATAAGCCCGCCTTTGAGATCTACCGGCAGGGGGGGCTGGAGGTCAACTTCACCTCCCGCACCGTCTCGGTGGATGGAACGCGCGCGGAGCTCTCCCCCAAAGAGTACGAGCTGCTCTTTTATCTGATCAAGAACCGCAACATCGCCCTCTCCCGGGAGAAGCTGATCACCGAGGTTTGGGGCTACGACTTTTTCGGCGGGGACCGGACCCTTGACACGCATATCAAGCTGCTGCGCCGCCGGCTCGGCCCTTACGCCGGGTACATCACGACGCTGCGCGGGATGGGATACCGATTCGACGATCCGGGGAAAGAGAGCCATGACTGAAGAAACGAAAAAAGAAAAACGCCGGAAACGCAGACTCCCGCTGAAGTGGAAGCTCTTTTTCTCTTTCGCGGGATTCCTTGCGTTCCTTCTCGCGTTTTTATGGATCTTTCAGGTCGTCTTTCTGGATGATTTTTACTATTTTATCACCAAAAACTCCCTCCTCCGGGCGGGGAGCGAGATCGCGGAAGCGAAGGGGGAGGACCTGCAGACCGCCTGTGACACCGCCGCGCTCGAATATAACGTCTGCGTGCGGGTACTGGACGGGGATCTCACCGATCTCGCGTCCTCCGAGATCAGCGCGGGCAGTCTGATCCACCGGCTCGGAAAGACCTCCGTCGAGGATCTCTACCGGGAGACGAAGGAGAAAAAAACGGTCGTCTCCTCCTTTGTTCTGGGCTTCGCGCCGACGGCGGGGGAAAAGGGAAAGGGAGCGGAAACCTCCCCCGGACAGGAGGAAAAAGCGCCGGGACGCTACTTTGATATGTCCCGGATGGTATACGCCGGGCTCTTTCCCGACGGGGAGGGGGGAGAACGGCTGATCCTGCTCGACACGGCGCTCACGCCGGTCGGCTCGGTGAAAAACACCCTGAAGATCCAGCTTGCTCTCGTCTCCGTCCTTGCCGTGCTGATCGCGCTCGCCGTCGCGGCGATCCTCGCCCACCGCCTCTCCAAGCCGATCGTCGGCCTCTCGGAGAGCGCCTCCCTGCTCGCCGCCGGCCGGTATGACGCGATCTTCCGCGGCGGCGGATGCCGGGAGATCGACGAGCTCTCCGGCACGCTGACCTACGCGGAGCGCGAGCTCTCCAAGGTCGACCGGATGCAGAAGGAGCTGATCGCCAACATCTCCCACGATCTGCGCACCCCCCTCACGATGATCTCCGGATACAGCGAGGTGATGCGCGATATCCCCGGCGAGAACACGCCGGAGAATATGCAGGTCATCATCGACGAAACAAAAAGGCTCACCGCCCTTGTAAACGACCTGATCGAGGTCTCCCGGATGCAAAGCGGGCACAGAACGCCGAAGCCGGAGTTCTTTTCCCTCTCCGAGGCGCTGCGCCGCACCTCCGGGCGCTTTGAAAAGCTGAACGAATGCAGGGGCTACACCATCCGCCTCGAGAGCGACGGAGAGCATACCGTCTGCGCCGACCGGACGGGGATCCTGCAGGTGCTGTACAACCTGATCGGCAACGCGATCAGCTATACGGGCGAGGACAAGACCGTCCTGGTACGCGAACGGCGCGACGGGGACTTTGTGCGGGTCGACGTGATCGACTCGGGCGACGGGATCCGCGCGGAGGATCTGCCCCATATCTGGGACCGTTACTACACGGGCGGCGAACACCGCCGCGGCGTCGGCGGCTCCGGGCTCGGTCTCTCGATCGTCAAAGAGATCCTCGAGGAGCACGGCGCCGCATACGGCGTCTCGAGCGAGCCGGGCAAGGGCAGCGACTTCTGGTTCCGGCTCCGGGAGGAAACGCCTCCTCTCCCCTGACCGCATCTGAAAAACGGAGAAAGACAGAATGAAACAGATCCAAGCCGCCGTCTTTGACCTGGACGGCACGATCCTCGATACGCTCGACGATCTCTCGGACAGTCTCGCCGCCGTCCTGCGGCGCGCCGGACTGCCGGAGCGGACAAGGGAGGAAACACGCCGCTTTGTCGGCAACGGGATCCGCCTCCTGATCGAGCGGGCGGTCCCCAAGGGAACGGAGCAAAGCAAAACGGACGCGGTATACGCCGACTTCCTCTCCTATTACGGCGCCCACTGCGCCGAGAAGACCGCGCCCTACCCCGGGATCGCGGAGACGCTCCGGACGCTCAGGAGCGCGGGGATCCGCACCGCCGTCGTCTCCAACAAGGCGGACGGACCGGTAAAGGCTCTCGCCTCCCGCTACTTCCCCGCCCTCTTCGACGCCGCCGTCGGCGAGCGGGAGGGGATCCGCCGCAAGCCGGCGCCGGACTCCCTCCTTGACGTGATGGAACGCCTCGGCGTCTCCCCGGGCGGGACCGTGTATATCGGAGACTCGGACGTCGATATCGAAACGGCAGAGAACGCCGGCGTCCCCTGCCTCTCCGTCACCTGGGGCTTCCGTTCCCGCGATTTTCTCTTCCGCCACGGAGCAACCGTACTGATCGAAAGGCCGGAAGAGCTGACCGCTCTTCTGCTCGATAAAGAAAAGGAGAAAAAATATGATTGAGATCACGCTGAAGATCGAGGGGATGATGTGCGGGATGTGCGAATCCCATATCAACGACGCCGTCCGTACCCGCCTCCCCGTGGATAAGGTCTCCTCCTCCCGCAAAAACGGCGAGACGGTGATCCTCGCAAAAGAGGATATCCCCGACGAGGAGATCCGCCGCGTCATCGGGGAAACGGGCTACGAGCTGAAGGGCATCTCCCGCAGGCCCTATGAAAAGAAAGGGCTCTTCTCCTTCTTCAAACGCTGAACAAAAAAGGAGTCCCGCCGTCCGGCGGGACTCCTTTTTTGCTTCAGAGCTTTTTTTCGTAGACCGTGCGCTGCGGCGTCATCCCGAGCGAGCGGTAAAACGCCTCCGCCTCCCCGTTGAAGGACCAGACCGTCAGATCGACGCGGACCGCGCCCTGCTCCCGGGCGAGGCGGAGAGCCCCGTCAAAGAGCGCGCGGGCGACACCGCGGCGGCGGAAAGGCTCCGCCACGATCAGATCGTCGATATAGAGAGCGGGAACGTCCTTCATCCCCGTGCGGGGGCGCACCTCGGCAAAGCAGTAACCGATCACGGTCCCGTCCTCCTCCGCCGCGAGAAAGATCGCGCGGGGATCGGCGAGACGGGCGCGGATCGCCTCCTCCGAAAAGAGAGGGTGCTCCTCTCCGGTGAAGACGTCCGGCCGGTTCCCGCTATGGAGCCGGTGCAGCTCGTCCGCCAGCGGCTTTGCCGCCGCGCGGTCGGCGAGGACAAAGGGGCGTACGGTCATGCGCGTGTTACGCCCAGGGATCGAGAGATTTCGGCTTCCGGATATCGGGGGTCAGGCCCTGATGGTTGCGCAGATACCACACGCCCGTTCCGGCTTTCCGGAGATCGACCTGTCTCGGGCTGTCGGCGCCGCCGGAGCGGATCCACAGCGTCGCGTACCCTTCGTTCTGGAAGGAATAGGGATTCGAGGAGATCTTGAGAGTAAAAGGTTCTGCCGGAGCATATTCGTTTTCCGGCGTCGCTCCTTCAAAATAGGAAAAAGGAACATAGAACTTTTCATCCGCAAATCTGTCTTTGAGGAACTGCCTCTCCATCGCGGAGAGAGGTCCGCCCGGTCCGCGCAGGAAATCGAGCATCGAGATACCGATCTCCTTATCCGCCGCATAGGCGCAAAGCGCGCAAACGGTGAGCGCCGCGGTCTTGAACGGAGTGTCCATCGCCGCTTCCGGCAGCGCTTTCAGTTCCTCGAGGCTCTCCGGCAGCTTCCCGATCACGATCGTCTCCGTCTGATTGCCGGATCCGACGGCTTCGCGGGCCGCCTTCGCCACGTCGCTGACAGTTCCCTTCAGTTTGTCAAAAATGCTCATGTTTGATTCTCCTTTTTTCTTATTTTTAACGGTCCCCGACCGCAAAGGACAGATTCAGTCCGCCTGCTCGGACGCGCGGCGGCGGTAGGCGCTGGGCGTCTCCCCCGTGATCTTTTTGAAGGTGTTGGAAAAGTGATATACGCTGGAAAAGGACAGCGTCCCGGCGATCTCCTTGATCTCGCAGTTCGGATCGGAGAGCAGCTCCTTCGCGCAGTCGATCTTGCGGGAGAGCATATACTGCTTCGGCGTGACGCCGTACTTCTGCTTAAAGACCGAGGTGATATAATTGCTGTTGAGATGGAAGCGCTCCGCAAGCCGCTCCACCGTCATCGAAAAGTCCCAGCTGTTGTCGATATAGATCTTCACCCGCATCGGGAGGTCCACCTTATCGACCGAGTCGCGCAGATGGCGGTCCATCTTGCCGATCAGCTCCGTCACCTTCAGCGCGGCGCGGTAGTTGCGCTCCGCAAAATCCGCCTCCCCGGAGGAAAGATAGATCTGCCGGATCTCCTCGAAGATCGGATAGACGTCCATGCGGCAGATCACGACCTGGCTTGTGATGCCGTACGCCTCGAGGAGCTTGTCGATCAGCCTGCCGCGGACGTTGAACCAGATCTTTTTGTACGGGGCGGAACGGTCGGTGTAATAGATGTGCGAGGCGTTCCTGCCGAGGAAATAGAAGTCGCCCGCCTCCACCGTGTACCGGATCCCGTCGCACTCGACGTATCCCCTGCCCTCGAGGACGTACTCAAAGACGAAAATGCCGAACCGCCCCACCCCCTGCCGGAACCGCTCGATGCGGTAATCGGGGTTTGGGTTGGTGACGCCGATGCTTTCCATAAAAAAGGGGACGCCGGGCGAATAGGGCATACAACTGATATAATAAACCTCGTCCGCCGGCGCGTTTTTTTTGGAAACCAGGGGGTGCGAAAACGCGTTTTCCAGCATTTTCCTTACCTCAAGTTGGGATTTTTGTAACAATCCGCAGAATATTTGCATTGTTTTTTCTTTGAATTTATCTTAACATAAGTTACGGAAGTTGTAAAGTCCTTTTTTTCATTTCTGTTTACATTTTTCACCGGTTTTACAAAATCCCGAGAAACCAACGATCCACGAAAGGAGAAATCATGAAAAAAAACATCCTGATCTGTCTTGCCCTCCTGCTTGCCGTCTCGACCCTTTTTGTCTCCTGCGCCAACACAAACACCCCCGCGGTCACGACATCGGCCCCTCAGGGCTCTGAAAGCGCTGCGGCGCCCGAGGCGACCACCGGCAGCGACGCCTTCGCTGTTCCGGGCGATCTGAAGTTCAACGATTCGACCTTCAACATCCTCTGCACCGCCTGGATGGATAACGGCATCAACCCCTTTATCTACGCGGAGGACTCCGCGCTTGTGATGGACGATGCGATCTACCGCCGCAACGCCAAGGTGGAGGACACATACGGCGTCAGCCTCACGACGACCGACTTCTTCAAAAGCGGCGCCTCCGGCGCATCCTATCTCACCAAAAACCGCGCCTCCGGCGACGCGGCGTACGACGGCGCGCTGATGGGCGTGTTCGACACGAGCGCTCTCGCCTATCAGGGCTACTTCCTCGATCTGCAGAAGGCGCCCTACGTCAACCTGAAAAACTCCTGGTGGGACCAGAACGCGACCGCCGATACCAGCATCTACGGACAGACCTTCTACACCACCGGCGATATCTCTTACGCCGACAAGGAGTACACCTTCGGCGTGATCTTCAACAAGACGATCCACGCGGAAAAGAAGCTCGAGGACGTCTACAAGCTCTCCCGCGAGGGCAAGTGGACGATCGACGTCCTCGCCGACATGTGCAAGACCGTCAGCGAGGATCTGGACGGCGACGACAAGCTCACCTCCGCCGACAAATACGGAATGATCGTCTGGGACGCGATGATGACCGCGATGATCAACGCGTCGGGCAACACCATCGCCGCGATCAAGGACGACCAGCTCACCCTCACGCTGAACAACGAGCAGACCGTCTCCGTCGTGGAGAAGTTCATCTCGCTCTGCCAGGATCAGTCGGTCATCAACTTCCAGCATATGGACAAGGGCAAGACCTGGCCCGAGATGTTTGAGAGCAGCCAGTCTCTCTTCCTCCTGGAATACCTCAAGGCTCTCCCCCTCTTCCGTGACGGCGATCTGGAGTACGGTATCCTGCCGATGCCCAAGCTGACGGAGGACCAGGACCGCTACTACTGCGGCCTTGCCGGCTATCAGGCGACGATGTACGCGATCCCCGCGGACTGCGCGGACGAGGAGAAGAGCGGCGCGATCACCGAGGCGCTCGCCTACTACTCCAAGGAGATCGTCACCCCCGCCTACTACGAAAAGACCCTGAAGGGCAAAAACGTCCAGGATCCCGACAGCGCCGAGACGCTCGACATCATCTTTGCGAACCGCATCTACGACCTCGGGCTCTTCTACCGCGTCGGCCAAATGAGCACCCAGGTCGGCAAGCTGCTTGCCAACAAGTCCACCGACTTTGCCTCGATGTACGCCTCCTATGAGCAGGCGACCCAAAAGGACATTGACCGCATCAACTCCTTCTTTGAGTCCGCCCGCGACAACTGAAAACGGAAAAAATCGCCGTGCGGCCGCACGGCGATTTTTTTATCGCAGCAAAAAGAGGACGAGGATCGCCCCGAGGGTGAGGAGATCCGGCTTCTGCTCTCCGCAGAAGAGGAGGATGACCAGCGCCGCCGCAAGGATAAGATCCCCGCTGTCCGCAAAAAAGGGGAGCGGGGAGCGTTTTTCGCACCGGCAGGGGGCTTTCTCCCTCTCCGGGGCGCCGGCGCCCGGACGCGCGGGCGGAGGCGGACCGGGCGGCGGATCCGGGCAGGGGCGGTCCCGGATCGCCGTCCAGCCGCTGTAGCCCGGCGGGATCCCGCCGTCCGGGCGGACGCGCTGTTTATACATAAAACGCTCCTTTCCCTATTTGAGCAGATCGATCAGCTCCGTGACCTTCAAAACGATCTCCACGGCGTCCGCCCGCTCCGGTGAGAGGTAGGGCTTGACGGCGCGCAGCAGCGCCGCGCGCTTCTCCCCTTCGCTTTTCGGGGCGGCGGGGAGCGCGCTCTTTTGCGGCGCCCCGCCGCCGAGAGAAGTCACGAGCGAGAGGACGACGGGGAGCATCCGCAAAAGCTCCGGGTTGGATAAAAGCCCGGCGAGCGCCGGCGCGTCCCCGTTATCCCCGCCGCCCGCCTCCCCTCCCGCGGGCGGGGCGGAGGCGGGCTCCGCCTCCGCCGTCCGCGGCGGCGCCTCTCCCGGCTCCGGCTGCGGCTCCGGCTCTTTTTCCGGCGCCGCCTCTTCCTTCCCCTTCCCGCCGAGCAGCTCGCCGAGGACGGCGGCAAGATCCGGGCGTTTCTCCTCGCCGGGGGTCATTTTTGCCCGCCGGCCTTTTTCAGATACTCGGTCAGCGCGGCGAGGTCCTTATCGGTGGCAAGGCCCGCCGCCTGCCGCAGGCGCGCCATCTCCTCGGGGGAGACCGTCTCCGGCAGCTCGGCGCCCGATTGCGCCGCCACCGTGCGGATGAAGGTCCAGAGCATTTTATCGTCCATCTTGAGGAGGCGGTCGACGCCGCTTTTGTTGAGTTTCATCGTTTTTCTCCTTTTGCGTTCTCCCTTTCAGTATATGCGGGAGCGCCCGCGCGGTGCCCCCCGTTTTAAAACCGGCCTTTGCGGACGTGATAACGGAAATCTCTTCCACCCTCTTGACAAAGCCCCCGGCCGTGCGTATAATAAAAAACGTAAACGGAAATTAACTTCCGTTATGGAGGCGGGGTTATGAAAACCATGAGCGCGGCAAGATTTGCCGAAATCAAAAAATTCATCAGCGATTATATCGACAGGCGCGGTTACTCCCCTTCCCTCTCCGAGATCGCGGAGGAAACCGGCATCGCGCAGACCAGCGTCTACCGGTATATGAACGCGATGGTCGAGCGGGGGGAGTTAGACAGACCCGCCCGCCGGTGCGCCGCCCCGGCGAACGTCCGGTCGCAGGCGGTCCGCGTGCCGGTTCTTGCCGGCATCGCCTGCGGGATCCCGAAGTTCGCCGAGGAAAACATCGAAGAATACGTCCGCCTCCCCGTCTCGCTGTTCGGTCAAGGCAATTTCTTCCTTCTCCGCGCCTGCGGCGATTCGATGATCGAAGCGGGCATCGAGGACGGCGATCTCGTCCTGATCCGGCAGCAGAACACAGCGGACGAAGGGCAGATCGTCGTGGCGCTCATCGACGACGAAGCGACGCTGAAACGGTTTTATCCGGAGCCGCGGAAGCATCGCGTCCGCCTGCATCCCGAAAACGCCCGGATGGACGATATCATCGTCGGTCACTGCGAGATCCAGGGCGTGGCGGTAAAGGTACTGAAGGATCTGAGGTAAGCGGAGCGGCCCGCTATGGAAAAGCAACGCACCTACTACTGCATCGATATGAAGACGTTTTACGCGTCGGTCGAGTGCGCGGAGCGCGGATACAATCCGTTTGAGACCAATCTCGTCGTCGCGGATCTCTCGCGCGGAAAAAACGCCCTGTGTCTTGCGATCACCCCGAAGATGAAGGCGCAGGGGATCAAAAACCGCTGCAGACTGTCGGACATCCCGGGAAACGTCCGATACGAGGTCGCCCCGCCCCGGATGGCGCTGTATATCGAGTACGCGGCGGACATTTACTCGCTGTATCTGGATCATTTTGACCGGCAGGACATCCACGTTTACAGCATCGACGAGGCGTTTATCGACGTGACCCCGTACCTTCCCTACCGCGGTATGGACAAGTTCGGGCTCGCCCGGTTCCTCATGAACGAGATCGCCGACCGGTACCGGATCCCCTCGACGGCGGGGATCGGCACGAACCTCTACCTTGCGAAGATCGCGCTCGACATCACGGCAAAGCACGCCAGAGACCACGTCGGGTATCTGGACGAAGCCTTATACCGGGAGACGCTCTGGGATCACCGCCCCATCACGGACTTCTGGATGGTGGCGGCGGGCACGGCGCGCAGGCTGGAGCGGTACGGCGTGTACGATATGCGCGGCGTGACGCAGATGGACACGGCGCTCGTATATAAGGTTTTCGGAAAAGACGCGGAGCTTCTCGTCGATCACGCGTGGGGACGCGAAAGCTGCCGGATCTCCGATATCAAGAACTACCGGAGCAAAACAAAATCGGTATCCTTTTCGCAGATCCTGCCGCGGGACTACTCGTTTGGGGAGGCGCGGACCGTGATGCGCGAGATGGCGCTCAACGGCGCGGCGGAACTGATGAAACGGAAAGTCATCACCGGCAAGGTGGCGATCTTCGTCGGGTACACGCGCGACGAACGCCCGCCCACCAAGGGCGGCGCCAGGCTGGACGCCACGACCAATCTTGCGTCGTTTCTGGTCGAAGCGGCGATGGCGCTCTACGATAAGACAACGGATCCGTCCACGCCGATCCGGCGCCTCGGGATCGCCTTTGAGAACGTCTGCGACGAAGGGTGCGAAGGATATAATCTGTTTACCGATTTCGCGGCGGTGGATAAGGAACGGACTCTGCAGCACGCGGTGATCGGCATCAACGAGAAGTTCGGCAAAAACGCGGTGCTCAACGGGATAAACTACATGCCGGAAGGAACGCAGCGGGAACGGAACGGGTTTATAGGAGGACACAGAGCCGGATATGATGACAAGAGGCGAAAGAGCTAAACAGTTCGCGCCCTTCGACGCGATGAAGGGACTGCAGGAGGCCCTGCGGGACCGGGAGGAACGGCACTGCCGGGTGGAAAAGCGCGAAATCTCCGAGGAGACGGTGGAGCGGAATTCGGCTGTCATCAGCCGGCTGGAGCGCGGGATGAAGGTGGAGATCTTCTGCTATTGCGCCTTTCACGACGTCGTAAAGCGCGGCGCCGTCACCGGCGTGGATCCGGTATCCCGGTATCTGAAGCTCGGCGACGAGCGCGTCTGGTTTGAAGATATCTACTCGATCCGGATCACGGATCTGAAATAACGGGGGAAAGGAAAATACAAAACGGCATGATCCGCTTCCCCGCGGAAAATATGTGATACAACATAAAAACGGAGGGAGAACGGTATGAAAAAAGACGTTAAGACCCCGCTCGGCGTGCTGCGGCTGGAGAGCGAAGGGGACGCTCTCCTCTCCGCGCGGTTTACCGAGGAGGCGCCGCGCTTCTCCGACCGCTCCCCCGTCCTTGACGCCGCCCTCCGGTGGCTTGAGCGCTATTTTGCGGGGGAGGACCCGGGGGAGACGCCGCCGCTCGCCCCGGCGGGAACGGCGTTCCGGCGGGCGGTGTGGGCGCTGCTTGCAGAGATCCCTTACGGAGAGACGGTGAGCTACGGCGCCCTAGCGCGCCGCTATGCCGCCGTGACCGGGCGGAGGACCTCCGCCCGCGCCGTCGGGCAGGCGGTCGGGGCAAACCCCGTCGCCCTCTTTTACCCCTGCCACCGGGTCCTCGGCGCCTCCGGCGCCCTCACCGGCTACGCCTGGGGCGTCGCGCGAAAAGAAGCCCTCCTCGCCCTCGAAGGGGTGCGGCTTCCGCCGCCCTGAAAGCCCGCTCAGCGGGTAACCATACCTGAAACAGCGCGATCTGAACGATCGCGCCGTTTTTTATACGAAAGGAGAAAAAATGGAACAACGCATCCTGACAAAACCGCGCCTGACTGCGTTCCGAAAATCGCTGCTCCGGGAGGAACGCAGCGCCGCGACGGTCGAAAAGTACGAGAGGGACGCGGAGGCGTTTGCGGCGTTTGCAGACGGCGGCGCGGTCACAAAAGAGGTCGCCGTCGCCTACAAAAACCAACTGAAGCGCGACGGCTACGCCGTGCGGAGCGTCAATTCGATGCTGGCAAGCCTCAACAGTCTGTTCGCGTTTCTCGGTTGGCACGACCTGAAATTGAAAACGATCAAAGTCCAGCAGCAGATCTTCTGCCCGGAGGAAAAGGAACTGACGCGGGAGGAGTACGAGCGCCTTGTCCGCGCGGCAAAAGCGAGGCGCAACGACCGCCTCTCCCTGATCCTGCAGACGATTTGCGGAACAGGGATCCGCGTAAGCGAGCTGCCTTTTATCACGGCGGAGGCCGTGCGGACAGGAGAGGCGACCGTCTCCTGCAAAGGGAAGACCCGCACGGTCTTTCTTGTGCGGGATCTGCAAAAAAAGCTGCTCCGCTATGCGGCGGAGCATGGGATCACGGCGGGCTGTATCTTTATCACGCGCGGCGGAAAGCCGATCAGCCGGACGACGGTCTGGCGGGAGATGAAGGCGCTTTGCGCACTTGCGCAGGTGGACCCGCGCAAGGTCTTCCCCCACAATCTGCGGCATCTCTTTGCCCGCGTCTTTTACGGATTGGAAAAGGACATCGTCAAGCTCGCCGACATTCTCGGGCATAGCAGCATCAACACCACACGCATCTATATCATCTCCACCGGTGCGGAGCACCGCCGCCGGATGGAACGGATGCGTCTTATCCTATAGCGTCCCCGGCCGCGGAAAGCAAACGAAAAAAGCCGCCCGCGGCGGCAATAGAACAGAATCTGCATTATGTTGCTAACGGGGAACAAACGCTCCACAGCAACGCCACAATTATAGCATCCCGGTCCAAAAAAGTCAACTATAAAACCGAAACCCCCGCAATAGCTCCATTCAATTTTCAATTCTGAGCACAGTAAAAACAGCCTTTTGAGCGATTTTCTTTTTGAGAGCGTCACAAGGCTTTGTTTTCTGTTGCTTTTTTCTGCTTTGCACGGCGGTTGTTATGCAGGCGGGTTCAAAGAAAGCAACATAATGCAGATTATGTATAATACAGGAGAATACGACGATGGAAAACAACACGCTTTACCATTATTGCTCTTTGGAAACACTTATTGAAATCTTAAAAAGCCGAACGCTTCAATTATCAGAAATCACAAAATCAAATGATCGCGAAGAAATCAAATTACTTTTGGATAAATACATTTCATATGTAAACACTTACGCTGAAAACACTTTCGCCCACATTACGGCTTCACACATTACGAAAAACCAAATTGAAAACACTATATTTCTCGTCATTTGTTTTTCAGAAAAAGAGAACTCGCCATACATGTGGAATTCTTATGCAAAAGGCGGAGTGTGCATAGGATTCAACACAGCTAAACTTATGGATTGGGTAAAACATATACAAGTGTTTCAGAACAAAATTATTTACAATTCAAACGATAATTGTCCAAGCGCTCTTTTGGGTAAAGTGAAATACTTTGATTTAAACTCTATCGATACTTTCATCAAAGAAGAATGCAAAAACGATCAATTAGTCACAGATTCTTTCCCGAACATTTTTGAAAAAGCTCCTTTCGCAAAATCATCTTTTTGGGAAAATGAAGCGGAATGGCGTATCTCAATTCCTTTGATATTTAATGAATACCAGAACAAGAATCTATCTTTCCCTAGCGAGGTAAAAATGGATGTACAGCCAAATTCAAGTTATCCTTTGCGAACAAGTTGCTTTATTCATTTCTGCCCGGATATGATTAACAGTATTACACTAGCACCTGATTGCAAAGCAACTATTGAAGAAATCAATAGAACTCTATTGGTATTTGGTTATGACCATTTAGTACAGGCTCGCAGCGTGAAAAACTCTAAAGAATTCTTTGAGAAAAAGGAATAATGGTATGTTTAATAAAAGAAAACCGCTTTTCTATTTTCTTATTTCGTTTGTGTTCTTTGTTATACTTATTGGTATCAATAACACCATATATGCCAATGAATCATCTTTGGGTTATATTTTTGCAGACTTGAACGATGATCGTGATATCAACAGTGCTGACGCAATTCTATTGCTGCGTCATACTCTATTTGGGGACAGATTTCCGGTAAATCAACCCATCGATTTTAATAACGACGGGAAACAAGATAGTGGAGACGCGATTCTATTGCTCCGACACACACTGTTTCCAAAAAAATACTTGTTGCATTTTGCAATTCCTGATGGCGTTACAACAATAACGTATGACAGGATTAAATCCAACAAGCGTTTTTCAAGTTTAACGATTCCTAATAGCGTGAAAAGCATAGAAGAGGGCGCTTTCGATGGCTGCTCGGATTTAACAACGATCTTTTTTTCGAGAGGTCTAACCACAATAGGAAAATCAGCGTTTCGAGCTTGCAAGGGATTGACAAGTATCAGTATTCCAGATAGTGTAACAGACATCGGCTATGGTGCTTTCTCCGGCTGCACAAAGCTGGCGAGTGTAACAATTGAAAAAGGCGTAACAAACATTAGCGCTTATGCCTTCAACGCCTGCACCGCTTTGACAAATATAACAATCCCAGACAGCGTAACAAACATCGGCTATGGTGCTTTCTACAACTGCACTGCTCTAACGAGCATAACGATCCCCAACAGCATGAAAAGTATAGAAAAAAATGCTTTCTATGGCTGTACGGGGTTAACCTCGGTAGTTTTTTTGGGCGGTGAAACAAATATAGAAGCTGAGTCTTTCAGCAATTGTACAGGATTAACAAATGTCACCTTAGGGAACAACGTGCCGGGCATAAACGCGGATGCGTTTTCAGGTTGCAATAACCTCATATACTACAGTTTTGACGGAGCCGATTACCTCGGGAATAGCACAAATCCATATTTAGCCTTGGTAAAAGCAGGAAGTTACACAAAACTCATCAACAGTAGCACAAAAAGGATATGCAACAAGGCTTTTTCTGACTGCGCCAGATTAACGAGCATCACCATTCCTGATAGTGTAACAAGCATAGGCGATTATGCTTTCTATGGGTGTACCGGACTAACAAGTATCGCCATTCCTGATAGCGTAACAAAGATGGGCAGTTACGCTTTCTATAACTGTACCGAATTAACAACCGTCTCTGTCGGAAATAGCATAACTGGTATAGCCAGTTACGCTTTTTACGGTTGCGCCAAATTAACGAGCATCACCATTCCCGATAGTGTAACAAGTATAGGCGATTATGCTTTCTCTGGTTGTGTCGAACTAACAAGCATCGCCATTCCTGATAGCGTAACAAAGATGGGCAGTTACGCTTTCTATCATTGTACCGGACTAACAAATGTCTCTGTCGGAAAAAGCATAACCGGTATAGCCAGTTACGCTTTTTACGGTTGCGCCGGACTAACAAATATCGCCATTCCCGATAGCGTAACAAGCATAGGCGATTATGCTTTCTATGGCGACACCGGACTAAACAACATTACTATCCCCAACAGCGTAATAAACATAGGCAGTTATGCTTTCCACGGATGCACAAAGATAACAAGTATCATGCTTTCCGACAGTGTAAAGAGTATAGGTAGTTACACTTTCTCTGGTTGTGTCGAACTAAGAAGCATCGCCATTCCTGATAGCGTAACAAAGATGGGCAGTTACGCTTTCTATAACTGTACCAGATTGGCAGCCGTTTCTATTGGAAATAACGTAACAAGCATAGCTAATTCCACTTTCCGCGGATGTAAAAAGATAACAAGTATTATCATTCCTGACAGTGTAACAAGTATAGGCAATTACGCTTTCAGTGGCTGCACTGCTCTGACAAGCATAAAGATCCCTAACAGTGTAACGAACATCGGCGTTGACGCTTTCTCCGGTTGCACCTCACTGACAAGCATAACTATCCCCAATAGTGTAACAAGTATCGGCAATTACGCTTTCTCCGGTTGCACCTCTCTAACAAGCATAACGATTCCCGACAGTGTAACAAGCATTGGCGAAAATGCCTTCACTAATTGCAAGAATATAATTGATTTAACTGCTCGAATGCAAATAATATCAATAATAGACTCGAAACAGTTAAAAACAATTAGTATTACTGGCAGTGATCCTATACCTGATAAAGCTTTTAAAGACCTTTCTGATTTAATCAGCGTAAAAATAGGCAACAATGTAACGAGCATTGGCTCAGCGGCTTTTCTCAATTGCACCGGCTTAACAAGCGCAACAATCGGAAACGGCGTGGTGCGTATCGACGATTCTGCTTTCCGGAATTGCGCCTCACTGACAAGCATAACAATCCCAGACAGTGTAACGAGCATTGGCGATGTCGCTTTCTATAACTGTACCAGATTGGCAGAGATTATTATCCCCGACAGTGTAACGAGTATCGGCGATTACGCTTTCTCCGGTCTCCCAACGCTTGCCTACAATGAATATGACGGAGGCAATTATCTTGGGAACGATAAAAATCCGTATACTATTCTTGTAAGGGTCGCAAGTAGCACAAAAGCAATCAACCATAATACAAAAGTGATATGTTCTTATGCTTTCTCCGGCTGCACCGCTCTGACAAACATAACAATCCCTGACAACGTGACAAGCATTGGCCAAGCTTTTCGCGATTGCACCAGCTTAACAAGCGTAACTGTCGGAAACGGCGTGACGAGTATCGGCGATTATGCTTTTCGGAATTGCGCCTCACTAACAAGTATAACAATTTCCGACAGCGTAACAAGCATTGGCCAAGAAGCTTTTCGCGATTGTACCAGCTTAACAAGCGCAACGATCGGAAGCGGCGTGACGAACATCGGTAAAAAGGCTTTCTACAACTGCACTTCTCTAACAATCCTAACAATCCCCGACAATGTAACGAGCATTGGCTCGGAGGCTTTTCGCAATTGCACCGGATTAACAAACGCAACAATCTCCGATAATGTAACGAGCATTCGCGATTTCGCTTTCTGTAACTGTACCAGATTGGCAGAGATTATTATCCCCGACAGTGTAACGAGTATCGGCGATTACGCTTTCTCCAGTTGTGCCGGACTAACGAGCATAATCATCCCCGATAGTGTAACAAGTTTTGGCGATTCTGCTTTCTCCGGTTGCACCGGACTAACGAGCATAATCATCCCCGATAGTGTAACAAGTTTTGGCGATTCCGCTTTCTCCGGTTGCACCGGACTAACGAGCATAATCATCCCCGATAGTGTAACAAGCTTTGGCGATTATGCTTTCTATGGCTGTTCAAAGCTTGTTTGTGATAAATACGACGGAGGCGATTATCTTGGAAACGCTGAAAACCCGTATGTTGTTCTTGTAAAAGCCGCAAACACCACAAAAACGATCAATAGTAATACAAAAGCGATATATACGTCTGCTTTCTCCAATTGCACCGCTCTGAAAAGCATAACGATCCCCGATAGTGTAACGAGCATTGGCTCAGAGGCTTTTCGCAATTGCACCGGATTAACAAGCGCAATAATCGGAACCGGCGTGACAACCATCAAACCTGGTACTTTCCAAAACTGCAAAAAGCTAGTGAGCGTAAAAATTCCCGACAGTGTGGCAAGTATCGGCATGAGAGCTTTCGATTATTGTGCTGAATTGACTAATATAATAATACCAAACAGTGTAACAAGTATTGGCCAAGAAGCTTTTTGCGATTGTACCAGCTTAACAAACGTAACTGTCGGAAACGGCGTGACGAGTATCGGCAATGGCGCTTTCTCCGGCTGTTCAAAGCTTGTTTATGATAAATACGACGGTGGCGATTATCTTGGAAACGCTGAAAACCCGTATGTTGTTCTTGTAAAAGCCGCAAGCAATACAGAAACAATTAACAGTAATACGAAAGTGATATATGAATCTGCTTTCTACAACCATACTTTCCTAACACGTATAACTATCCCCAACAGTGTAATGAGCATTGGCTCGGAGGCTTTTCGCAATTGCACCGGATTAACAAACGCAACAATCTCCGATAATGTAACGAGCATTCGCGACAATGCTTTCTCTGGTTGCACCGGATTAACATGCGTAAACTATTCCGGCACGAAAGCACAATGGAAAACAATCTATACGAAAACCTCCGGGAGAGCATTCAGCGTCAATTGCAGTGATGGAACAATAACTTCTTATTCTTAATAATAAAATGAAAGAATCAAATCGGAGCATTCTAAATGATGAAAAAGATTCTGTTGATTTCGGCATTTCTACTTTGTTTATTGCCCGTGTTTTCCGTTTCCGTATCCGCCGCCGCGCCGACGGCCTCGCTCGGTTTTTCCGCAGGCGGGATCCGTGCCGGAGAAACCGTTACCGTTACAGTTAAGATATCGGGCTGCAGTACCGCTTCGCTCGGGATCATCCCGTCCTATGATACCGGTACGTTCGAGCTTGTGTCCGGCGAGTGGCTTGTGAGCGGGTCGATGCTCGCGGACTTTTCCGACGGGTGCGCGGTCATTGCTTACACGAGCCCGACCGCCTTTAACGGAGACGTCTTCCGTTTTGTCCTGAAAGCGAAAGCCGCCGCAAAACCGGCAAAATACAGCGTCACATGCGAAATACAGGCAGAGGGATACGACACGGTAAACCCCGCCGCAGAATTAGCGATAGCATGCAATCAGCACAGCTACGGCGCATGGACGCAGACAAAAGCGGCGACCTGCACGGCAAAAGGCACGGAGACCCGTACCTGCTCCGCTTGCGGCGCCGAGGAAACGCGGGACGTCGCGGCAAAAGGGCATACGTGGGGATCCTATACGGCGACAAAGCAGCCAACCTGTACCGCCGAGGGGAGCGAGACCCGCACCTGCTCTACATGCAAAGCAACAGAAAGCCGTTCCATTGCCGCCACGGGGCACAACTGGAGCGCGTGGACGCAAAGCAAAGCGCCGACCTGTGAAGCAGCCGGGACGGAAACGCGCACCTGCTCCCGGTGCAAGCAGAGCGAAAACCGCAGCGTCGCGGCGCTGGGACATAACTTCTCCACGCCGACGGTGACGAAGCAGCCGACCTGCACGCAGACGGGCGAGGAGACGGGGAGCTGCTCGCGCTGCGGAAAGAAAACGACCCAGTCCGTCCCCGCCCTCGGGCACAGCTACGGCGCGTGGACGGTAACAAAAAAAGCAGACTGCGAGCACGGCGGAGAGGAGACCAGCACCTGCTCCCGCTGCAAGGAAAAACAGACGCGCGCGACCGCCGCGCTCGGGCATGATTTTGAGGAGCCGAAGATCGTCAAAGAGCCGACGCTGAGCGAGACCGGTCTGATGCAGGGCAAGTGCAAACGCTGCGGCAAAACGACGGATCAGGTCATCCCCTGCCGCGCTGTTGACACCGTGACCGGCATCGAGGTAAAGACGGAAAAAGGAGCGTTTCCCGCCGGGACCGAGTTTTCCGCCAAAACGGTCGGGGAAGGATCCGGGGACTATGATCGCATAAAAGCCGCGCTTTCGGATCTGTCTGCAAAGTTTACAGTTCTTGACCTTGCCGCGACGCAAAGCGGCACATCGGTACAGCCCGCAAAACCCGTTACCGTCACAGTGCCTGTCCCGGAGGGATATTCCGGGAACACGGCGCTCTACCTCATCGGCGAGGACGGCGCCGCGACCAAGATCCCTGCCACTCTCTCCGAGGACGGAAAGACCGTGATCTGCGAGGTCTCCTCGCTCGGTCAGCTCGCGGTAGTAGATCTTTTCGCCGGTAAAACGCCGCAGGTGACGGAGCCGGTCACGACGGAACCGGTCTCAACGCAGACGCCCGAGGAAACGGACAAGCCCGTCGACACCGGCGCCGCGCCGGCTGATACAGCCGCCGCTCCCGCCGATTCCGACACGGAGCCGGCGCCTGAGGATAAAACGGAGACGGGCAGCAAAACGCTCGTCGTACTTCTGATCATCGCCGCCGTCGTAATCGTGGCCGAGGCCGCCGTGATCGTCGTGTTGGCGAGGAAAAAGAAATAACGAAAACAGAAAACTCCCGAGCCGTCCGGCTCGGGAGTTTTCTGTTTGCAGGTCAGCTCAGAACAGCCCGGAGATTTTACCGTTCTCGTCGACGTCGATGCGTTCGGCGGCGGGGGATTTCGGCAGGCCGGGCATCGTGAGGATGTCGCCGGTGAGGACGACGATGAAGCCCGCGCCCGCGGAGACCTTGACGCTGCGGACGGTGACCTCAAAGTCCTCCGGCGCGCCGAGCTTTTTCGGATCGTCGGAGAAGCTGTATTGCGTTTTGGCGATGCAGACGGGGCAGGAGCCGAAGCCGAGCTCCTCGAGGCGGGCGATCTGCTTTTTCGCCTCCGGGGTGAAGATCGTGCCCTTGCCGCCGTAGATCTTCTTTACGACCGCGTCGATCTTCTCCGTGATCGGGAGATCCGACTCGTAGGAGAAGCGGAAATCGCCCTTCTCCTCCTCGCAGAGGCGGACGACCTCGCGGGCGAGCGCTTCGCCCCCCTTGCCGCCCTCCGCCCAGACGGTGGAGAGGACGGTGTTGACGCCGAGGGCGCGGCACTTTTCGATGATGAAGTCGATCTCCCGGTCGGTATCGGTCGGGAAGCGGTTGACCGCCACGACGCAGGGGAGACGGTAGACGTTTTTGATATTCGAGACGTGGCGCAGGAGGTTGGGGATGCCGCGCTCGAGCGCACCGAGATCCTCGGTCGCCAGCTCCTTTTTATCGAGCCCGCCGTGCATCTTCAGCGCGCGGACGGTCGCCACGATGACGACGGCGTCCGGCGTGAGACCCGCCATCCGGCACTTGATATCGAGGAACTTTTCCGCGCCGAGGTCGGCGCCGAAGCCCGCCTCGGTGACGGTGTAATCGCCCATCTTGAGCGCCATCCGCGTCGCCATGACCGAGTTGCAGCCGTGGGCGATGTTGGCGAACGGTCCGCCGTGCACGAACGCGGGGGTGCCCTCGAGCGTCTGGACGAGGTTCGGCTTCAAGGCGTCCTTGAGGAGAGCCGCCATCGCGCCCGCCGCCTTGAGCTGGCCACAGGTGACCGGCTCGTCCGAGCGGTTGTAGCCGACGATGATGCGAGAGAGGCGCTCCTTGAGGTCGGTGATCGAGGTGGAGAGGCAGAGGACCGCCATGATCTCCGACGCGACGGTGATGTCAAAGCCGTCCTCGCGCGGGACGCCGTTCGCCTTGCCGCCCATACCGTCCACGATGAAGCGGAGCTGACGGTCGTTCATATCCACGCAGCGCTTCCAGGTGATGCGGCGGACGTCGATATCGAGGGCGTTGCCTTGCTGGATATGGTTGTCGAGCATCGCCGCGAGGAGGTTGTTCGCCGCGCCGATGGCGTGGAAGTCCCCGGTGAAGTGGAGGTTGATATCCTCCATCGGGACGACCTGCGCGTAGCCGCCGCCGGCGGCGCCGCCCTTGATCCCGAACACCGGTCCGAGCGAGGGCTCGCGCAGCGCGACGGTCACGTCCTTGCCGATCCGCTTGAGTCCGTCCGCGAGGCCGATGGTGGTGGTGGTCTTCCCTTCCCCCGCCGGGGTGGGCGTGATCGCGGTAACGAGAATCAGCTTCCCGTCCTTCTTATCCGCCGCGTCCCGCAGCAGCGAGAGATCGACCTTTGCCTTGTACCTGCCGTAATGCTCCAGATACCGCTCCTCCACATGGGCGGTGCGCGCCACCTCCGAGATCGGCTGCATCTCGCAGCGCTGTGCGATCTCGATGTCCGAAAGGTATGCCATGTTTTCCTCCTTTTGCGGCTTGCGCCGTCTTTTTTTGTTTATCCTCTGAAATACCGGACCGCCGCCTCAAAGAGGCGGATGTCGTAGTTGCCGGGGACGTTGCGGTAGAGGCCTTTTCCCACGCGCTCGCTGTGGCCCATCTTGCCGAGAACCCTGCCGTCCGGCGAGGTGATCCCCTCGATCGCGCAGACCGAGCCGTTGGGGTTATCCTCGATCCGCGCGGAGGCGTGCCCGGAAAGATCCGCATACTGCGTGGCGATCTGGCCGTTTGCCGCGAGGCGGGCGACCGTCTCCTCATCGGCGAGGAACCGCCCCTCCCCGTGGGAGATCGGCACGCAGTAGATCTCGCCCGGGCGCGTCAGGGAGAGCCAGGGGGAGAGATTGGACGCGACGCGGGTGCGCACGATGCGCGACTGGTGGCGTCCGATGGTGTTGAAGGTGAGGGTGGGGGCGTTCTCCTCGGCGTCGACGATCCTGCCGTAGGGGACGAGCCCGAGCTTGATCAGCGCCTGGAAGCCGTTGCAGATCCCGCAGATCAGCCCGTCGCGCCGGTCAAGCAGCTCCTCAACGCCGGCTTTGACCGCGGCGCCGCGGAAGAAGGCGGTGATGAACTTACCGCTGCCCTCCGGCTCGTCGCCGCCGGAGAAGCCGCCGGGGATAAAGATCGCCTGGGACGCCGCCAGCTCCGCCGCAAAGCGTTCCACGCTCTCGCGGATCGCGTCCGCCGTGAGATTCTTCACAACAAAGATCACAGGCTCGCCGCCCGCGTCCGCGACCGCCTTGGCGGAGTCGTACTCGCAGTTGGTGCCGGGGAAGGCGGGGATGAGGAAGCGCGGCTTCGCGTTCTTCACGCGCGGCGCGGGATAAGAAGCGGCGGTATAGGTGAAATCGCGCGTCTCGCCCGCGTCCTGCGCTTCCGACGGGTAAACGCTCTCAAGCCTGCCCTCGTAGAGGGAGATCAGCTCTCCTGCCGCGAGGCGCTCCTCGCCGCGGGAGAAGACGCGCTTCTCCGTGACCGTACCGATCAGAACGGCGTCGGGAAGATCGTCCTCGCACTCCAGAAGGAAGGAGCCGTAGCGGTAGCCGAAGAGGATCTCCGGCGCAAGGGTCTTTTCAAAAGCGAAGCCGAAGCCGTTGCCGAGGGAGGCCTTGAGCACGCACTCCGCAACGCCGCCGAAACCGGGGGTGGAGCAGGAGAGCGCCTTCCCCTCCCGCAGCAGGGCGGTCACGCGGTAAAACAGTTTTTTCTGGGAAGCGGGATCGGGCAGTCCGTCCCGTCCCGTCTCCGGGGAGAGGAGGAAGACCCGCGTCCCCGCGCGCTTGAACTCGGGGGAGACGGCGTCCCGCGCCTTGCCGGTCGTCACGGCGAAGGAAACGAGCGTGGGCGGGACGTGGATGTCCTCAAAGGATCCGCTCATCGAATCCTTGCCGCCGATCGCGCCGACGCCGAGGTCGAGCTGCGCCCGGAACGCGCCGAGCAGCGCGGCGAGGGGCTTGCCCCAGCGGCGCTCCTCCCTGCCGAGGCGTTCAAAATACTCCTGGAAGGTGAGATATACGTCCTCAAAGGAGGCGCCCGAGGCGATCAGCTTGGAGATCGACTCGGTCACGGCGAGGTAGGCGCCGCGGTAGGGGTCCTTTTCCGTGAGGTAAGGATTGTACCCCCACGCCATAAAGGAACAGTCGTCGGTATGGCCGCGCTCGACCGAGATCTTCTGCACCATCGCCTGGGCGGGCGTTCGCTGGAAGCGGCCGCCGAAGGGCATCAGAACCGTGCCGGCGCCGATAGTGGAGTCGAAGCGCTCGGCGAGACCCCGCTTGGAGCAGACGTTGAGGTCGGACGCCGTGGCGCGCATCCCGGCGGAGAAGTCCGCGGGGAGCTCCTTTGCGGTCGGAGCGGGAGCGCTCACCGTGACGCGGATATGCTTTTTTGCGCCGTTGGAGGAGAGGAAGTCCCGGCTCACG
>CACYYS010000013.1 GCA_902778725.1 uncultured Ruminococcus sp.
GTGCAGAAGCGCCTCTCCGGCCGCGCCGTCCTGCTCGACCCCTCCCGCGCCGAGTGGGGACTGCTCCTGCTCGCCCTCGTCGCGATCTCCGGCGCCAGCGCCTTCCTGATGCGCAGGAAAAAGAAGCCCGACGACCCCGGCGCGGACCGCCCGTCCCCGCCTCTCACCTGATCCCGACATCTTTTCCATCTTTCCATAAAGGAGGTCATCCTTCCGTATGCCAAACGAAAGCACGATGAGCTACAAATGCCCCTCCTGCGACGCACGGCTCCGCTTCGACGCGAAGACGGGCAGGCTGCAGTGCGACTACTGCGGCGGCAGCTTCGCCGTTGACGAGGTCGCCGCCTACAACGCCGCGCAGGAAGGCGAAAAACCGCGCCCGGACGCGCCCGCGGACAGCGAACCGTCCGCCGGGGAGGAGTCCGGCGGGGACCTCGGCGTCCTGACCTGCCCCACCTGCGGCGGCGAGCTGGTCTTTGAAAAGGACACGGCGGCTTCCGCCTGCCCTTACTGCGGCAACCCCGCGATGGTCAAGAGCCGCCTGACGGGAAAATTCAAGCCCGAGCTGATCATCCCCTTCGCCGTCCCCAAGGAACAAGCGAAGGAAGCGCTCAAGAAATACGCCGGAAAGCGCATCCTCCTGCCGCACGGCTTTTTGAGCGAGAGCAGGCTGGAATCCATCCAGGGGATCTACCTCCCTTTCTGGCTTTATCACTGCACGGCGGACGCCTCCGCGGTCTTCTCCGCGCAAAAGTCCTTCACCACCCGCGGCTCCAGCTACGATACCGTCCGCACCGACTACTTCGAGATCGACCGCGACGCCTCGATGGCGTTTGAGAACGTGGCGGTCGACGGCTCCTCCCGGATGGCGGACAGCCTGATGGACGCCATCTCCCCCTACTCCTTCTCGGAGGCGCGCGCCTTCTCCACCGCCTACCTCTCCGGCTTTCTCGCCGACCGGTACGACGAGGACTCGGACAAATGCTCCGACCGCGCCAAGACCCGGATCGAGAGCACCGCGCTCGCCCAGCTCCGCCGGAGCGTCACCGGCTACGAGAACGTCAGCGTCAAGACCTCGAACATCGCGGAGCGGGACTTCGGCGCCCATTACGCGCTGCTCCCCGTCTGGCTGCTCGTCAACCGCTATAAAGGGGAGGCCTACACCTACGCGATGAACGGGCAGACCGGCAAGTTCATCGGCGAGCTCCCCGTCTCCAAAAAGCGCTTCTGGCTCTTCACCCTCGCGCTCACCCTCGGGATCGGCGCGCTGATCGCCGCCGTCTACTTCTTCATTCTGAGAGGTGGCATGTGATGAAACGGACAAAACTTCTCTCTCTCCTCCTCCTCTTCTCCCTCCTCGTTTCCCTCGCCGCGCTCCCCGTCCGCGCCGACGGCGCGCCGGGCGTGGCGACCGCGCCCGCGGCGGGAGAGGACGCCGGGACGGACGCCCCGGGCGAGGAAACGGAAACGCCGGACGCGGAAACGGACGCGCCGAGCGGAAATGAAGCGCTCCCGTCCGCTCCTTCCGGCGTCAACCGGCCGGAGCTTTCCCGCGTGGTCGATAACGCCGACCTGCTCACCGGGGAAGAGGAAGCGGACCTCGCCGAGAGGATCGCCTCTCTGATCTCCGAGCTCGGGTTCGATATCGTGATCCTCACAAACGGGAACGGCTACGGCGGCAAGGACGTCGTCGCTTTTGCCGACGACTATTACGACGAGCACGGCTACGGCGTCGGCTCCGACAACAGCGGCATCCTCTTCCTCGTCGATCTCGCCGAGCGCGACCTCTACTTCTCCACCTGCGGCAAGGCGATCACCGTCTTTACCGATTACGGCATCAACCAGCTCTACAACGCCGTCGTCTCCTACTTCTCGAACGGGGATTACGCAAGCGGCTTCCGGCGCTTTCTGCGCGAACTTCCCGACTACGCCTCCGCCTATGAGATGGGCGAGCCGATCGACATCCCCTACCACGAGCCGAAGGATCCGAAAAAGAACCCCGTCACCTATATCGTCATCGCGGCGATCGCCTTTGTGATCTCCCTGATCTCCATGAACCGGGTCAAAAAGACGATGAACACCGCAAAGATCAGCCTCACCGCGGACGACTGCCTCGTTAACTCCTCCCTCGCCTTCCGCAACAAGGCGGACCGCTTCCTCCATTCGCACACCTCCCGCGTCTACCACTCCTCGTCCTCCTCGTCCGGCCGTTCCGGCAGCGGCGGGGGCTCCTCCACCCACTTCAGCTCCGGCGGCGTCTCGCACGGCGGCGGAGGAGGAAAATTCTGATCCGCGATCCCTGAAAAACCAATAAGTTTTCAAATACAAAAAGAAAAGGAGAACAATCATGGGACTTATCCAAGCAGCAGTCGGCGCGGTCGGCGGCGTGTTCGCCGATCAATGGAAGGAGTACTTCTACTGTGACTCGATCAACGAGGACACCCTTGCCGTCAAGGGACAGAAGCGCACCTCCGGTCGCTCCTCCAACACCAAGGGGGAGGACAACATCATCTCCAACGGAAGCGTCATCGCCGTCAACGAAGGGCAGTGCATGATCATCGTGGAGCAGGGCAAGGTCGTGGAGCTCTGCGCGGAGCCCGGCGCCTTCACCTGGAACAGCTCCACCGAGCCGAGCATCTTCACCGGCAAGCTCGGATCCTCCATCCTCGAGACCTTCAAGGCGATCGGCCGCCGTTTCACCTTCGGCGGAGACACCGGCAAGGATCAGCGCGTCTACTACTTCAACACCAAGGAGATCATCGGCAACAAGTACGGCACCGCCACCCCCGTCCCCTTCCGCGTGGTAGACCGCAACGCCAATATGGATCTCGATATCGGGATCCGCTGCAACGGCGAGTTCTCCTACCGCGTCACCGACCCGATCCTCTTCTACACCAACGTCTGCGGCAACGTGGAGCCGGATTACAAGCGCGAGCGCATCGACAGCATGCTCCGCACCGAGCTGCTCACCGCGCTGCAGCCCGCCTTTGCGAAGATCTCCGAGATGGGCATCCGCTACTCCGCCCTGCCCGGCCACACGGAAGAGCTCGCCAACATCCTGAACGAAGTCCTCACCAAGAAGTGGAAAGAGACCAGAGGCCTCGAGATCGCCAACGTCGGCGTCAACTCCGTCTCCGCCAACCCGGAAGACGAAGCGCTGATCAAGGAGATGCAGAAGAGAGCCGCTCTCCGCGATCCCACCCTCGCCGCCGCCACCATCGCCAGCGCGCAGGCCGACGCGATGGTCGCCGCCGCGAAGAACGAAAACGGCGCCCTCGGCGCCTTCATGGGCTTCGGCATGGCGCAGCAGGCCGGCGGCGTGAACGCCGCGAACCTCTACGCGATGGGCTCCCAGTATCAGCAGCAGCCCGCCGTCGCGCCCGCCGTCCAGGCGGCCGGATGGACCTGCGCTCAGTGCGGCGCCGACAACACCGGCAAGTTCTGCGCGCAGTGCGGCGCGAAGCGCCCCGAGACCGCCGCGGGCTGGACCTGCCCCAAGTGCGGCGCCGTCTGCAAAGGGAAGTTCTGCCCCGAGTGCGGCGAGTCCAAACCGGCGGAAGCCCCCGTCTACCGCTGCGATAAGTGCGGCTGGGAACCCGCCGATCCTCAGCATCCTCCGCGCTTCTGCCCCGAGTGCGGCGACCCCTTCGACGAGAACGACATCAAATAAAAACCAGAACAGAAGAGCCTGCTTCCCCCGGGAAGCAGGCTCTTCCTTTTTTTGCGCGGCGCGTTTTCCGCGAAAGAAAAAAGCCGGTCCGTGCGTACCGGACCGGCTCAAGGGATCCACGCGGTCTTTTGCGGGAGCGGTTTCTTTTTTCCCGTTTCACAGCCGGAGGGAGCAAAACTCCTCCCCGTCCGGCGTTTTCCAGGAAAAGCGCTCGCCGTCGAAGGTCATATAGCTTTGAGGCGCGCCGCCGCGCGGCAGCGAGACGGAGCCCGGATTGCAGAAGACGGAGCTCCCGCGGCGGGAGCGGGAGGGGACGTGGGTATGGCCGCTGACGAGGATATCCCCGGGGGAGAAGCGGGGCGGGAGGCGATCCGCGTTCCGGCGGTGCCCGTGCGTGAAAAAGACGGTCCTGCCGCCGGCGGGCAGCAGGATGCAGTCCTCCGCCACCGGGAAGGCAAGCGCGGCGCAGTCCCCGTCGGTATCGCAGTTGCCGCGTACGCAGAGGATCTTTTCCTTTTTTGCGTTGAGGAGGGAGCGGACTTCCGCGTCGGAGCCGGACGCTCCGTGGGAAAAGAGATCCCCCAAAAGGATCAGGCGGTCCGCCCGCTCCCGCTCAAAGGCGGCGATCAGGTCCGCGCAGCAGGAGACGCTGCCGTGGATGTCCGAGGCGATCAGCCATTTCATCGTGTTCCTCCCGGGCGGCGGCTCTCCGCCGCCCCTCCGTATTTTACCATGAAGCAAAAATGCTTGCTCGCAAGAGCATTTTTGCGAAGCCGTCAAGAACGCAGCGTGCGCAAAGCGCACGGAAGCGAACGCCTAAAAGGCTTGCGCGGCAAGACTTTCTGCGTGTATTATACCATGAAGCAAAAATGCTTGCTTGCAAGGGCATTTTTGCGAAGCCGTCAAGAACGCAGCGTGCGCAAAGCGCACGGAGGCGAACGCCTAAAAGGCTTGCGCGGCAAGACTTTCTGCGTGTATTATACCATACCCGCGCCTCCCCAATCAAGGCGCAAAAGAAAAGAAAAAACTGCTTTCCAAGCGAAAAAAGAGGGCATTTCCCCAAGAGGAAAAGGAAAGGGCAGGCCTCCGCCTGCCCTTTCCGGGAGTCAGACTCTTTTCAGCTTCATCATCGAGGAAGCGAAGGGGAGGAGCCCCTCCTCGTCCACGGCCAGCTCGTCCCAGGGGGACTTCACCTCGCCGAAGATCTCGCGGTGCTCGCCGGTGTTGTAGTAGTAACGGCCGCCGACCGCCTTCCATTCCTTTTCGCCGACGGAGAACATCCCGTCCCGCAGGTCGGAGATCTCTCCCGCCTCCAGCGCGGCGCGGATCTCCTCCTCGGAGACGCCCTCCGGGAGCTTCATCCGGGTGAGGACCCGGTGGTCCGCCGTAAACTCGATCACGGGGTCAAAGGGCTTGAGCTCCTCGCGGCGTTCTTCCTCGTCCGCCCCGCGCGCGTCGAGATCCGCCTCGACCTCCTCGCGGGTGCAAAGCCGGAAGTCGCCGCCGATCACCGTCATCGCCGCCGCGACCTTCCAGACGCCGACGATCCCGCAAAGCGCGGCGTCCTCGGCGCTCGGCTCGATCTCGCCGATGTCCGGCTCCTTTGTCTCGGTGACCGTGCCCTCGGCGATCTTCTTCATCCCGATGGCGAGGAACCCGAGACCGAAGACGAGGCACCCGTCCTGCACGGAGATCGTTTCCGCGTTTTTGCGGAAGGTGTCGTCCGGCAGATCGAGGAAAGCGCCGAGCGTGTAGTGATACTCGCCCCAGCCGGTCTGTTCCCAGGCGCCGGATTCTTTCTTGCCGCGGACGGTATCCTCCATCACGACGGTATGATCCTCGGAGAAGGTGAAGGTGATCGCGGAAAAGTCGCCGCCGTCCTCACTCTTGAACTCCGCGGCGGGGATGTGCGCCAGATCGTTTGAAAACGCATTGACGACAAAGTCCACCTGCCAGGTGCCTACGATAAATTTCAGTCCTTCGCGCAGATCCTGTTCGTCCAAAACCATGGGAAAACCTCCTTGATGAATTTTTCTGCTTCTATCATAACAAAAGCGGAGGGAAAATGCAAGAAAAACCCGGATTTTTTCACCGCGTCACGAGAGCGGCGAAGCCGAGCATCAGGAGGAGAAAGGCGAAATTGAAGAGAGAGAAAAGCGCGAGGTAGCGTCCGGCCTTGCCCGGCTCGCGGCGGAGATACTCCCGGAAGGTGATCAGGCTGGCGAGGGAGGAGATCAGCGTCCCGACGCCGCCGATGTTCACGCCGACGAGCAGCTCCCGGTAGTTTTCCGTAAAGCGGGAGAGGAGGATCGCGGAGGGCACGTTGCTGATCAGCTGGCAGGAGAGCGTGCTGACGACGAGGGTGCTTTTTTCCAGCAGAGAGGAAAAGAAGCCGCTCACCGCGGGGATCCGCGCCATATTCCCGGAAAAGACGAAAAAGAAGGCGAAGGTGAAAAGCAGCGGATAGTCGACCTGCCGCAGCGCCTCCCGGTCGAGGAAAAGGAGAACGGCGGGGATCACGATAAGCCCGATCCAGTACGGCAGGATCCGGAAGACCATCACGACGGAGAGAGCGAAAAGCGCAAGATAGACCGCCGTGCGGCGGCGGTCCGGCGCGATCTCCTCCTCCGGCAGGGAAAGCGGCTCCGGCCGGACAAAGACGAGGCAGCAGACGGTGATCAGCGCCACGGCAAAGAGAAAATGCGGCGCCATCACCGAAAAAAACTCCGCGTCCGGGATATGAAAGCGGGAGTAGAGATAGAGGTTCTGCGGGTTGCCGAAAGGGGTGAGCATCCCGCCGAGGTTGGCGGCGATGTTCTGCATGATGAAGGTGAACGCCATATATTTTTTCCTGCCGGCCGTCTCGAGGACAAAGTACCCGAGCGGCAGGAAGGTCAGCAGCGCCATATCGTTTGCGATCAGCATCGAGCCGATAAAGGTGATATAAACGAGCGCGAGGATCGCGGCGCGGGTATTCCGGAAGCGGCGGACGATCCGGCGCGCAAGGATAGAGAAAAAGCGGATATCCCGCAGCGCGCAGACGACCGCGAGCACGCAGAAAAGGCAGGCGAGGGTCTTCCCGTCGAAATATCCGAGATACGCCCCGTCCGGCGGCACGAAGAGCATCGTCACGGCCGCCGCCGCCATCGCGACGAGCATCACCGCGTTCTTTTTTGCAAACGCCGCCGCGTGTTGCAATGCCGTCTGTTTTGCCGTAAGATCCATACCGTTCGTCGCCTCCGCACAAGGCGATATTGTAGCACCGCCGGCGCGGGATGTCAACAGGAAGTTTTGCGTTTTTGAGAAGTTTTTGGGCGGCGCTCCTCTTTGCCCCGCTTTTCCGGTTCGTCGGGAGAAAGGAGATCCCCGAAATCCCCCTCTGAACGCTGCTCTTTTTCCGACATTCGCCTTAAAATCCGATGCGCGGCGACAACTTGATGAAAAACCGTGCTTTTTTGCATTTATAAAAGCCTGAACTCGCAAAAAAAAGGCTTGCAATTTTGCCTAACGCCTGCTATAATGAAATAAAATTATATGTCATTTTCGGTAAAAATTGCGGAAAGGGGCTTGACTGATATGAAGAAAAACGCGATAATCCCGTCAGTCAGTCAGTCAGTCAGTCAGTCAGTCAGTCAGTCAGTCAGTCAGTCAGTCAGTCAGTCAAGGGTAACCCTGCCTGCTTCTTTTGTCAATACCTTTTTGATAAAAATATCAATCGGCGCGATACGCTCGCTTGACGCGGGTTTGTCGCGCCCTTTTTATTGTTGTCTTTAATCCCGATTTTGGGAAAAGAATAAAAAAATATATAAACGGAGGCAAAATTATGAAAAAGATCATTACATTGGTGCTGGCACTTCTGATGCTCGTTAGCTTGGTAGCGTGCGGCACGACGGCCAACAATCCGGGGGACGACACCAAGCCCAACAATTCACAGAGCACGAATACACCTGGTGACAATCAGCCAGCTAACAATTCAACTGAAATCAAGGATATCAATACTTCAAACTATGTTGAAGTGACGAATAAGAATTTCGGTATTGACCCAAGTATATCCGGTTTGAAAATCACCAAAGCGAAAGCTCAAGGAAGTTCGCAGATCACACTGGTTTTCAGCATCGAGAGTGGAAACGAAGAGTCTTTCGTCAAAGCATTCTTTGAAAAATGCCTAAGTGCTTCCGATGACAAGGCATGCTACAGACAGGATTGGCCTGATGACGGCGGATACACGATTACTGTTGGCGAGAAAGTTACCAGTTGGGAATCCTGGAAACAGGAAGAAGCTTTCGACCAGAACTGGTTCTATCTTGTCGACGGCAAATACATTGCATTCGGCGGCAGTCAGCAGCCCGGCAATGAATTTGAAGTGACCATCAACTTCAAATAATGCTTATGAAAAAAATAGTTTATATTATAGCGCTGTTGCTTGCCGTTGTTCTTTGTCTTTCAGCGTGCGGCAATAATACAAATCCGGGTAACTCTTCAACGACCCAGAATCAGGATGTTGAAGAAAAGGATGCAAATGGGCATGTCGTAAAACTGAGTCACTACAATGACAAGGGCGATCTTGTTTTTGTACACGAAACGAAGTGGGAGAATGACCGCATTGTCAAGAAGACCAGTTTTGACGGCAAGGGCAATCAGACCGCTTCAATCGATTACAAATATGACGATAACGGTAATGCGATTGAAACTTCGTGGTTTGGCTGGAGCAGCGGTGTTCTTATGAAAGCCGAATCTAAGTTTGATGACAAAAACCGCGAAATCGAAAGAACCCAGATCGGTACCGGCAGCATTTCCACAAACAAATCCATTATGGAATATGTGGAATTCCCTGACGGCGTTGACCATCCAAATATCTATTCCAAGAAGACTTACTATCCGTCATATCCCGGTGACCGTTATACTGTAACCACATACGAGTATAATGACGATTACAAGATGACAAAGGCCACCACGGTCGACCAGAACGGAAATCTTTCGTACTACATTCTTTACACTTATGAGAACGGCAAGCTGATGGAATACACCAATTACGGCGCTGACGATAAGCCGAGTTATACCTACAAAATGGTCTATGACGAGAACGGAAACAAGCTCAGAGAAGATCGTTACGACGGCAACGGTAACCTTCAGGGTTCAGACAAAAGTTGATTCTTTAAAGACGAAGTTTTCATAAGAAAAAAGAGCTTTTTATAAAAACAATTAGTAATCTGCTTCTTGAGGAGATTTTTGTAATGAAAAAATTAATCGCATTGTTTTTAGTTGCAGTGATGGTTTTGTCATTTGCGGCATGTGGAAAGAAGGATACCCCAAAGGACGAAGCTAGCCAAACTCAGGCAACAGAAGGCTCTAAAGACACAACGAAAGCTGATGAGAGCGTTGCAGATATCGGTGTTACGGTTATTCATAAAGACGGTAAGACAATATTTACCGTTGATCAGAGACTTGGAATCAAGCAGGATGCTTGGGTTGGTTTCTGTCCCGGAACTGAGGGCTATGTTAATGAGGCGGATGCTGATGCAAATCAAGTTGCGTATGCTTATACAGGCTATGATGAAGGAAATGATACCTACAACTTTGAATTTGATGATGATACGATCTCAGGACTTGGCGATGGTGACTATGTTGTCGTAGTTTGTGACAGCGATGCTGAGGGCAAAGTCATTCTTTATATACCTGCTGTTATTCAAGGTTCTAAAGTCACATGTGACTTTAGCAAAGCTGTCATTAACTGATTTGTCGGAAGACTTATACGTCTATAACGGCGAAGAAAAGATAATCAAAGAAGAACAGTATGCCGGCGAAAAAACCTTGTAAGCGTTGACTATACGGGTTCGTAATGTTTTAGGCGTCATAAAGGAGTAAGAGAAAATGAGCTTTTTATCAAAACTGTTAGGCGGAGATAAAAACGCCGAAAAAGAGGTAAAGAATCTGCTGAACGGACTTTTCGGAAATCCGCAGCCGGGACAGGCCGCCGCGCCGAAACAAGAGACTCCCGCAGAGGAGACTCCTTCCCCTCAGCCGGTCCAAAGCACCTCGCGTTCCGGCTTTTCGTGGGGCGATGAAATGCCGGCGGAGGAAAACCAGTATAACTATAACGGCACCTACGAGCAGTATTTTGAACACGTGTTCGCCGAGGATTTCCCCGCATACCGGTTTGAAAAGACGTATATCGACGATTACGGCAAGCACCGCGTGATTTACACGTTTTTCAGCGGCGGAACAAAGGCGCTCGTCATCGAGCTTATGACCGCGTCGAGCGAGGCGGTCAAGTTCAGAAACGATTGCAGAAAAGCGGGTGTCCCGTATCTTCGCTTTTATTACGACTACAAGGGCTGGTGGAACACCCGCGCTTACGTGGTCGGACGTATGCGCTCGGTATTGAACGGCTGAGCGCACAGCAACATTTGTTAAAAAGCAGAAAGAGAACGCTTTGCGCCTGCGGCGGACCCGGCACGGACAAACGTATGACTTCGCAGGCAGTCTGTGCGTGTACGGTCTTGTACATCCCGAAATTTTCGGGATTTAACGGATTCTCTTTCTGCTTTTTCTTTTTTCGGGGTGGAGTATGTCGCTTTTGGATCAGCTTTCGGACGAAGCCGTCTGGAACCGGTTTTATGAATACAAGTTATCGCTCGCCTGTCCCAAACAGTTTACGGGCGAGCTGCGCCGTTTTATCGACGAAAAGCGGTATCTGCCGGTATGTGAAATCATAAACGCCGGGAAGGATTTCCCGATCCCGCAAAAGTCCATCATCGCCAAAATGGGCACGGACAAAAAGCGTGTGGTCTATACCTATCCCCGGGACGAAAACACGGTGCTGAAGCTGCTGACGTGGATGATCCTGCGGAAATACGACCGGATTTTCAGCCGTAACCTCTATTCGTTCCGCCCCGGCAGGACCGCAAAAGACGCGGTGCGCGACCTGCTGAAAACCGGGAAAGTCTCGCAGGCGTACTCCTACAAGGTCGATATCCACGACTATTTCAATTCCGTCCCCGTAAAGCGCCTGCTGCCGATGCAGAAAGCCGCGCTCGGAGACGATGAAAAACTGTATTCCTTCCTTGCAAAGCTGCTGCTTGAACCGCGCGTATCCGACCGGGGAAAGGTGATCGTCGAGCGCAAGGGCATTATGGCGGGAACGCCGCTGTCCTCTTTTTACGCCAATCTGTATCTTTCGGAGCTTGACCGGCATTTTGAGGAATCGGGCGTGATCTACGCCAGATATTCCGACGATATGATCGTGTTTTCCCCCGATGAAGCCCAAGTGAAAAAACACGCAGAGTTTATCCGTTCCTTTCTCGCCGCGAATTCGCTCACCGTGAATCCCGCAAAAGAGAACTTCGGAGATCCCGGAGACGGATTCGTCTTTCTCGGTTTTTCCTGCGTCGGCAACAAGGTGGATATCGCGCCCGCGACCGTGAAAAAGCTGAAACAAAAAATGCGCCGCAAGCGCGACGCGCTCTCGCGGTGGCAAAAACGCAACGGATTCGGCGGCGAGAAAGCGGCGAAAGCGTTTATCCGTATTTTCAACGCCAAGCTGCTCGAATCCCCGCGCGACAACGAGCTCTCCTGGAGCCACTGGTTCTTCCCGGTGATCAACACGACAGAAAGCCTGCACGCCATCGATCTCTACGCGCAGGACTGCCTGCGGTATCTGATCAGCGGAAGGCACACAAAGGCGCGGTTCAACGTGCGGTATGAGGATCTGAAAGCACTCGGTTACCGCTCGCTTGTCCACGCCTGCTACCGTCACGCCGCCGAAAATCCGCAAGAGAAAGAAACCGGCAAAAACGGCGGGGTCGGCAAATGAGGACCGTCTCCGCCGTTTTGCCGGTTATGCGAACGCGGAGAAAAAGCGGATATCCCGCAGAGCGCGAGGAAAAGGCAGGCGGGGGTCCTCCCGCCATAATACCCGGGACACGCCCCGTCCGGCGGCGTGTCAACTCTTTTTTCGGGGATTTTCCCCTTTTTTACCGCCCCCTTCTTTCCATTACGCTCACCTTAAAACGTACCAGCCCCGCGTCGTCAAGCCAAAAGGCGAGGGCCCTCTCCGTGATCCGGCCGTTTTCCTCCCCCGCCGCCGTTTCCGAAAAGGTCAGCCGGTACGGCGCGTTTTCCCCCGCTTCCCCGTACCGCAGCTCCATCCCGTCTTCCGAGAGGAGAAGGATCCCGTCCGCCGGGATCGCGGCATCGTTGCCGGGATCGAATAGAAGCCCGATCTTTTGCAGAACAGCCGGGCGGCTGTCGCCGAAGCAAAGGCCGAACGGGAGGGTCAGCCCGTCGAGCGCAACGGTCGTATAGAACGAGGTCTCGGTCCATGCGTGAAAGAAGGCCCAGGAAGCGCCGAAACGCTCCTCCGTCGCAGACCATCCGTAACACTCGCCCTCGGCTTCTACGCCGTCCCAGTTCAGCCCGCCGCCCGCGTGCTCCACGATCGTCTTCCCCTCGTAAGAATAGCGCGGGACGATCCGGTCGATCAGGTCGCTTTCACTCAGCCCGGCGACAAATCCCTCGCCGTCGAGAAACTGCCGGAACGTGAGGAGGATCTCCCTTCCGTTTTCCCCGCCGGCTTTCCCGGCGCCGCAGGAGCAGAGTCCGAAAAGAAACGCCAGAACCAACAGAGCCGCCATCGCTTTTTTCATCTTTTTCTCCTTTCTCTCCGCCCGGCGGGCGGGTCTTCCAAACCGTTTTTGACCGGGCTTACCGGTACATCGCAAGCTCGGCGGAATCCATAAACTGACACATCGACAGGTTGAAGCCGCGGTAATCGGCCTCCGAGAACTCTTCCGTCGCCGAGGCGACGGTCGCCCGGACGAGATCGAGCTGACTGAAAAAGGTGACCGAAAGCGGCACGCGCAGGATCCCGGAGATCCCGCGGACCGTAAGACAGCCGGCCTCCCGGAGGGAGAGGACCTCCTTTTCGTTTCGGACGGGAACGGTCCTTTCCCGCTCCGCGTCGCCGACAAGCAGCTCCGGCTCCTCCATATCGGAAAAAAGCAGCGCCGCCGCGCGGCAGATCTGCTCCCAGCCGACCCGGTAGGTCAGCCTCCACTCGGAAAAAAGCCAGTCCCCCTCTTTTTTCACGCCTGACAACGTCATCGCACGATACTCCTTTCTCCGGCGAGCCGGGTTTGGTAAATCCGTTTTTTCGGACCGGAAGCGGTCAGCCTTCTCTCCGCATCCGGACGATGCGGTTTTCGGACCGCGTCAGCCCGGGTTTTTCCTGCAGCCGCAGGGAAGCGAGATTGTCTTTTTCGACCTGTCCGAACGGGACACAGCCCCGTTCCGTCTTCCACGCGATCAGGCGCTTTTCCGGCGCCGCGCCGAAGCCCCGGCGCCGGTACGCGGGAAAAACGCAAAGCAGCCCCATGCTCCCTTCCGGACGCTCCCCCGCAAAGCCGACAAGCCGGTCCCCCTCGTACCCGAGCAGGACGGAGCCCCGCCCGACGGCTTTTCTCTTTTTTCAGTATAACAAAAACGGACGGAGTTTGCAAGAAAAAAAGGATCGTTTTCGCGCTCTTCGACTTTCTTCTCTCTTCCACTTCTTCCCTCTTCACTCTTACTTCTTACTTCCCAAAATCCTGCGCGGGGAGAAGGACGAGGGAAAAGTGAAGAGTGAATAGTGAAGAGTGAATAAGGAAAAATCCCGCGCTTTCGCGCAGGATTTTTGGTGGGCCATCAGGGACTCGATCGCCTGCCGGCGCCCCAGGGTCGGCTCTGTCGCTCCCCCGGAGCGACATTCAAAGCCGCGATTTTACATCGCGGCATGAATTGGAATCTTTCGCGGAGCGAAAGTCTCTGCTCCGCGCCCGTTCGAGTCCCTTTTTGATCGAAGCCACCAAAAAAGGAAGCATCCTTGCGGATGCTTCCTTTTTTGGTGGGCCATCAGGGACTCGAACCCCGGACCAACCGGTTATGAGCCGGTAGCTCTGACCAACTGAGCTAATGGCCCCGGTCGGGGATCCCGACAGTATCTTATTATACAGGGACTTTCGGGTTTTGTCAAGACGGCAAAGAGAAACGGCGGCGGGAGTTTTCCCCGCCGCCGGTCCTGTCAGAGCTCGAGCCGCATGAATAGTTCCCCGCAGGGACGTCCGCCCGAGAGGCGGAAGGCGTCCGGCAGGCGGCTGACGGTCCGGAAGCCGAACTTTTCGTAGAACGCGATCGCGCGGGCGTTTTCCTCCATGCAGCAAAGCTCCAGGAAGGCGACGCCGCGCGTCCGCCCCGCCGCGATCATCTCCGAGAACAGCGCGGACCCGATCCCGAGTCTCCAGACCTCCCGCCGGAGCGCGATCCCCAGCGTGGCGCGGTGCGCCGTCTTTTTCCGGGCGGAAAAATTGATCTCGCAGTTGCCGACGATCCGCCCGTCAAGAAAACAGGAGATCATGAGCGAATCAGGCGAGGCGCGTTTTCCCCGTACCCACGCCCGCTCCTTTTCCGGATCGGTCTCCGTTTCCTCCGGGCCGCGCGTCAGAAACTCCGTCTCCCCGCTGACCGCGCGGAGATAGTCGAGCAGCTCCTCCGCGTCCTCCTCACGGGGGGTACGCAGGAGCGCCGTCCGACCGTCTTTCAGCAGGATCTCTTTTTCCGGAAACAACATCTCTCTTCCCTTTTCTCCTTACTCAAATTCGATCTCGAACATCTTGGACCCGTAAAACCGCGGGCCCGCGCTCGTAATATACCACTGCGAGATCACGACCGGCATGATCTTCCCGTATTCGCGGTTCATCATCTCGTGCGTGAAGCCGCCGTACAGACCGGACGCCCCGCTCTTGGAGGGCAGGTCCGCCGTCAGTTTCGGCTCCTTGATCGAGATGAGGAGATACGGCCTGCTGTACGGGCCGTACGGATGATCCGCCGTCGCGTAGCAGATCCCCGACTTTGTGCGGTAATACGTCAGCACCCATTTGCCGAGATACTCGTTCCAATGGACCGCCATATTGCTCGTCGGCGCCGGGATCACGTCCGCCGCCGTGGGATCCGCTGTGATCGCGTCGATCCCTTCCCGGTAGGGGAGCCAGACCGGCTCGCCGTTCTCGTAGCGGACGAGATACTCGTAGGCGGAAAACCGCTCGAAATCCTCCCGTTTGACCCGCGCGACCTTGATCCCCTTCTGCCTGCCGCCGAAGCGGCCAAAGAGATAAACGTAGCCGTCCTTGCCGTCGAGCGGGTAAAGCTGCCCGAAGCCGGGGACGACATGCGACGGTCCGTCGAAATCGACCGCCACGCTCCCGAGGTTTATATCCGCCTGGATCAGCCTTGCGGCAAGCAGAACGTCGTTCTCGTCGGTCGGCTCGATCCAGGAAAGATCGTACACCTTTTCAAAGGTCTTGCCGCCGTCATCCGAGCGGATCACGCCGCCGTAATTGACGTCCCAGTACCCGCTCTCTCCCCAGCGGCGGATCGACTCGTAAAAGAAATACAGTTTTCCGTCCAGCTCGATCCCGCCCTGGCAGATCTTGGAGATCTCCTTGGTGTTGGAGCCGGTTTGGTGGAGCGCCTTGACAAGCTCTCTCGCCATGCCCGTTCCGTCGTCGAGAAACCCGTCCCAGCGGATCCCCTCCGAAAAATCAAGCAGCTCGGTATAGCCCGCGACCGTCGTGCGCCAGTTTTTCTTTTTGGTCGGGTCGATCTCGCTCACCCCCGACGTGTCCCCGAACAGGAAATACATCCTCTGCTGCGAGGGACTGTAAACGGGAACGCCGAGATCGGTCCCGTAGACGTCCCATCGGTCGGTCAGCCCGACACCCGTCAGATTGGCGACGTACCGGTACGCCTTCACCCGGATCACCTCAGGATGCTCGATCACGACCGCCGGTTCCGTTTCCGGCGCCGGCTGATCCTCCGTTTCCGCCGCTCCGGTCAGCTCGCCGGCGGGCGCGGCGGCGCAGCCGGTCAGAAGAAGAACCGGAACAAGAAAGAGGCAGGGTACGCCTCTTTGCAGGAAGAAAACCGCCCGCCCGATCGGACCCCTTTTCTTTTCGTTTCTCTTTTCCGGATCTCGTTTCATGGACCCTCTCCTTTTATCACGTTATCATGCTTTCCGTTTCTCTGCGTTTAATCTTAACAAAAGGAACAACTTCTGTCAATAACGAAAAGAAAACCGGGCAGTTTTTTATAATAGATTGCGTTTTTTTGTAAAAATCGGCATTTTTTATGAAAAAAAGCAATTTTCAGTAAAACGCCGGAGGAGCGGTTTTCCGAACGATCCGCGCGGCGACGTCCCGTTTTGCTTCCTGCGGGAACGCGGCTGCCGCCTTCCTTGTTCCGGCTGGACAGAAAAAGCAGACTGAACGGTTTTCAGTCTGCTTTTTGCTTTTTCTTTGCGCGCCGGCTCGCTTTGCAACGCCGTTCCGTTCCCTTTTGTTCCTCTTTTCCGGTTTTTTTGCGGCGTTACCCTTTCTCTTTGTCCGTTTTCCCGCTCAAACGTCGTAGGCCGGGTCGATCGCCTTCAGCTCGCTGAAGGTGTCGATCTCGACGATATCCTCTTTTTTGCAGGGGAGGACGTGCACCTCGTAACGGTCGGCAAAGATCTTCAGCGGGACCTGGTCCCAGTACAGCTCCTTGCCGCCGGGGAGACGGAACGCCTCCTCCAGATGGTCCGCCAGCTTTTTGCCGTCCTCCTCGTTCCAGTAGGAGATGCCGACCATCTGATAACAGTTCAGTCCGCCGATCCGCTGCCCGCGGATCACCCCGTCCACCACGTCGAAGCACCAGTCGTCGCTGCGCTCCGTCGGGATCCCGAGAAAGTCCGAGCGGTAGTGATACCGCCGGATGATCGCCGGGTTGGAGATCAGCAGGTCCGCCTCGAACACATAGGCGTTTGAGAGCAGATACCGCGCGCAGAGCGCGGAGGAGATGTTGTTTGCCTCGTTGAAGCTCGGATTTTCCAGGAACCGGATCATCGGGTATTTGTAGAGGAGCTGGTCGAACTGGTCCGCGAGATACCCCCGGACGATGTAGATCTCGCTGATCCCCGCCGCCAGGCAGGCGTCCAGCAGGCCGTCGATGATCCGCTTGCCGTTGACGCGGACCAGGGGCTTCGGCGTGTTCAGCGTGATCGGGACGAGCCGCGAGCCAAACCCCGCCGCGATGAAGACCGCCCGCTTCACCCGGTACGGCTCCAGCGCCTCGCGCCCCGCCGCCGTGATCCCGCCGCGGTCGGCGTATCCCGCCGCGGCAAGCTCCCGCGTCACACGGTTCACCGTGCCGAGAGAATAACCCGTCCCCGCCTCCAGCGCCCGCTGGGTCACCGGCCCCTCTCGCTCCGCAAGACACGCCAGTACGTCGAATTGCTTTTCCGTCAGTTTCATAGCTTCTCCTTTTTTCTTGAAAGCAACCCGATTATATAAAAAAACCGCCTTTTTGTCAAGGCTTTTCCCTTTTCCCTCGGCCGGCGCTTGCTTTTTTCTCTCCTTTCCCTTATAATAGGTACGGATCAAACAAAAAGGAGGCGCCGTATGGAGATCCGTTCCCTCAAGGAATATCTCGGCACGATCAAAAAACTGGCGGAAAACTATACCTTCACCGTCCCCCCGTCCCAAACCGGTCTGCCCTTTTCCCGCAGAGAGCAGCCGTCCTTTCTCTATCGCGGGCACGGAGACGACCGCCGCTGCGAGCTCGAGCCGGGGGTCCTGCGCTGGCTCACTATGGAGAACGGAAGCGCCGCGACCGAGTTCTCCCAGGCGGAATACAACATCCTCGACGACTTCATCTCCGAGGCGTGCCTCTATAACAAGGACGTCCCGCCGGAGAACATCTCCGCGTGGCTCGAGATCGCCCAGCACTTCGGCGTCCCGACCCGCCTGCTCGACTTCACCCAGAATCCCCTCGTCGCCCTCTACTTCGCCTGCGCCGATACCCCCGAGCAGACCGCCTCCGTCTGGATCCTCAACGAGCCGGCCTATAACCGCTACTTCTTCGGGATCGACGGCGTGATCGAGGCCTCCCGCTCCCAGGAGACCGTCTCCCGCATCATCCGCGACGAGATCGTCCATAAGGATCACCTCCCCCACGTCGGCAACCCCGCCTATATCCAGGCCCCCTGGATCTATAAGCCCTATTACCGCGAGGAGCGGATGAATATGCAGTCCAGCGTCTTTATGCTCTGGGGCGCCGACCGCCGGAAGCTCACCGACCTGATCCCGCCCGAACACGCCATGACCGCCGGAGACTCCGTCCCCGCCCCCGAAAAGGGCATCCTCGCCCGGATCCTCGTCCCCCGCTCCGCAAAAAAAGCCATCCTCGAAGAGCTCGACCTCTGCGGCGTCAACGGAAAATTCATCTTCCCCGGGATCGAGGGCGTCGGACGCTATATCCGCGCGAAATATTCCCGGAGAAGCTGAAACCCTTCTTTTCTGAAGAAAAGAAGGCAAAAGACTTCCTTTTCTGAAGAAAAGGAAGCAAAAGACTTTTTGAAGGGGCAGGGAGCAGACAAAGTGCAAACACAGACGCTCCTTCTCCAAAAGCCGCCCGGTAAGGATGGGCGGCTTTTTCCTTTTGCTCGGGAGAGCGCGTTCATATCCGCCCTCGGGTCGAAAAACGCCCGATACGGCCCGGGCGTTTTTCGGTTTGAGCGCCCGCTGCGGAAGGAGTCCTGTTAGCCTCCCTCTCGAGGGCCCGATCCCCCAAAAATCCTTACGGATTTTTCCGGGGACCCCGCCGGGCCGGTGGCGCGGCTTGCCGCGGCGGAAGGAGTTTCGTCTCCCTGTCTTTTCTCCCGCGTTTTTCTATCCTTCCCCGACTCCTTCAGTCGCCCTGCGGCCGCAACGATGCGATGTGTTCCGCTCATGCGCGAAGCGCACATCATGAGGCGAAGCCTCGCATCATGCCCGTAGAGCGCATCATGTTCCGCGGCGGCGGAACACATCATCCGCCGAGTGTCCTTAAACCACTCGGCGGATGGTCGTTTTCCCCTTTCGCCCGTCCTCCTTTTCCCGCCTTTTCTCCGCCGCGGCGGTCAGATGCCCTCCGGACGGCGCCGAAAAGCAAAAACTGTCCGGTCTTTTCTCCCTTTTTGCCTTGCTTTCTTTTTTTTGTCTGATATAATAAACTAAAAGAGGTTTTGCCGCGCAAGCCCGGAAAAACGAAAAAGGAGTTATTATGGAATCCAAGATCAAAAAACTGCTCTCCGAAATGACCGTCGAGGAGAAGATCTCCTTCTGCGAGGGCGGCGACGCCTGGCACACGGCGAAGCTGGACCGCCTCGGCATCCCGGGGATCATGATGTGCGACGGGCCGCACGGACTCCGCAAACGCACCAAAAACGAAAAAGGCGAAATGTACACCGTGAAGGCGACCTGCTTCCCGCCCGCGGCGACGATGGCAAACTCCTGGGATCCGGAGCTGACCGCGCGGGTCGGCGCCGCGATCGGCGAGGAGTGCCGGGCGGAAAAGGTCTCCATCCTGCTCGGACCGGGCATGAACATCAAGCGCTCCCCCACCTGCGGGCGGAACTTTGAATACTACTCCGAGGATCCCTACCTCTCGGGGAAGATGGCGGCGGGCTTTATCCGCGGGCTGCAGGAAAAGGGCGTCGCCGCCTGCGCGAAGCACTTCTGCGTCAACAATCAGGAGACGCGCCGCTTTTCGACCAGCGCCGTCGTCTCCGAGCGCGCCCTCCACGAGATCTACCTTCCCTCCTTCGAGACGGCGGTGAAGGAAGCGAACGTCCAGACGGTGATGCACTCCTACAACCGCGTGAACGGCCGCTACGCGGGGGAGAACAAGGAGCTGCTCACCGACCTTCTGCGCGGCGAGTGGGGCTTTGACGGCTACGTGATGAGCGACTGGAACGCGATCAGCTCCCGCGTCGCCGCCTACAAGGCGGGCTGCGACGTGGAGATGCCCCCCGCCCACGGCGTGCGGACGGCGGAGGTGCGGGAGGCGTACAAAAACGGCGAGATCACGCAAGAGGAGCTCGACCGCTCGGTCGCAAACGTCCTCCGCGTCATCCTCCGGCATCTCCCCGCGGCGGAGAAGGAGATCTTCTCCCCCGAGGAGCACCACAAGGCCGCGGCAAAGGCGGCGGAGGAGTGCATGGTCCTGCTCAAAAACGACGGGAACGTCCTCCCCTTCGCTCCCGGCAGGCCGCTCGCCGTGATCGGCGCCTTTGCCAAAAAGCCGCGCTTCCAGGGCGGCGGCTCGAGCCACGTCGAGCCTCTCTTTGTCGACGATATCACGGAGTACCTCGCCGCGGAAAACGGCGCGGAGATCCGTTTTGCCCCCGGCTATGACGAAAAGCACGAAACAAACGACGACCTGATCGCCGAGGCGGTCGCCGCCGCGCGGGCGTGCGGCAGGGCGGTCGTCTTCGCCGGGATGCCGGACTCCTACGAGACGGAGGGCAGGGACCGCAGACACCTGCGCCTCCCGCCCGCCCATAACCGGCTGATCGAAGCGGTGACGGCGGCGTGCGGGGAGACCGCGGTCGTCCTGATGGCGGGCAGCCCCAACGAGCTCCCCTGGGCGGAAAAGACGCCCGCGATCCTCCACGCCTATCTCGGCGGGCAGGCGCTCGGCGGCGCCGTCGCGCGGATCCTCTTCGGCCGCGTCAACCCCTCCGGCAAGCTGGCGGAGACGCACCCCGTCCGTCTGGAGGACACCCCCGCCTATCTCAACTTCCCCGGGGACGGCGACACCTGCTTCTACGGGGAGGACGTCTACGTCGGATACCGCTGGTACGACACGCGCAAGGCGGACGTCCTCTTCCCCTTCGGTCACGGCCTCTCCTACACAAAATTCGCCTACACCGCGATCAGAGCGGAGGGGAATACCGTGACCGTAACGGTCAAAAACGTCGGCGCCGTCGCGGGCAAGGAGACCGTGCAGCTTTACGCCTCCGCCCGCCCGCACCCGGTGACCTCCACCTACCTCGGCGCCAGCGCCTTCGGCTTTGCGCGGCCCGCGCACTGGCTCGTCGGCTTCTCCAAGACCGAGCTTGCCCCGGGCGAAGAAAAGGAGCTTGTCTTTTCCCTTGACGACCGCGCCTTCTCGGTCTATGACGAAAAGCTCGGCGCCTTCCGCCGGATCGGCGGGGAGTACGAGATCAGCGCGGCGGCGTCAAGCCGCGACGTCCGCCTCTCCGTGACGGTGACGGTGGAGGAGGACGGGAACGCCGTCCCCGCGATCGGGAAGAACACGATCTTTGAGGATCTCTTCCTTGACCGGCGCTATCCCAGAGAAGTCGTCGAAAAACTGGTGAAGATCCTCTTCCCGGGGACGGAGCCGCAGCAGGGCGGCGAGGGGCTGAATTTCGACGCCATGCGCAGCAAAAACGGCTACGTCCTCCGCCAGCGCGTGACCGACCTCGGAGAGAAGCTCCCGCCGCAAAAGCTCGACGAGCTGATCGCCGAGGCGAACGGCGAGATCCGGGCGATCTACGCCGCCCGCGCAAAAAAGTAAAAAAGAAGAAGATCAGCCTTTGCAAAGCGGCAAAGGCTGATCTTTTCTCCTCATATCTCACTCGCCCCGGCAAACGAGGGCGGCGCCCCGTTCGTACGCGGCGCGGCGCTCGAGGGGGAAGCCCGTTTCATGCCGGCGCCGTTTCGCCTCCGCGTCAAACATCGACCAGGGCCAGTCGGTCTTGCCGTAATCGTCAAGCTGCAGCGTGTCGCCGCTGACAAGGACCTCCGTCGGGCCGACAAAGCGCTCGAGGGTCTGCCGGTAGCGCCGCAAAAGGTCGGCGTAGGCGGTATCGGGCGCGTTGCTCGTCATGATCAGCAGCACGGGGACCGGGCGCGCGGCGCAGCACGGCGTCTCCCGGTTGTAGGTGAGATTCTGGAAGATCAGGCGCTCGTAGAGGGCGCGGAAGGACGCCGTCAGCTCGCTGAGATAGTTCGGCGAGCCGAGGATCACGCCGTCCGCCTCCCGGATCGCGTCGAGGACGGGCGTCAGCCCGTCCCGGCAGACGCAGCGACCCTTGTTTTTCTCTTTTTTACAGCCGAAGCAGGAGACGCAGCCCGTATAGCGCTCCAGCCGGAAGAGGTCGAACCGCTCCACGGCGGCGCCGGCGCTCTCCGCGCCCCGCGCCGCTTCCGTGAGCAGGGTATCGGTGTTCCGGCCCGGCCTCGGTCCGGCGTTCACAACGACGATCTTTTTCACCGTTCCGCTCCGTCAGACTTCCGTTCTCCGAACCTCGACCGTGATCTCCGGCGTTCCGTACGCGGGATCAAAGAGCTTTGCCACATGCGTCTCATACCACGCGCGGATCTCGGCGTCGCTGAGCTCGCAACGCTCGCCCTCCGTCTTCACCGTGATCGTAACGACCTGTTTTTCCATTTTCTTTTCTCCTTTTCCTCTCGGGTTTTTCTTTATTTTACCGCGCCGGAGCGGGATTTTCAACCTTTTTTCCTTTTTCGCCGGTCTTCCTCATTCAATCGGCTCCGCCCGCTTCGACCGGCTCCGGGGCGGGCTCCCCCGCCGGGGAAAACCGCCGGAGCGGGAGGTACTTGCAGACCTGCCTCTGATAGTCCGCGTACGCCGGGTACTTGCCGGACGAGATCTTCTCGCCGAGCGCCGAGCTGCCGATAAAGAGCAGGATCAGCAAAAGCGGACCTGCGAAGGCGATATGGAAGATCCCGGCGCGCGCGGCGCCGGCGCCGACCGTAAAGAGGCAGAGGGAGAGCCACATCCCCTGCTCGCCGAGGTAGTTCGGGTGGCGCATATACGCCCAGGGGCCGCGGGTGTTGAAGCCGAGGGAGTAGGGCGCGGGCAGATCCTCCGGCCGCGCGGCGGCGGCGAGGAGCCGCTTTTTCTCCCGATAGAAGCGCCACTGGTACGCGTCCGCCGCCGTCTCCAGCGCCAGAAAGCCGAGCGCGAGCGCCGCGGCGAGCCAGTCGGATATGCCGAAGGGCGCGGAGGAACCCGAAGCGGCGAGCGCGGGGAGACAGATCGCGAGGACGAGGAGATTCTGATAGATACTGATAAAGAAGAGATCGAAGAGCGTCCAGAGAAATCCCCGGCGGAAGACCGGGCTTTGCCGCACGATCGCCCAGCGGTAATCCTCGGCGCCCTCCCAGAAGCGGAGGCGGTACGCCCCCTTGCGCGCGAAGTTGAAGGTCAGACGCGCGCCCCATACCGTAACGATCAGGGCGTACACGGTGAGGCGGGCGTCCATGCCGCCCCGGACGGCGATGATCCAGAGATACGCGACCGGCAGAAGGCTCCACAGCTTGTCCATCTGCGAGTAGTTCTTTGTGATCTCGCCGGCGATAAAGCAATAGGCGGCGCTGCCGCCGCAGACGGCGAGCAGGATCTTGAGGGTAGCGAGCTGCTCCTCCGACGGGGAGGCGAAGCCGAGAACGGCGCACAGCGCCAGCAAAGCGAGGACGACGCACACGGAAAGGGCCGTTTGGATCGCGTTTTTCATATCATACTCCTTGGAAACGACCGGTCAGCGGGAGGCGGGACCGCCGGTCCCCTCTTCCCCGGTCTTTTCTTTTTTCGCCTTCCGGAACATGAATTTCCGGGCGGCGGCGATGCCGATGCGGTAGGGGAGCGGGCGCAGCGCCCGGTCCGCCTCCTTCAGCTTTTCGCGGATCGGGATGCCCTGGGGGCAGTGCGCCTCGCACTTCCCGCAGCCGACGCACCGGGAGGGGAACGCCGGTTCCCCGGAGAGCCCCACGGTCTGCGCGTACTCGAACCGACCCTGCCGGGGAGACTCGATGAACATCCGGTTATAACAGCGGAAGGCGCCGGGGATGTCCACCCCTCTCGGGCAAGGCATACAGTACCGGCAGCCGGTGCAGCCCACCCGGTCGCGCGACCGGATCTCCTCCGTGACGGCGCGCAGCACCGCCCGGTCCGCCTCGGTGAGCTGTCCCGCGCCCGCCTCCGAGGCGGTGCGGCAGTTCTCGCGGACCATCTCAAGGGAGTTCATCCCCGAGAGGACGACGGTGACCTCCGGCTGGTCGTAGAGCCAGCGGAAGCTCCACTCGGCAGGCGACCAGCCCCGCCCGCTCGCGGCAAAGAGCTCCTTTGCGCGCTCCGGCAGCATCCCGACCAGCTTCCCGCCCCGCAGCGGCTCCATCACAACGACGGGGATCCCCCGCGCCGCCGCCGCCTTCAGCCCGTCGACGCCCGCCTGGGCGTACTCGTCGAAATAGTTGTACTGGATCTGGCAAAAGTCCCAGTCGTAGTCGGCGAGGATCCGCAGAAAGCCCCCGGTATCGCCGTGGTAGGAGAAGCCGACGTTTTTGATCGCGCCGCTCCTCTTCTTTTCCTCGAGCCACGGGATCACGCCGACGCTCTTCAGCTTTTCCCACATAGCGATGTCGGTGAGGTGGTGCATCAGATAGTAGTCGACGTAACCGGTGCGCAGGCGCGCGAGCTGCTCGCCCCAGTACCGGTCCAGCGCCGCGCGGCTGCCGATCAGGTACTGCGGCAGCTTGGTGGCGATCCGGACCTTCTCCCGGATGCCGTTGCGCTCAAGGATCCTCCCCAGGGTCTCCTCGCTGCCGCCGTAGATGTACGCGGTGTCAAAATAGTTGACCCCGGCGGCGTACGCCTCGAGGATCTCCCGCTCGGTCTCCTCAAAGTCGATGCTCCGCCCCTTTTTGGGGAAGCGCATACACCCGAAGCCGAGCACCGAGAGCCGCTCGCCGTTTTTATCCTCCCTGTACTGCAAAAAAGCCTCCTCCCCGCCCGCCGGAGTCCTTTTCCCCTCCCGCGGCGCGGTCCGCCGGAAAAGCGGATCGGTTTTTTTCCATTATACCGCGCGTTTCCCGCGCTTTCAAGCCGTTTTCCCCTCAAACGGCGAAAAAACCGCCGAGGCGGCGCCGGGCGCTTCAGTGCAGCGGAGGCAGCGCGTGGATATCGTAGTATTCGTCATAGACCGCGAACGCCGTTTTCACGTCGCCGAAGAGCTCGATCAGCGCGCCCGCCTGGAACATCACGGAGAGGTGCCCCGAGGGGGCTCTCCAGGCGGCGTTCGAGACGACCTCCAGTTTTTCGTTTCCCGGAGCGTTGGCCCGGAGGATCGCCTCCGCCTCAAACACAAGCTCCCCCGTTGCGATATGATAATCGCTGGAGACGATCGCCAGCTTCTTCACCGACGGGTAGAGGGAGGTCAGGATATCGTAGGCGAAGATCGCGTTCTGCGCCGTCGTGATCGATTTGTCCTCCACGATGATGCGCTTCGGATCCACCCCCTGCCCGGCGAGCCATTTTGCCATCTCCCCCGCCTCCGTGACGGACGGATTCCCCATAGCGGTCCCGCCGCCGGTGCAGAGGAGGTAGGCGTTCGGGTATTTTTTTGCGCTGTTGAGCGCCACGGTCAGGCGCTCGATCAGCTCCTGCTGCATACTCCCGTCGGGAGAAAGCTGAAAACCGAGGACGACGATACAGAGCTCCTCCGTATCGGGCAGTCCGTCCGGGAGCACGCCGTAAGAGAGCTCCCCCCCGAGGCGCGGGGAGGTCCAGAGATCAAAGATCCTCCTCCAGCGGACTGCGGCGACCGCGTCCAGAGAGGAGAGCTCGCCGAGGAGCTCTTCGATCCTCCCCGACGCCGCCGCGCCGTAGGCGCCGTGATCCACGCAGATCTCCTCCACCAGCTTCTCCGCGCGCGACGGATCGGCGGGCGCTTCTCCGCCCGGTCCGTCCGGGAGCGGAGCGGTCTCCCCTCCCGTCTCCGCGTCATGCGCGCCGGTCTCCGGGCGGGTCCCCTCCCCCGCCGTCTCCGTAAACGCCGGGCCGTCCCCGGCGGGCACTTCCCCGCCGTTCCCCCGGCAGCCGGCCGCGGCAGCGGACAGCGCCGCCGCGAGCAAAAGGCACAGCAGTTTTTTGATCATTTCGGGCATTCTCCTTTTTGCAATTTCTTTTCCCCGGCAAAATCCGGCGGCCGCTCCTTCAGAGCTCCAGAAAATCCTTCCGGTACTTTACGCCGAAGGACTCCGCAAGCCTTGCGAGCTGCGCGTCCGTGATCGTGGAAAGACGGGGCAGGTGCGCGGTGAGCATATAGATCTGCGCCGCTTTTTCCACCGTCTCGATCAGGCCGAAGGTCTCGTCCATATCCCGGCCCGCGCCGTAGACGCCGTGCATCCCCCAGATCACGACCCGGAACTCTTCCATTTTTTTCGCCGTGGCCTCGCCGATCTCGTTTGTCCCGCAGAGCATCCAGGGAAGGACGCCCACGCCCTCGGGAAAGACCACGATACACTCGGTGCACATCTCCCACAGCGTGTGCGTGAACTTTTTTTCATCCAGCTCGTGCACATAGTTCATCGCGAGCGTATGGGTGGGGTGGGTGTGCATGATCACCCGGTTTTCCGGGTCCGCGGCAAGCCTCGCGATATGGCTCTTCAGATGAGCGGGAAGCTCGGAGGTCGGTCTGCCGCCGCCGCAAAAGCCCCAAAGGAGCTCCGCCGTCGTCCCGTCGTCCGCGATCCGGATCACGCCGAGGTTCGTCTCGGGATCGTCCGTGACGTTCCGGAAGTATTTGCCGGACCCCGTCACGAGGAGCGCCCTGCCGGCCAGCTCCTTTGCCCGGACGCCCGTTTCGATCCGGCGGATCACCCTGCCGGGATCGAGATACCGCGCAAGCTCGTCCCCGTCGAGCAGATAACTGATATTGCCGCCGTTGCGCTCGTCCCAGCCGAGACGGTACATATTGGCGGTCGTCTTTTTCATCTCCTCCACAAAGGGAGCGGTCAGGATATCCTTCATCTTGTTTTCAGGACCTCCTTTTCATACGCTTTGATCTCCCGGAGATAGTCCTCCGGCACTCCTTCCCGGCAAAGATACTCCTGCCAGACCGCCCCGAAGGGCGCGGTCTTGAGCTCCTCGCCGACCACCATCAGCTCCGTCGTCTCGCCGCGATCCTGCAGCGCCTTCATCCTCTCTCCCGGCTCGAGCAGGGCGTAAAGCAGCGCCTTCTGCACGCTCCGGACGCCGGTCACGAGCGCGCTGACGCGGTTGATCGAGGCGTCAAAATAATCGGTCGCAAGGAAGACCCGGTCAAGCGCGCCGCAGCGGACGACCTCCTTCATGATCTCCTTTGTCTCGTCGTCCAGGAGCACGACGTGATCGCTGTCCCAGCGGACCGCCCGGGTCAGATGGAGCGCGATCCTCGGATGGAAGAGCAGGAGCGCGGAGATCTTGTCCGAGACCGTTTCGGTCGGGTGGTAGTGGCCGTTGTCCATCAGCGGGGTGATCCCCCGGCTGTCCGCGTAGGAAAGGCAGAACTCCGCCGAGCCCACGGTATAGCTCTCCAGCCCGATGCCGAACACCTTGGACTCAAGGGTGACGTACACCGAGGATCTGTCGTAAGGAACGGAGAGGATCTCGTCGAGAGATTCCATAAAGCGTCTCCGCGGCCCGATCCGGTCCGCGGGGAGATCCTTGTACCCGTCCGGGATCCAGAAGTTGATCACGCAGGGCTCGCCCGTTTCCCGCGCAAAATACTCCGCGATCCTCAGGCACGCCTTGCCGTGCGCGATCCAGTACCGGCGCACCGCGGCGTCGGGAGAGGAAAGCGTCAGGTTGTCCTTTGCCATCGGATGGGCGAAAAAGGTGGGATTGAAGTCGATCCCCAGGTCCCTTTCCCCGGCGAACTCCACCCATTTTGCAAAATGCCGGGGCTCGATCGCGTCCCGGCCGACGGGCTCTCCGTCAAAGATCGCGTAGGAGGCGTGCAGATTGAGCTTCTTTTTCCCCGGGATCAGGGAAAACGCTTTGTCCAGATCCGCCATCAGCTCCTCCGGCGTGGTCGCGCGTCCCGGATAGCGGCCCGTCGTCTGGATCCCGCCGGAAAGCGCCTCCCGGCAATCGAAGCCGACCACGTCGTCCCCCTGCCAGCAATGGACCGAAACTGGCGTGCGCTTCAGGAGCTCCAGCGCCCGCTCCGTATCGACGCCGAATTTTTTATAGGCCTCTTTTGCGTAAGAATACATCTTCTGCCTCCTTAATGTCAAAGGACGATCTGATCCTCTCTCTCACCTCGTCGAGCGAGAGGTTTTTGTCTTTCATGATCTGCGCGGCGACGTTGCCGGCCGCGGTCGCTTCCCCGAGGCCTACCAGGACCTTTTTGCCGGTATACCGCGCGGTCAGGGCGTTGAGATACCTGTCCCTGCTGCCGCCGCCGGTGATCAGGATGCGCTCCGGCGTTTTCCCCGTGAGTCTCCCGACGGTCTCCGCGCACTCCGCGTACATCGCGGCGAGCGAGTGATAGAGACAGGAAAGCGTATCGGCGAGGGAAAGCTCCTTTTCGCCCGCGAGGCGCCTCACCGCTTCGATCATGTTCCCGGGCGCGGACAGGCTCGGGTGGTTCACGTCGATGATCCCGGTATAGCCGCTCTCCATCGCCATGCGCATCATCCCGTCATAGGAATACCGGTTTCCCGTATCGCGGCGCACGCTCTGGAACAGCCACATCCCCATAATGTTTTTGAGGAAACGGAAGCGGCGCTCCGCCCCGCCCTCGTTGGAAAAGTTTGCCTTTCTCGCTTCCTCCCCCGTCACGGGGACGGCGCTTTCCACCCCGAAAAGGCTCCACGTCCCCGAGGAAAGGAAGGCGGTCCGCCCGTCGAGAGGGCAGGCGGCGACGGCGGAGGCGGTATCGTGGGAGGGCGCGCAGACGACCTCCGCGTCAAAGCCGACCCTTGCCGCGATCTCCGGGGCAAACGCTCCCACGCTCTCCCCGGGAAGGGAAAGCGGAAGGAAGAGAGACCGGTCCAGCCCGGTCTTCTCCAGGATCCCGCCGTCCCAGTCGCCGGTCTTTGCGTTGACCATGGCGGTCGTGGTGGCGACGGTGTATTCGTTTTTCATCACGCCCGTGAGCCGGTACGCAAGATAATCGGGGATCATCAGAAAATGCTTTGCCCTGCCCGCTTTGCCGCTTTTTACGTCCAGAAAAAGCTGGTAAACGGTGTTGAACGGCAGGCGCTGGATCCCCGTCCGCGCGTACAGCTCCTCGAACGGGATCGGAAAATCCGTCAGAGAGTCGAGGCGCGCGTTGCGGTAGGCGTAAACGGGAAAAAGCTCCTTCCCGTTTCCGTCAAGGAGGACGTAATCCACCCCCCACGTATCGATCGCGACGGTCGCGGGGATCTTCCCGAGCTCCCCGCATCGCGCGATCCCCCGCAGGATCTCCGAGAAAAGCGTCTCCGTGTCCCAGACCAGTCCGTCTCCGCTCTCCCGCATCCCGTTTTCAAAGCGGTAGATCTCTTCCAGTTCGATCCTGCCGTCCTCATAACTGCCGAGAACGTGCCGGCCCGAGGACGCGCCGACGTCTATGGCTAAATACCGGGTCATATCCGCGTCTCCCTTTGCCGGGCGGCCGCTTATCCGGCGGCGGAAGCGTTCGCGCCCGTACAGTAGACCTCAAGCTCTCCGAGCTGCATCCGGAAGCGGTTGCCGTCCGACGTTTTGCTGTTCAGCGCCGTGCCCTCGAAGCGAACGTAGCGGGCGTCCGCCGCGGCAAAGTCGAAGGTCTGCATCCTGGTCACGGGCGTCGGATAGTTCTCCTCGCGGCGGACCGCCGTCCAGCTCTCCCCGTCGGTCGAGACGGAGATCGTGAAATCGCGGGGGAAGGCGAGGCACTTGTTCCCCTTGCCCGCGCCCGCCGGCATGACCTCTACCCGGTCGATCCGGTAGACCGCGCCGAGATCGACGCACACCGCCTCGCTGTGATCGAACACGGTAAGGTCCGTGGAAGTCCAGCCGCAGACCTCGCTGCCGCCCAGGTTCTCCCGGTCCCCGTCCGTCAGTTTGGAGAGGCTCCATTTGGCGTTCTCGAGAGTGGAGGTGGCTTTGACGGGCCGCCCGAGCGCGAGGTTGCCCCGGGCGTTCTGCGAGATCCCCTTCATCGCGTCCGCGAGGGCGCGGTACGCGCTTTGCAGTTCTTCTTCCGCCGCGCCGCCGTTTGCCAGCGCCGCTTTCCCCGAAGCGAGGAGCCCGGCGAGCGCCTCTTTCGCCGACGCGCCCGCGTTTTCGGCCCTGACCGTCTCCGCGCTCGCGATGAGCGCAGCCAGCTCACGCCGGAGCCCGTTTTCCTCGAGACCGGCGAGCGCCGCCTCCAGTTTATCCTTCGCGGCGCAGACCGCGAACTGGGTCGCGCCGTCTTCGGCGAGCGTCTCTTCCGCCGCGGACAAAGCGGCGGAAAGCGTCTCCCACGTCTCCCCGGTATAATCCGGCGCCGCCAGTCCCTTCGCCGTTTCCACGGCGGCGGAAAGCAGCGATTTGTCCGTTCGGAACGCGCCGGCGTCCATCACAAAGGTATATTCTCCCGACAAAACGGTGAGAACGTCCCCGTTCTCCGTGACGGAGGGATAGGCGGAAACGTCCGCCGGCGCCGGGAGACGGACCGTCGCGGTCGTCCCGACCGGGACCGTGACGTCCCAGACGAGCTTGCCGTCCTCCGTGAAGCGCCAAAAACTCTTCAGCTCCCCGCGCACGGTTTTGAGCGAATAGTTCACGTAACCGAGCCCGGGATGGATCTCCGGCTCCAGAACGACCGTTTCAAAGCCGTTTGTGAAATCACGCACCCCCGCAAGGTTTTTACAGAACCAATCGGTATAGGTCCCGAGGAAAAAGTGGTCTCGCGAGCGGGCGTTCGACTCGTAGGTTTCCCAGCAGGTATCGGCGCCGAGCGTGATCCAGTATCCCCAGGACGGATAGGTGTCCTGCCGGATCAGCGCCATGGCAAGGTCCCCGTATCCGTACCGGGAGAGCATCGGGAGAATGTACTTGGTCCCTACCGCGCCGACGTCCAGATGACAGTCTTTTTCCCTGACGTCTCTGACAACGCTTTCCGCGACGCTCCGTTCGTATTCCGGCGGGCAGAGACCGAACATGAGCGGAACGATATTTGACGTCTGTCGGTATTTTGTTCGTCCGGCGTCGTAGGTGTCGTTCCAGTAGCCGGTGTCGTAATATCCCTTTTCCTTATCGTAGAATTTTTCGTTGAAGGCGGCGTAGATCTTCTCCATCGCCGCGCGGTATTCCGCCGCGTCCTCCGGTTTGCCGAGCAGCTCCGCCATCTCCGCCATCTGAGAGAGCGTACGGTACACAAACGCGGTGCCGATGATCCCCGCGCCCTCCGGCGCGTGGGTCGTCTTGCCGGAGGTATAGAGGCCGGAGGGATTCGGAGAGACCCAGTCGGCGTAACTCGCCGTATGCCACACCCATCCGTTCTGCCGGATCGTCCGGATATAGTCTAACGTCTGCAGGCGGATGCGGTCATAGTTCTTCCTTACGGCGGTCAGATCCCCGTTCGTCCGGTAGTTCTCATAATACCCGCTGATAAAGATCGACGACCAGATCGGGATACTGGTCCCGCCGGACGAGGCGGAAGGAGCGATCTGGTTGACCACCCCCTTGGAGGACGCGGTGTCGCCTATATCCCGCAGGATCTTCGGGAGCAGACCGGAAAGGTCGAAATGGAAGTTGAGGCTCTCCACGGCGAAGTTGAGGTCGCCCGTCCAGCCGTTCTTCTCATACACGGGCGTGTCGGTCAGCTTGCCCTGCATATTGTTCCGGACCGTGCGGAGCATCATCTCGTTCATTTGATTGATCCGGCTGTCGCCCGTTTCAAACTCCGATACCCGCGGGGCGTCGGTCGCGATCAGATAACACGTCGCGTCCTGAGCCGTAAGCTTTCCTCCGTAACCGTCGATCTGGATGTATTGGTAGCCCTTGTAGGAATACCTGGGTTCGTATACGTCCTCCCCGCCGCTTGTGATGAACCGGTCCACCTGCAGCAGGTATCCGTTCACCGCCGGGACGACGAAACCCGTGTCGTCCAGCTTTTCGCCGTATGTGATCGTGATCTCCGTTCCCCGGGGAGCGCAGAACCGGATCCTCGCCCACCCCGCCGTCATCACGGGATTGCGGATCAGATAGGTCCCGTTGCCTTTGTCCCGCACCTCGGGCCGGAAGCTTTCCAGACGGCGGACCGGCTCCATATTCTCAAACACGAGCTCGCCCGTCGGCGCCGCCGCGGGGATCGCGTTTTTCCACCCGCTGTCGTCAAAATCCGCGCCGGTCCAGCCGGGGACCTCCCGTCTCGCGTCGTAATGCTCGCCTTTATAAATATTGTTGCAGGTGACGGGGCCGTATTCGTACGTCTTCCAGCTTTCGTCCGAGACGACCGTCTCGGACGTCCCGTCCGCGTAATCGATCTGCAGCTCCAAAAGGAGCTTCGGCTCGTCGCGGTATACGGCGGACGCCCAGTTCATCCAAGTGTAAAAATCGCAGTTGTAGTAATAATTGCCGAGCTCCGCCGCGAGCGCGTTCTTCCCCTGCGTCAGAAGCTCTGTCACGTCGTAGACGCGGTAATGCACCGTGTCCTCGTACTGGGTGTGCGCGGGGTTTAAGACCGTGTCGTCCGGCAGTTTGCCGTTCACGCGCAGCTCGTAGAGCCCCAGCCCCGAAATATAGAGGCGCGCTCTTTTCACTTCCTTTGAGATCTCAAAGGTTTTGCGGAGCATCGGCGCGCCCGCGCCCACGTTGACCCGCACCGTCTCCGGCAGGACGACGTTCCGGTTCCAGGGCGCGCCGCCGTACGCCACCGCCTGATCGGGCGCGCTCCACGCCGTATCGTTATATCCCGGGCGCTCCCAGCCGGAGGTCGCGCCGGGCTCGCCCGAGCATTTCCACGCGCGGTCGGTGACGACGGTCGTCACGCTCCCGTCCTTGTAGCGCACCTCGATCTTCGCGATGAAGCCTCCGCTCGAGCCCGTGTTGGTCACGCGCGCGCCAAAGACGTTGTCGCCTTTTTTGACGTAAGGGGTGAGGTTGACGACCCGGCCGGTCTTCCAGCCGGTCTTTTTTGCGTCTCCTTCAAAGATCCCCGCGGTGTTGAGGAAGAGATAGCCGTAATCGTCCATGGCGGTCGCCAGCAGGACCTCGTCCACCTCTTTGCTCGCGTCCACGGTAAAGTGCCGGCGGAAGCAGACCGCCCCGGCGGCGGAGGACGCCGTCTTCTCCTTCAGCCAGATCCAGTATGCGCCCTCGAGGTCGATATCGCGGGGGACGGCGTCCCCGTCGGTCATCCCGATCCACTCGGCGCTCCAGCCGTCGTTTGTGAAAATGCCGGTCCCGAAGCGGGAAACGTCGCTCCAGGCGCTCTTTCCGCTCTCGTCCCAGACCTGCACGGCAAAGTAGTAGTCGCTCTTGGGGGCGAGCGCGGGGCCGCCGTAGAGGATGTCGTAATTCTGGCCGCTTTCCACCACGCCGCTGTCCCACACGTCGCCCTCGTGCGCCTCGGCCTTCTCCTCTGACGCGGCGACGACGATCTGATACGCGCTCTGGCTGTGCGCGTACCCCTTCATATGATTCTGCCAGCGGAAAACGGGCGTCGTATCGACGCCGAGCGGGGACGCGAGGTTGTTGACTTTCAGATCGGCAACGTACATATCCGGTTCCTTTCCTTTCCCGCAGGAGACGGCGCAAAGCGTGACGCAGAGAAGCGCCGCGCCGCACAGCAGCAGGGATAATATAAAAGATTTTTTCATCCGGATCCTCCCGTATTTTTATAGTCCGGCCGGGCGGAGAACGGTCTCCGCGCCGCCGGCAAAGACGGGGCGGGGTTCGACGCCGCCGACGCGTACCAGTCCACCGCCATCGTGATATCTCCGTCCGAGTCGACGATCGCGGGGATCCCGCAGCGGCGGATCATCGGGATCACCTTTTTGCAGAACGGAGCGAAAAACGTTCCGCTGCTGTCATACGGTTCTCCTTCCCCGATCTTTGTTTGCTTCTATTCTATCATACCTTCCGCGCGGTTTCAACAACCTGCGTTGTCTAAAAAACAACCTTTCTTGCGGGGCGTCAAAAAAATCGCCGCTTTTTTATGCTTTTTGCCGTGCGCAAACGGCCCCCGCCGTTTTGCGTTTTGCTCCGGACGCGTATTGATTTTCCGGGCGGATTGTGGTAAGATGGGAAAAAAGGAGGAAGGTTCCATGGATCTTTCCGTAAACTCCGGCATGCTTTTCGCGGATCTCGGGGTCTCCGCCGCCGCGAAAGCGGCAAAAACCGCCGGTTTCTCCGCCTTTGACTATTTCATCTCCCTCGATGAGAAGGACTCTCCCCTGCACGGGGAGGACTACCGGAGCGTCGTATCGGAGATCCGCCGCGCGGCGGAAAACGAGGGGATGCGCTTCAATCAGACGCACGCGCCTTTCCGCTTCCCCGTAAAGCAGTGGGACGAGCCGGGGACCTTCGGCCTCTTTGTCCGGTCCCTTGAGATCACCGCCCTGCTCGGCGCAAAGATCTGCGTGGTCCACCCGCTCCACCACATGGAATACCGCGGGCACGAGGAAGAGATCTTTTCCCTCAATATGGACTACTACCGCAAGCTGATCCCCTGCTGCCGGGAATACGGCGTGAGGATCGGCGTCGAAAATATGTGGCAGAAGCACCGGATCCGGAAAACCATCAGCTTTGATACCTGCTCCACGATCCCGGAATTTATCCGCTATCTCGACACGCTCGACAGCGAATCCGTCGTCGCCTGTCTCGACGTCGGCCACGTCGTGCTCCCCGACGGACCCGACAGTCCCGCGGACTTCATCCGCGCGCTCGGGCACGACCGGCTGAAGGCGCTGCACATCCACGACAACGACTACACAAGAGACGCGCACCTCCTGCCCTATCAGGGAAAGCTCGACTGGGAGAGCATCGCCGCCGCGCTCGGCGAGATCGACTATACCGGCGATTTCACCTACGAGATCGGCGACGTGCCCTTTTCCGTCCCGCGCGAGCTGATCGGCGACGCGCTCCGCTACGCGGGCGCCGTGGGGCGGTATCTGGTCGGCAAGGTAGAGGAAAACCGCAAAAACGCCCGCGCCTGAAAGGCGGGCGGTCAAAAAAACGGACCGCCCGGGCTCGGCAAAACGCCCGGGCGGTCCGACCGGCAAAGGGGAAGGTATGAAAAAAGTGATCGTGGGACTCTCCGGCGGGGTGGACAGCGCCGCGGCGGCGTACCTGCTCCGGGAGGCGGGGTACGAGGTGATCGGCGTCACGCTGCGCACCTGGGCCGGCTCAAACGGAGAGGAAAGCCGCTGCTGCGAGATCGACGACGCGCGGGAGACCGCGCGGATCCTCGGGATCCCCTACCACGTCTTTAACTGCGTTTCCGCGTTTGAGGAAAAGGTGGTCGGGGCGTTTGTCCGGGACTATCTCGGCGGGCTGACGCCGAACCCCTGCGTGGTATGCAACCGGGAGATCAAATGGGAGAGGCTCCTCCATTTCGCCGCGGTGCTGGGCGCCGACTTTGTCGCCACCGGGCACTACGCCTCGGTCGTGCGGCTGGAAAACGGCCGGTACACCGTCCGGCAGGCGCTGCACGCCGAAAAGGATCAGACCTATATGCTCTGGCGCCTGACGCAGGAGCAGCTCGCAAAAACCCTGATGCCGCTCGGCGGGTACGAAAAAAGCGAGGTAAGGGAGATCGCGCGGCGGGCGGGGATCCCCGTCGCCGACAAGCCGGACTCCCAGGAGATCTGCTTTGTCCCGGACGGCGACTACGCGGCGTTTATCGGGCGCCGGGCGGAAGTCCCTCTCCCCGGGGAGGGCGATTTTGTCGACGCCGCGGGGAACGTCCTCGGCCGCCACAAAGGGATCTACCGCTATACCGTCGGGCAGCGCAAGGGGCTCGGGATCGCGCTCGGCCACCCGGCGTACGTAAAGGAGATCCGCGCGGAGAAGAACGAGGTCGTGCTCGGAGCGGAAAAAGAGACCGCCTGCGCCGGGATCCTCTGCCGGGACCTCTGTTTTATGAGCGTGCCGGAGCCGGAGACCGGGGAAACGTTCTCCTGCCGGGTAAAGCCCCGCTACCGCCATCCCGGACAGCCCGCTGCGGTGACCAAACTCGACGGCGGCCGGTGCCGGGTCCTCTTTGACGCGCCCGTCCGCTCCGCCGCGCCCGGGCAGTCCGCCGTTTTTTACGACGGGGAGGGGCGCCTCGTCGGCGGCGGCGTGATCGAAAAGGTCCTGCCGGAAAAAGAAACGGCCCAAACGCTCTGAAAAAAACGGCCCGGCGGCGGAAAGCCGCCCGGAGAAAGGACAGAGATGAAAAATGTCAGGATCACCGTCAAGCGGATCGCCTGCTACCCGGATCTGATCGAAGCGTACGAAAACCCCATCGAGCACGCCTGCTCCATGCGGGAGGGACAGGTCTTCACGGCAAACGGCGGGCAGCGGCCGGAGGGCTTCTGCGAGAGCGCGTGGGAGACGGTCTCGCCCTTTGTGAGGGCGCTCGCGCACGGGGCGGAAAACTTTTACGACGGATGGATGAAGGATCCGCGCTCCGCGATGATCTCCTGCAACGACGGCTTCCGTCCCGTCAGCTTCCTCCTGGAGGCGACGGACGGGGACGCGGACTGAAAGGAAAAAACCGGATGAAAGCGATCGAAACGAAGGGACTGACCAAGTATTACGGACGCGCGCGGGGGATCGAGGACCTCGATCTCTGCGTGGAGGAAGGCGAGATCTACGGCTTCATCGGGCCGAACGGCGCCGGCAAAAGCACCACGATCCGCACCCTGCTCGGGCTGATCCGAAAGACCCGGGGCGAGGCGCGCGTACTCGGCATGGACGCCGAAAAGGAAAAGGAAGCGATCCTGCGCGAGGTGGGCTACCTCCCCGCCGAGGCGGCGTTTTACGCCGGGATGCGCGTCGGCGAGGTGCTGGACTTTTCCGCCAGGCTGCGGAAAAAGGACTGCCGGGAGGAGGCGCGGCGGCTCTGCGAGCGCCTCTCGCTCGATCCCGCCAAAAAGGTCGGGGAGCTCTCCCTCGGCAACCGGAAAAAGGTGGGCATCGTCGCCGCGCTGCAGCACAGGCCCCGGCTCTATATCCTCGACGAGCCGACAAGCGGGCTCGACCCGCTGATCCAGCGGGAGTTCTTTTCCCTGCTCCGGGAGCGGAGCGAGGAGGGCGCGACCGTCTTTCTCTCCTCGCACGTCCTCTCCGAGATCGGGCGCCACTGCCGCCGCGCGGGGATCCTGCGGGACGGCAGACTGATCCGGCAGGACTTTGTGGACAAGCTGACAGGCACGGGCGCCAAGCGCGTGACCCTGCACGGCGCCTCGGCGCTCCCCGCGCTCCCGGGGATCCGGGACGTGCGGCAGAACGGCGCGGCGATCAGCTTCCTTTACAGCGGACGGGCGGACGCTCTCGTCGCGGCGCTCGCCGGACTCTCCTTTGACGATATTTCCCTGACCGACCCCGATATCGAGGACGTGTTCCTCCATTATTACGAAAAGGAGGAAAAGTAAGATGACGCTGTTTTTCCACGAGATCCGGCGGGACGCCGCGCGTCTCGCGGTCTGGACCGCGGTGATCTCCGCCCTGCTCCTTGTGAGCGTCGTCATCTATCCGCAGATGACCGCGGAGATGGCGGAGATGGGCGATCTTTTCTCCGAGATGGGCGCGTTTTCCGCCGCTTTCAATATGGACAAGATCAACTTCGGCGAGTTCTCCGGCTATTTCGCCGTGGAATGCGGCAACGTGCTCGGGCTCGGCGGCGCCTTCTTCGCCGCGCTGCTCGGGGTCTCCGCGCTCGCAAAAGAGGAGCGGGACCGCACGGCGGAGTTCCTCCTCACCCACCCGATCCCGCGCGCCTCGGTCGTCGCGCAGAAGCTGGCCGCCGTCCTCGCCGAGATCCTTTGCCTCAACCTCGCTGTCGCGCTCGTCTCCGCCGCGGGAAGCGCGGCGATCGGCGAAACGCTCGGCGCCGGGCTCTTTTTCCGGATCTTTCTCGGCTATCTTCTCCTCCAGACGCAGATCGCGTGCGTCCTCTTCGGCGTTTCCGCCTTTCTCACCGGCGGCGGGCTCGGCCTCGGGCTCGGCGCGGCGTTCGTCCTCTACTTTTTCAACATCCTCGCCAACCTGACCGACGGCGCGGCCTTCCTCCGCTATCTCACCCCTTTTTCCTACGCCGACGGCACGGTGATCGTCGCCTCCGGCGGGATCGAGATAAAATACCTCGTCCCCGGGCTTTTCTTCGCCCTCGCGGGCGTCGCCGCGGCGTTCTTCCGGTACTGCCGCAAGGACATCCGGGCGTAACGGAAAAAAGCGCCGCCTTTCGCGCGAAAGGCGGCGCTTTTTGTTTCCGCAATACCGGAGTCGGTCAGTCTGTCGCCGACGCCATAATCACCGCAAAGCGGTCGAGAGTCCTGTCGTACACGGTAAAGCACAGCGCGCCCCACCACTCGTGTCCGTCGTCGAAATAGTCCGACCAGTCGGTCGTCCATTCATAAACCTCAAGCCCGTCCGTCCCGTTCGGGAACAGGGCGGCGTTCACACGGTCGAAATCCGTGTTACTGAGCCAACCGCCGTTGGGCGGATATAAGAACGCGCCGCGGTAATTCGTTCCGCGTTTTTCGTTTGCGGCGGCAAAGAAAGCCTCAACCGTGATCTGCTTCCCCTTTGCGCCGCCGCAGTCGTAGCGCCAGATCTGTTCCTCGCCGTCGAAGAACAGCGCCCGGCTCGCCCACATCAGCGCGTACCAATGCGCGTTTCTTCCGCTTGCGATCTGTTCGTTTTTGACAAGGCAATACTCGACAGCTCTGTCCGGGTATTCGTCGATAACGCGATACGCCGGATCGTCGTATATGACGCGCGTCGCTTCGGGGTGAAACGGCTCGCTCTTTGCATTTTCTTTTTCTTGCTTCTTTTTTACAGTCTCTTCCCGCTTTTTGTCAAAGCCGAGCACAATTTCCGCGTCGCTAATACTTATATCCGACATACCGGCGGCGTATTCGACCATTCTGCAAAAATCCGGCGCGCCGTATTCCCGACCCGTGATCGACGTGATGGTCTCGCCTCTGCTGAAAGCGTCCAGGACGTCGAAGGGATCGAAGGCGTTGTGCACCGCCGTCTTGCAGCCGTCCCCGTCGGTGATATACAGGCACGGCTCGTACGGGTGGCAGGTCAGAGTCAGTCTCTCACCGTTTGCGATCAGATAGGGAAAACCGTTCTGCTGACCGAGCGTATAGCGCCCGTCCCGGTAAACGACAACGGCTTTATGGACGTCCCACGGCGGGATAAAGGGCGCTTTCATTCTTTTGATCAGATGCTCCCGGTCTTTCGGCGAAAGTTCCCCCTGTTTGATCGCGCGGTCGAGAAGCTCGACATATTCGCTCTCGTCGATCTCGTAAAATACCTGCGAGAATTTGTGCCAGTCGTGTTGGTCGAGATTCGTCCAGACCATCAGAAAAAGCTTGCCGTCGTCGGCTCTGCCGACGGCCTTTTCGACGCGATACCGAAGCGTTCCGATCTTCCATTCGTCCCCGAATTCTTCTTTATCGACCCAGAACCACGCGTGCCAGCCGTAACCGGAGTTTACTTTATACTCTTTCATTTTCCGAGCCTCGCAGTATCTCATAAAGTCCGTCCGTGAAATCACGGTAACACGGCGGAAATCTTTGCGATCCGGTCGCGCAGATCTCTTTTCCCCCGTTGACGGTCGCTTTGAAAATAAAATTCTTGCCGTCCTTGATCCCCTTGGGGCGTTGTCCGTGAAATCCGTCCCACGACAGCAGACGGCATTTATTCATTAATCTCAACGCACGCTTTGCGGAGCATACGGCTCGTTTTTGAAGCTGACGCACCTCTTCTCCGTCACAATATCCGACGGCATATTGAGAGATTTCCGCTTCGTCGCCTCTATTCACAATCTCATAATCGGTCACATGGAGCGGGACGCGCCCCGCCTTTTGTTTTTACCGTCCGGAAGGGCGCCGGCCCTTCTTCTTTTCCCGGTCTTCCTGCCTCCTGACCGTTTTTTGCATCGCTTCCTCGGCTTCCCCGTCCCAGACCGTCCGTTCCGGTCCGAGCGTGCCGTACATCGTGTTTTCAAACGAATACGTCATCTTCGCGGTCCGGATCAGCCGCTCGTTTTCCGTGTCGTCGGCAAAACCGCCGAGCCGGTCGTAGATCTCCCGCGTGATCTCGTAATCGTACTGTTCCCGCCCCTCGCGGCTCGTGTAGATGATCTCGGCGAAGTACCGCTCCGTCTCCGGATCGTAATACGCCGTCCAGTTGTTTCCCTTTTTTTTCGTTTTCACCGTTTTCATCGTTTCCGTCTTTTCCTCCGCCGGCGCGCCTTATGAATCGTAAAAACGCCGTCCGTCCTCCGTCACCGGCCGTTCTGTCCCCGGATAAACGAAGATCGCGCCGTTTTCGGCGTTCGCTTCCAGATAATCGGCAAATTCCCCGGCGTACCGTTTCGCCTTTTCCAGGTCGTGCATCCGGTAGTTCCCGCAGTTTTCGGGAGCGGCGCCCGGCACCCCGTCGGCGTCGAGCACGGAGCGGAAGGCCCGCAGCATCAGCCCGTACAGCTCCCGCGGCGCGCGGTCGCCTTTGAGGATAAGGTAAAAGCCCGTCAGGCAGCCCATCGGCCCCCAGTAAACGACCTCGTCCTTCCAGTCGGGGTCGTTGCGCAGGAAGGTCGCGATCAGATGCTCCAGCGAATGCATGGCCGCAACGTCGACGGCGGGCTCGATGTTGGGGCGTTTGAGCCGGACGTCATAGGTCGTGACCGGCTCGCCTCCCACAAGATCGACCCGGCTCGTGAAGATCCCGGGGATGATGCGCGTGTGGTCTACCGAAAAGCTGCGGATCAGTTCCATTTTTTTCTCCCTTCCCGGACCGGTCTTGCCGGGGTCATAACTCTTTTTTTCGTTTGATTTTTCTGCCATGCTCCGGTTTTTTCGCTTCGGCCTCCGCCGGACGTCTTTGGAGCGAGGTCACAGCAGCAGCCGCAAAAGGAGGCAGAGGCCGCCCGCCGCCGCGAGCGCGATCCCGACGACAAAGAAGAGGACCATCCTCCGGCGCAGCGCGAGATACAGCTCCGGCGATCCGTCCATCGTGTGATAATAGCTGAAGCGCCAGAACGCCGCAAAAAGCAGGGAAAGAACGCCCAGGATCAGCCCCGCGATCCCCAGAACGAGCAATACCGTTTTCACACTCCCGGCGAGCACTGCCGTTTTCATCGTTTTTCTCTCTTCCTCCTTTTGCCGCGTTCGTTCCGTTACCGATATTATAGCAGGCGTCCCGCGGTTTTTCAAGAGAAAACGGAGCAAAACCGCCGCTCCGGCGCGCCCTTATGGGCCGGAACCGGGACAAGCTGAGCGACACGCTCGCCGAAGAGCAAAAAGAATTGCTCGAAAAGTATGACGACGCGGGCAACGAAATACACTCCCTCGCCGAAGAGGCAGCTTTCCATTGCGGCTTCTCTCTTGGCGTCAGATTGATGATGGAATGCATATCGATTCAACTTTCAGAAGAAGACTAAAAGCAAAAAGCGGAGCTGCTGCTCCGCTCATTTGTTTTTTCTATACCGTTGCTATTTGTTTCCTATCCGGTTTCTGATGTCGTTCAACCATTCGCCTTTATATTTGAAATACTTTGGGCCTGCAAGCGCCCACTTCGTTCCAAGTAAATGCTTTGCGAGCGCAGTCATCGCCCAGCTTTTTCCATCGTACTCGACATGTTTATCATCGACTACAGTACACATAATTCCAGTTGGTTCATTTCTGCTTTTCCAAAACTCAATTTGCTCCCCAACAGCAATATTGCACATGGAAAATGTAAACGGCGCAAGGCGCTCTTGATGCGCTTCGCTGATCTCTTTCGCGGTTTCTTCCTCTTTTTGTTCTTCTGGCGTGGCTTTCCGTTTTTCCAGGCGGTGTTTAAAACCGTTAATTTCAGCGATCGCATCGAGAATATCATAGGCGTCTTCCGGCGTCATGGCGTAAAACTCGCGAACACGCTTTTTGCCGTTGATCTCCTCGGTAGAACGCAGTTCCGGATTCAGTTTGTCCAAAATGGAATGCAGCTTTTTATCGGAAAGCTCCGAATCCACTTCGTATGTAGCATAAATGCGGAACGCAAACGGCACCGCCGAACTGCGATTCAGCTCGTCTAAACGCTGCTTTACGTCTTTCGCATACCCGATCTTTACATATTCCGGAAACGACGGATTCGTCAGAATGTAGATGTAGCCCATTTTATAATGATCCCCCTATTTACAGTTTTCAAAATCAAATGAATTCCAAGCTTTCCTTACTTTAAATAGGACTTCACCAGTTTAACAAATTCTCCAATATCAGAAAAGTAGTTTGGATAAGCTTTTCTCAATGCATTGAATGATGCAACGCGAACAAGAACTGCGTCAATTTTTGTTTCTGCTCTTGTTGCTTCAATAGAATTGTAAATCTCGTTTGCTTCTTCGATTTGGCTTGCTCCAAACGCTTTGATTTGTAGCCTGTTGGTGTTGTAATTCAATATTAGAATGTAATATGCTGCAGACGATTTTGCGCCTTTGAGCTTTTGATTATCAACAGCGATGCGAATTCCGCTTAAGAAATCTAAATAGTTATGTTTTGAGTTTAGTTGCTCAATTTCTAAAACAATCTCATCTTGATCATCAATTACATTTGGTGGGAGCGGTTGCCCTTCTTTTTTTGCTATCAATGCTGACACAAGGACAAAGAAACGTTTTACATCATCTGATCCAAAACCAGACTTGATGCTTTCTTTCGTAAATAATCCCATCGTTTCAACTGCAGTTGCCCATACGTGCTGTAAATGGGTTCTGAATTGAATCTCTATGAGCATGTTTTTATTGTATGTTTCATTTTTGTCGCTGTGATATTCATATACGGCATGCAAACTACGATATCCGGAAACTTTGGGATTCTCAATGTAATCGTATTTCTTTTTGAAAAGATGGCGTTTACTTGACTTATCATATTTGCCAAAATAGTCGTATACATCTTGAATGGTTGGTACAATCACGCGACAACCGCCAAGGTCTTGCATGGTCCATAAATTCATGGATTGCTCACGCTTTAGTTTTCCGATGATAGAATCCAATCTTTTTAGTCTTTCAGCAACTATTGCGTTGTTATTAGATGCACACATCCTACGCAAATGTATGTAGATAACATGAAGCGGAAAAGCGTGTGCAGCTCGCCAATTATCAATAATGTCCGTCGCCTGTTTAATATCTTCTTCCGAAGAATTCTCTTGACGTATAGTCTTTCCTGCATTTATTATTTGCGACCTTGAATACTCAACGGTTTTCCATTTTGGCTGAATAACTGGTTGCGCCATTTTTATTTCTCCTATCTAATCTCTAATTTCATCGCACACGGCGAGGAGTTTGTCTAAACGATCAACAATCCGCTTCTGCTCGGCAAGAGGCGGGAGCGGAAAATACAAGTTTTTAAGTATATCGAACGGAGGAATATTAGTTATTGCCATACCGTTCCCGTCTTTAGCGCGGCTTTTCAACTGCGAATCAAAATAATATAAGAAGAATCGCTTATCTATTGATGGTACGACAGTTATCCGCATAAGTGCTTGATTAATTATCCCGCGCTCGATTTCCTCCGGCATAATATACGTTTCACCAATTGTACCCGCACAACTAACGATAATATCTCCGGGCATAACCTCAAATCCTTTCATTGAGGTTTCAAAATACTCTCTGGTGATGTAATATGTACCCAAGGTATGATCTTTATTGATGGCGTGTTGTTGCTCATAAATTTTTACGGTGTTTTCGCTTTTTGGGACGAACATAGACTTTGTTAAGGAGCTGCCAAACGGACCTTTTCTAAAAAATCCTGTCTCCCCGAATCTTATCCATTTCCAATTGTTCGGTACATCAAAAGGTACATCTTCATCAATCGGAAGGATGTTATTATCCTTTCTCCCTTTGTGTGTGATAATAATATCTGTCTTTTCAGCTTGTATTTGCTGATATAGTTCTTCTGCCGAGCCATCTTCAGGGCGCTGTTCTGTCAGTTTGCCCTGAATGGCGAGGTCAATAAGCTTGCTTTTCAGCACGGTGAGATTATCGGCGTACTGCGCCTGCAGTTCGTCGATGGCGTCGAGAACGGAAAACACCTGCTCGATTTTTTCGACAATGCGTTTTTGTTCAGTTAATGGAGGAACTGGAATTATAAGTTTTTTAAGAGTAGTTAGATTAACGCCTCCAATTAAGCCCGTCACTTTGTTTTTGAATATTTTTTTGAAAGAATTACTCTGTAGATAATAATACAAATAATATGGACTAATGATTGTTGTATAAAATTTGCATAGTTTGTTCCCATAACAAACGTTTTGATCTATGATTGCGATTTTTCTTCCGGCGCTTCCTCCTTCAATACACAGAAGCACAGAAGAAGCCTCAGCAACTACAAATCCCTGTTCATTATTGGGAATACGGACTCCATTGTCATAGTCTACCACATGGTCAAAACCAACATCCTTAGTCCCTATATATGCAAATCCACCAATATAGCCTTGATAGTTTTCTTTTTTCACATCCTCGGGTATGCTTGTGCCGGTGCTTATCTGAGAAAGCTGCTTTAACGGTGCACTACACCATGTGGAAGGTATGTCTTTATTTTCATTAGATGCAATATTTATTTTTTTTAGCGCAAGGTATTGCCTAATATTTGAATCGGAATCCAATTGTTCAGTAAGTTTGCCTTGAATAGCGAGATCTAATATTTTGTCTCTGATGGATTGTGTATCAATCAAAACTCGATCCCTCCCAGCAAGTCTTTCAAACGGGCAACGGCTGATGCGATGCCGTCCGATTCTTCCTGCATTTCGTCCAGGATCTCCGAAACGGAGCGGTCGTCCTCCTCAGTGAAGTCAAGCCATTTGAAGTTGAGGTCTTCGCGCCCGGCGACTTCTTCGGCGGAGAATCTGCGCCATCTTCCGTTGGGGTTGGTCTCGGCGTTATAGGTCTCCTTGCGGTCTTCTCTGTGGCCGGTGCAGAAGCAGTCCACGAACTCCTGCAGATGCTCTCTGGTCATCGGCTTTTTAACAAGTGAATGTTTTACCCCCGCTCGATAATCATATACCCAGATATCTTTCGTTGGTTCACCTTTTTCAAAGAAGAGGACGTTTGTCTTGACGCTAGGTTTGTAAAAAATACCTTTCGGAAGACGAAGAATAGTGTGTAAATTGAAGTCCTTCAGTAATTTGTCTCTAACTTTTTTGGTGGAGTCGCCGTCGGTGAGGATGCTGTCCGGCAGGACGACGCCGACTCTGCCGCCGGTCTTGACAATGGACATAATATGCTGCAGGAAATTGACCTGATTATCCGAAGTTTTTATAAACTCCGGGCGGTTTGCCGAAACGTCCACGCTGCCCTGCGGACGGATGCCGAAGGGCGGATTGGTCATAACCACCTGATACATCTTGTCCGACGTGTCGATCAGGGAATCCTGATAGGCGATAGGGCTACGGTTAACGCCGATATCGTGCAGATACAGGTTCATCGACGCGAGCGTCACCACAAGAGAGGTATTGTCCGCACCGAACAGCGCGTTGTTTTTGAGAAACTTCTGCTTTTCGATATCCCGGCTCTGGGTACGCATATGCTCGTAGGCGGCAAGAAGGAAGCCCGCCGTGCCGCAGCAGGGGTCCGCCACGGTCTCGGTGATCTTGGGGTCGACCACGTCCACGATCGCGGAGATCAGCGCACGGGGCGTGAAATACTGCCCGGCGCCGCTTTTCATATCTTGTCCGTTTCTCTCAAGAATGTTTTCGTAAATAGCCCCTTTGATGTCACCGTCCATCATATACCAGTTGTCCTCGGACACCATGTCGATGACCTTTTTGAGCATCACGGGTTTGTCGATCTTGTTGGTCGCTTTGGTGAAAATGGTGCCGATCAGACCGTCCGACTGCGAAAGCTCTTTCAAAATGTCTTCGTATTTGTCCACAAGGTCGGTGCCGCTGAGCGCGGAAAGGTCTTTCCACTTATAGCCCTCCGGCAGGTGGCTTTCCAGTCCCATCGCCTCTTTCTCGTCGTCCATTTTGAGGAACAGGATATAAGTGAGCTGGGTGATATAATCGGTAAAGCCCACGCCTGCCGCCGCGAGGACATTGGCGATATTCCATACTTTTGAAATGAGGGCGGATTCGGTTTTCTGTGTTGCCATTTCGTACACCTCTTACGCTGCTTTCAGCAGGAATTTTGATAAAGTCAGTATCTCTTCCGCAAGGACCAGCGCGGTAAACGCTTTCACTCCTCTGCGCCAGAGATCGGTGGCGATCTCATTGAGTTCTCCGACGGAGATCGCGCCGTCGTTTACGACAAATTCCGCGATCTGCCGCATGATCTCCTTTTGATCGCTTGTCAGTTCACGCTGCGCCTGACCGCAGTACAGATTGAATTTCTGCGCGTACCCGGGGATCAGACTGGTAAGCTTTTGGTTTTTTCTGTACGCAAAGCGCACGATCTGAATGAGGTTGGTCAGCGCGTTGACGTTGGTTTTGACGTCCAGTTCGTCCACGTCGCCCACGTCGTCGAGCGTTTTGTAATTCTTCCAGATCTGATAGACGCCGTACTGCCGGTTTTCGGAAAGGAGCCGGTCGCGCAGATCGAGAAGCATACTGTGGGTGATGACGGTATCTTCGGAATTATAGATGATGCGCAGCGCTTCGATGCTGTCTTTGTTATCGTCGAGGTATTTCTCAAAGTTTTCAATAAACGTGCGTGCCGTTTCTTTGGAAAAGCCGGCGTAGATCAGCTCGTCGGGATCATCTTCCGTCGTCACCACATAGCCGCGCTGCATTTCAAGCAACTTTCGCCGCGCGGGAACGTTATAGATCAGATCGGCGATCAGTTCCATGCGGTCGGCGTTTTCTTCCGATGGGCTGAAATACGGCGGGAGCGTTTCATGATCGAACGCATCCTGGATCTTTGCGGCTATCGTTTTAGGGGCAAAGCCATATTCCGAGATGAAGAAATCCAGGTGTCTGCCGAACAGGGCGTTATCCTCATAGCGGCGGTTGATCGTGGAGCAATAGTCGCGCAGAAGCAGCAAGTTTTCGTCGCTCAGTTCGTTGTGCGCGAGGTGTTCGAGCAGGGCTTCCAGCGTGAAGACTTTGCCTTTTCCGACGCCACCGCCCGGATGGGGGATATTCTTTTCATGCTCGGTCACGCCGACCGCGTCCACGATGTAATAACACTCTTTCGTGTTGGCGTTGGGCGTCACTTCGCGCAGTTTGTCGTCGTCCACCACGCGGCAGCCGCGTCCTTTCATCTGCGTGTAAAGTACGTCGGAGTTCACGTCTTTCATAAAGAGGACGACTTCCAGCGGCTTGACGTCGGTACCGGTCGCCACGAGCGTTACCGTGACGGCGATACGGAAATCCTTTTCCGTGCGAAGATCGCGGATCAGTCCGTTGGAGTCCTCCGCCGTATAGGTGATCTTCTGCACGAAATGCTCCGGTACTTCGCCGCCCTCAAATTCTTCGCCGAAGACTTCTTTTGCCACCTCGACGATTTGCGAAGCGTGGTTATCATCTTTTGCGAAGATCAGCGTTTTCGGTATGTACGCCCACTTTTTCTCGCGATCGGGGTAGAGATCTTCGTAAATTGCTTTTTTGTATGCCGTAAGCACTTCTTTGATCTGATCGGGATTGATGACAGAGCGGTCGAGTGCGTTCGGCGCGTAGTCGATGCGGTGGTGCACTTCGTAAGACGTCACCTCGCCGGTTTTGCGTGCGATCTCGGTAACGGTCGTGTCCGGATTGATCGCGCCGCCGTGCTCGGTGACCTGTGTTTTGATGCGGTATATGCGCGCGGGAACGTTGACCCCGTCAACCACGGAGTCTTCGTAGGTATATTCTTCAATGATATTGTTGTTGAAAAAGGCGTACGCTTCGGGTGTGGGCGTTGCAGTCAGCCCGAGCACGTGAGCAGATGAGAAATAGTCAAGCACAGCGCGCCATTTTCCATAAATGGAGCGGTGGCACTCGTCAACAATGATAAGCTGAAAGTAATCGGGCGGCAAAGTGAGATTGTCGCCAAGCTGAATGACTTTCGTTTCGTTCTTTTCATCTTCTGCGGCGTTTTTCTCATCCTCCGCGTCTTCATTATCGTCGCTCGGGATCGCGTTGCCGGTCAGAACAGCGAAAAGTTTTTGTATTGTGGATATGACGATGTCGGCTTTGATATCGTTTTCTTTTTTCAGCCGTTTGATCTCATACAGCGAGCTCATTTCCTGCTGACCTTCGGTGCGGTCAAAGGTGCTGAATTCGCTCTCGGTCTGACGTGCAAGGTTGTTTCTGTCCACGAGGAAAAGAATCTTTCTCGCCGGGGTATAGTTCAAAAGCCGATAACTTGCAAGGCAGGCAAGATAAGTTTTACCGGAGCCGGTCGCCAATACGGCGAGGCTCTTTTTTGTGCCCTGCTTGATGGACTGTTCAAACGCAACTTCCGCACGATACTGGCAATCGCGCAGTCCGCGCTTGTCCAGCCTCGGAAGAGCGCCGTATTCGGAAACTTGTCCGATAATCTGTAGCATCTTTTTGGGCGAGTGCATTTCGGACAATTCTACATAATCGCTGTCCGGCTGCAACATGTTTTTGAAATAGATCTTCTTGCCGTTTGCGAGGTAAACGAGCGGGATACGATTCGGGAACCACAACCCATACCAGTCCTGCGGATTGCAGGCATAATCTTCCGCCTGCTTTTCGACTTCGTCGCCAAGCGGATTCTCTTCGCGCTTTGCCTCAACGACGGCGATTGCCTTATCATCGACGAAAAGAAGGTAATCGCTTTCGGTGTTGCCTTGCATAAGTGCTTCTTTTACGGCAGACGCACTTTTCGGGACATACTCGTCCCTTGATACGATGTCCCATCCCGCGTCGATGAGCTGTTTATCAATTTTGACTCTTGCTTTTTCTTCAGGCAGCATAGAGCTTTCTCCTAACATTTTTCTTTCAATTCGAACCCACAGGGTATCACGCCGGCTCTGTTTTCGAGCGTCGGGCATCATGACCAACCTGCGGGGGTTCGAATCGAGGCGGGTTTATATCTTGTCGTTCAGGTCCGAAAAATCGGTGTTGAACAGGATCTCCTTCGGCAGTTCCTGCTTTTGCAGGAACATCAGCATATAGATCGGGAAGTAGGTGACCTTGCCGTCTGTTTCGACGTTGCCGTTGCAGAAGACGTAGCCCTCTTCAATGCCGTAGTCCGTAACGTTCAGCACGTTATCCATCGCGTTGTGGCGGTAGTAGTCCTTGCCGGATTTGATCTCGATCGGCAGGATCCTGCCGTCCTCTTCGATTACGAAGTCAAGCTCGCCGAATTTTTTGCTGTTGTAGTAATAGAGCGTATATCCGTGCGCGGTCAGTTCCTCGGCGGCGACGTTTTCGTAAATGGAACCGAAGTTTATTGTTGTTTCGTGCTGCAGGATCTTGAGCTGGATCTCATTGCCGTACTGCGCTGCGAGCAGGCCGACGTCGTTCGAGAACAATTTGAACAGGTTCTTAGATTTTGAAAGCAGCAGCGGCACTCTCGGCTCGTCGACCACGTTCGCCGGGAGCGCGACGCCGGCGTTTTTCAGCCACAGGAAGCTGTCGTAATACTTGTCAAACCGCGCTTTTTCGCCCAGATTTTTCAGGATGAAGCGCTTGTTTTTCGCGTTCAGCTCGCTGGGGATCAGGTCGAAGATCTCGTTGAGGTAGAGACGGTTTTTCTCGTCGTATTTTGAAATATCGCGCTTGTAAAGACGGATGATCGCGCTTTGCGCGTCGGCGACTTTGCGAAGGTTCTTCGTTTTCAGATAGGTGGATACCGCCTCCGGCATGCCGCCGACGATGAGGTAAAGCTCGAACAGCGCCGTCATGCGCTCGTGGATAAACGCGTCCACGGGCTTTTTCTTCTCAAACGAGCTCCGGAGCGCGTCGATGACCTTTGCGCCGACGTTGTTCGCCCAGGCAAATTCCTCGAAATCCAGCGGGTACATCGTGATGATGTCCATGTATCCCACCGGGGCGGAGATGATGTCCTTGAAAACCGTTCCGAGCAGGGACCCGCTGAGGATATAGGAGTATTTGCCGTCCTGCACAAGGTACTTGATCTGCGTGATCAGTTCCTTGCATTCCTGCACCTCGTCAAAGAAGATCATCGTTTTTCCCGGGATCATCCGGTCGCCGAAAAGGGCGGAAAGGCGCAGCAAAATCTCGTCCGCACCCTGCGCCCCCTCGAAAAGCGTGATATAGTCCGGATTCTCGATGAAATCCATTTTGATCACGCTATCGTAGTGCGCGGCGGCGAACTGCTCGATTATATAGGACTTACCGACCTGACGGGCGCCGATGATCATCAGCGCCTTTTTCGGGTTGTCCTTGTAGAACTCTTCAATTTGCTTTGTGATTTTACGTTGGAGCATTTTTCATCCTCCCATAATTCTCGATGGTATGATCATAGCACAAATCCACGGAGAAATCAAGATATTATTTACACTTTTCCATGAACTTTTTCGCTGATTCACTACACTTTTCTCGACACGCTCTTCCGGCAACCTGTTTGCGGAAGCCGATAAACGAAATATGCGAAACAAATTTCGCTTCATTTCGCATAGATTTCGCATTATTTCGCATAGATTTCGCTTGGAATTTCGCATTCTTTTGTTTTGAAGTTCTCCTCCTTTTCGACCCCCGTTTGTCTTGTGAGCTTCAAACAAAACAACCCGCAAATGAAATCGCCCCTCAAGGCGCGGTGAAATCCTCGCGCCGCCCGGATGAAATCGTTCGCTTCGCTCTCGATGAAATCAAATCCGTCCTTAAAACCCGACGAAGTCGGATTTCATCGCAAAGCGATTTCATCCGCCGCAGGCGGATTCATCCCGTCCATAAGGACGGATTTAATTGAAAAAGCCTCGATTCCGCGAGGCTTTTCTGTATAAAAACGCCTGAAAGATGCACAGCTTTGTTTTTCTCATTTGTTCCGATTGCTATTCTAATGTGAGGTAATTTCTTTGACGTTTGGACACAAAACTACTGGATAGTGCAAAAAATCACCTGTAATTATTCGTGACGATTGTGGCTCCGCAGTACGGGCAAAGTAATTTTTCGTAGTTTTTTAAATCATCTTGATTAAACGAAAGCGTCTCATCGCACTTAGGGCAGGCGATATCGACATATCTAAAATCTTCTTGATTAAACGAAAGCATCTCATCACTTTTAGGAAAAGTGCTATCAATATATCTGTCAGAAGAAAGATGTGTGTTTGTTTCCTCTTTCTTTGTATTCTGAAGTTCTTTCTCCTTTTTTCTTTTTTCAAGAACAATCCTTTTTTCCTTTTCGGAATCGATATTGTTTTCTTCAGCGCGTTTGGTAATCTGATGTTCTTTCTCTTTTTCAAGAACAATCTTTTTTTCCTTTTCGGAATCAATACTCTTTTGTTCAATCTGATTGTTATCGTCTATTCGGGATACAAAAAAGCAAATAAGTGCGATGCCTATTATAAGAAAAAAAGCAAACAAACCAGTACGGACAATATTTGCCAAATCCCGGACGTTATTAGCCGCCTGTGCCGAAGCGTTTTGAATCCCGGTATAAGCAGCTCCGCCGTATTGGGAGGAAGACTCATAAAAACCTATGCTCATCTCCTTAATATCAAAAGAAAAAATGATCGATATTATACCGCAAATGATCCCGCCAATATTGCCAGCTTTTTTCATAATTCACCCTTTTTTGAATATATCTTTCGTGACGGGGTAATTTTATCACAAAAAGCGAGAAAAAGCAATTACTTTAGGAAAACTTCTGTAAATACGCGCGCCCCTGCGCGCTGCACGCCCTCGTCGGCGGCAGACCGTCCCCCGGACGCTCTGCCTTCCGAGCGCTCCGCGCTCTCCCTCCTTTTCGACCCCCGCCTTCTCTTGAAAAAACAGGGGAGAGGCGCAAGCCTCTCTCCTGTTTTTGGTGCCGGTGGCGGGGGTCGAACCCGCACGCCATTGCTGGCAAAGGATTTTGAGTCCTCCTCGTCTGCCAATTCCAACACACCGGCGCGGCGCGCCCGGAGCGTTGCTCCGGGCGCTGCTTTTTTCGTTTGTCGCAGGGCGCGGGGCTTTACGCCTCCGTCTTCTCCTCGGCGGGCGCTTCCTCGGCGGGAGCGGCTTCGACCGGCGTCTCCTCCGCGGGAGCGGCCTCGGCGGGTGCTTCCTCAGCCGGGGTCTCCTCGGCGGGCGCTTCCTCCGCGGGGACTTCCTCCTTCGGGAGATCCTTCAAGAGCGCGCGGATCGAGAGGCTGACCTTCTGCTTTTCCTCGTCGATCGCGGTGATCTTGACGTTCACCTCGTCTCCGACCTTCAGCACGTCCTTGCAGTTTTCGATCTTGTGATCGGCGATCTGGGAAATGTGGATCAGGCCGTCCACGCCGTCGATGATCTCGGCGAAAGCGCCGAAGGGCATCAGGCTGACGATCTTGACCGGGATCACGTCTCCGACCTTATGCTGAGCGGCGAAAACGTACCAGTTGTTCATCTCCGGGGTTTTGTAGCCGAGGGAGATGCGGTGCTTCTCCTCGTCGAAGGACTTGACGTACACCTCGATCTCGTCGCCGACCTTGACGACCTCTCCGGGGTGGCGGATCCGCTTCCAGGACAGCTCAGTGTTGTGGACCATGCCGTCCACGCCGCCGAGATCGACAAAGGCGCCGAAGCTCGTCAGGCTCTTGACGCGGCCGACGTAATGCTTGCCTTCCTCGATGCTCTCCCACACCGCCTTTTCGCGGGCGCGCTTTTCCTCGTCCTCCACCGCGCGGATCGAACCGTACGCGCGGCGGCGGCTTGCGTTGATGTCGATGATCTTGAACTTTTTGACCTGGCCGACGAGCACGGAGAGATCCGCCTCCCTCGGCAGGCCGCTGTGGCGGGCGGGGATGAAGACCCGGACGCCGTCGACCAGCGCGATCACGCCGCCCTTGACGGCTTCCGTGATCTTGCCCTCGAAGATCTCGCCCGTGTCCTTCGCTTCCGCGATGGCGCCCCAGTGCTGCATCTGATCGACTCTCTTTTTCGAGAGCGTGGCGATACCCTCAACGTCGCTGACCTTGATCACGAACGCATCGAACGTATCGCCGGGCTTGAAGTTTTCCTCAAGCTTGAACGCCGGGTCGTCGGTGATCTGGTCTTTCGCGATCACGCCCGTGACTTTCGCCCCGAGGTCAACGCCCAGCTCGCCGGCGGACACCGAAGTGACCGTGCAGGCTACGACATCTCCTGTATTTAATGTTTTGAGAGAGTCTTCCAACATCTCTGCAAAATTTTCGCCGTTGAATTCTTTTTCCATCTTGTTTACAACCTCCTCTATGATACCGTCCGGTGTGGAGGCCCCTGCGGCGATCCCGACGCGGGAAAGACCGCGAAACTCCTCCGGTCGGAGTTCAGCCGCCGTCTCGATCCAGCGCGTGATCGGGCAGCGGGATGCAGCAATATCGTACAGTTTCCGGCTGTTGGAGCTTGACCTCCCGCCGATCACGATCATCCCGTCCGAGCGCGCGGCGAGGGCTTCCGTCTCCGCCTGCCGTTTTTCGGTAACACTACATATTGTATCAAATATTTCCGCGTTTGTATAGTCCTTTTCGAGAATTTCTTGACTTTTTTTCCGCTCGGCCGTGTTTTGGGTGGTCTGAGCGGCGAAAATGACCCTCTTCCCGCGGAAATCCTCCCGTCCGAGGAGCTCCCGGAGCGCCGCAGCGTCGGGAAAAACGTATTTTTCCCCCTTTGCGTGGCCGAGGATGCCCTCCGTCTCCGGGTGGCCCGCCGTGCCGAGCAGGAGAAAGACCGTCCCCTCTCCCGTCTCTCCGGCGGCGATGCGGTGGATGCGGCGGACGAACTCGCAGGTCATATCCCGCACCGCGAAGCGCGGATGCTCCGCGGCGAGGCGCGAAAGCAGCTCCTCCTCCGCGGCGGGCAGCCCGTGCGCACGGATGAAGAGCAGCGTCTCCCTCCCCGCGTCCGACTCCCGCGCGATCCGCTCCGCGTCGGCGACGGAGACGGTCTCCACCCCCCGCGCGCGGAGCGAGTCGTTATACGGCTTGTTGTGGATCAGCTCGCCGAGCACGCAGATGCGCGGCCGGTCCGGGGAGGCGAGCGCACGCTCGATCTCGCGCGTGGCGCGCTTTACCCCGGGGCAGAAGCCCGAGCTCTCCAGAAGCGTCAGTTCCATTCTCCCGTTTCTCCCATCTCGCAGGTCCGCTCAAAAAAGCGTTTCATCGCCTCGGTCACGCTGCCGCCCGCCTCCTCGACGAGCGAGGCGGCGTCACAGGCGCGGCCGATATACACCTCCACCGGACGGAAGATCCGGCAGCGGTTCTTTTTGGTCTTGAGGTAGACGGGGAGCAGCTTCGCCCCCGCCCGTTTGGCGATCAGCATCGCCCCGCCGCGCACCTCCGTCTCCCTCGGGTCGACCCCGGGATAGCGGTGCCCCTGCGGGAAGATCGCCAGCGTCTCCCCCTCCCGGAGCAGCGAGATCGCCGTCTTGATCGCGGCGACGTCCCCCTTCCCCCGGTCGACCGGATAGGCGCCGAAGCCGCCGAAAAACCGCCGCCCGAGCCCGGTGGAAAACAGCTCCTTTTTCGCCATATAGCGCAGGCTCTTCTCCGGCATCGAGCCGGAGAGGACGGGGATATCGAAGATCGAAATATGGTTTGCGCAGGCGATGAAGTTCTCCTCCTCCGGGATATTCTCCTTCCCGTGGACCTTCACCCGCCAGAAAAAGCGGATGATCCAGAGGATCGCGCGCAGCGTGCGGCTGTAGTTCTCCCGCACCGCGGCGTTCTCCCGGAGGGCGGCGGACTCCCGCTCCTCCGCCGTTTCTCTTTTCTCCCTCTCCTCTTCAGGCGAGGGATTCGTTCTGTCTGACAAGCTTCAGCACCTCCTCCGCCGTCTCCTCCAGCGTAAGATCGGAATTGTCCAGCACCACGGCGTCCGGAGCGGGGACGGCGGGCGCCACCTCGCGCTCGCGGTCGCGGCGGTCGCGCTCCTTCTGCTGCTCGATCAGCTCCTCCACCGTCGTCTCCACGCCCTGTTCCTTCAGCTGCAGCCAGCGGCGCTTTGCGCGCGCCTCGGGGGAGGCGGTGAGGAAGATCTTGGTCTTTGCCTCGGGCAGGATCACCGTGCCGATGTCCCGCCCGTCCATGATGACGCTGCTTTTTCTCGCCGTTTCCTTCTGCGTTTCCAGCAAAAACGCCCGGACCGCGGGGATCGCGGAAACCTTGGAGGCGGCGGCGGAGACCTCCGGCGTGCGGATCCGGTCTCCCACGTCCTCCCCGCAGACCGTCACGCGCATCGCGTCCTTCCCCGCGCTGAGGCGGATATCCAGCTCCGGGAGAAGCGCCGTCACGGCGGCCGCGTCCGAGGGATCGACCCCCCGCCGCAGCATAAAGTAGCCGACCGAGCGGTAGAGCGCGCCCGTGTCGATATAGAGCAGGTCCAGTTTTTTTGCCACAAGCTTGGCAAGCGAGCTCTTGCCCGCGCCGCTCGGTCCGTCGATCGCGATGAGGATATGTGGCTTCATGGTCTTTTTTTCTCCTTTTTTTCCTTTTAATAATAACGCCGCGTCCGGGGCGCCGGGCGAGGCGGCGACGGCGCGCGCCGCGGCCTGTGCCGTGGAAAAGGCGATCTGCAGGTTGTAGCCGCCGGTGCAGGCGTCGCAGTCGATCATCTCGCCGATGATATAGAGCCCGGGCAGGAGGCGGGACTCCATCGTCCTCGGGTCGAGCTCCTTCACCGGGACGCCGCCCGCCGTCACGGTCGCTTCTTCGATCGGGCGGAGGCGGGCGAGCGGCAGGGGAAAGCGCTTGAGGCAGGCGAGGAGGCGCGCGCGCTCCCCGCGGGTGACGGCGTTCGCCTTCTTTTTCGGGTCAAGGCCCGCCGTACGGGCGAAGGGCTCCGTCATCTTCGCCGGCAGGAGACCGGCGAGGACATTCCGCAGGTCGCGGTTCTGCTGCGCCGCAAGGTCGGAGAGGAGACGCGCGTCGAGCGTTTTTTCATCGAGGGCGGGCTTGAGATCGATCTCCGCCGTGAGGGAGGAAACGTCCCGCCCGCGCATCGCCGCGCTGGCGGAGAGGACGAGCGGTCCGCTGACGCCGAAGTGGGTGAAGAGCATCTCCCCCAGCTCGGAGAAGAGCGGCTTGCCTCCCCCGTCCGGGCGGACGGTGAGGACGACGTTTTTGAGGGTGAGGCCCATCATCGAGGCGCAGAGCGCCCGGTCCCGCGCCTCGACGGGGACAAGCGAGGGGGAGAGAGGCGTCACGGTATGACCGAGCGCGCGGGCGAAGCGGAACCCGTCCCCGGTCGAGCCGGTGAGGGGGTAGGAGAGCCCGCCGCAGGCGAGGACGAGCGCGTCGAAGCGCTCCCGCCCGCCGCCCGACTCGACGAAAAACCCGCCGTCCTCCGTCCGGCCGACGGCGGAAACGGGGGAGGAATACCTTACCTCGGCGCCCCTCTCCGCGTAGGCGCGCAGCGCGTCCACCACGTCGTAGGCGCGTTCGCTTTTCGGGAAGACCCGCCTGCCGCGCTGGACTTCAAGCGGGACGCCGAGCCGCTCGAAGAGCGCCATCGTCTCCGAGGGGGGAAAGGCGTTCACCGCGCTGTAAAGGAAGCGCGGATTGCCGGGGACGTGCCGGAAAAACTCCTCCGGCGGGCAGGCGTTCGTGAGGTTGCAGCGGCCCTTGCCGGTGATCGCCAGCTTGCGGCCGGGCTGCCGGTTCTTTTCGTATACAGTAAGGCGGAGCCTCCCTCGGGAGAGCTCCGCGCACGCGCCCGCAAAGAGCATCCCGGCGGCGCCGGCGCCGATCACGGCGACGGAGGGGCGCTGCTCACTTGTTCTTTGCGTAGACGTCATATTCATCCCAGAGCCGCTCGAGCTTGTCGAAGCGGTCGGCGATCTCCGCCTGTTTCTTCTTCCCGATCCCGACGATCAGCGCGTTGATCAGGCTGAGGGGGGCGGTCAGCGAGTCGATATAGCTCGCCATGTCGCTCTGCGCCACGAGCAGCTCGTTTGCGTGCCGGGCGATCGGGGAGCTCGCGTTGTCGGTGATCGCGATCACGTCGGCGCCCAGCTCGTGCGCGTAGTCGACGGCGTTGACAAGGCGCGAGGAGTAGCGCGGGAAGCTGATGGCGATCAGCACGTCCTCCTTTGTCATCGGGAAGAGGCTCTCGAAGACCTCGCTGCCGCTGGTGGTCTTGACGAGCCGGATGTTGTCGAAGACGAGGTTGAGCCCGTAGGAGAGGAAGTCCGCGAGCGCGGCGGAGGCGCGCACGCCCATGATATAGATCTTGTGCGCGGAGACGATCCGCTCGATCGCGCGGTAAAAATCCTCCCGGCTCACCGACTCGAGCGTGACGCGGATCTTGTCCGCGTCCGAGAGCAGGACCTTTTCGAGGATATCGCCGTCTCCGAGGCGGTTATTGGTCACCTCGATGCGCTGGTTGTAGGTCAGGCGGGAGCGGATGATCTCCTGCAGAGACTTCTGCATCTCGGGATAGCCCTCGAAGCCCAGCTCGATCGCAAACCGCACGACCGTGCTCTCCGAGACGCCGACGAGCGACCCCAGCCGCGCCGCCGTCATATACGCCGCCTTGTCATAGTTGCCGATCAGATAGCGCGCGATCAGCTTCTGCCCCTTGGAAAACTCCGGGAACCGCTCTTCCAGCAGCCGGATCAGATCTCCCGTCATGATATTTACCGTCCTTTTCTTTTTCGGCGCCGCCGGGGATAATTCCCCCGGTCCGGGTCATATTGTCAGATAGAGTATAACTTATTCCCGCCGGTTTGTCAATCGGGCAGGCGGCAGATCAGGCAGTTGATGGTCTTGCCCTCCGCGGAGAACGCCCGCTCGTACTCGGTCATCACGTTCTCCTCCGCCCGGGAGGAGGCGTGAAGGTCGGTCGTGACGAACTCCGTCACCAGTCCCGCGTCGGCAAACCGCTCGAGCGAGAAGGCGAAAAGCTCGTCGTTGTCGGTCTTCTGGACGATCCGCCCGCCCGGCGCGAGCAGACGCTTGTACTGCTCCACCCGCTCGGGGGCGGTCAGCCGGCGCCGCGCGTGTCCCTTTTTGGGCCACGGATCGGAAAAATTGAGGTAGATCGCGGAGACGGAGCCGGGCGGCAGCCAGGCGTCGAGGTCCTCGGCGTGCGCGAGGATGAAGCGGAGATTGCCGATGCAGCTCTCCCGCGCCGCCTCCGCCCGCTCGAGGGCGTTGACCATGACGTTGCCCACCTTCTCCACCGCGAGGTAGCGCCGCTCCGGGTGCCGCGCCGCGCTCTCCACGGCAAAGGCGCCCTTCCCGCAGCCGATCTCGAGGTGGATCTCCCCCGCGCCGCCGCCGAAGGGCGCGGCGGGATCGGCGCGGAGCGCCGCCGGATCGGTGAGGAGGAATTCCGCGCAGCGCGCCATCCTCTCCTCCCCGTGGCGTTTTTTTCGCATTCTCATCTTGCAATTTCCCTCTGGGTTTAGTATAATAAAATGCGGATACCAATTGGATCTTTTCCGCAAGCGACCTTATGATAGCATATAAAACGGGAAAAGTCAAAGTTTTTTGCATTTTTGTCCATCAAAAAATGCAGGCAAGAAAGGATCTTTCGGATGGAAAAAGCAGATTTTCTGGACCGGGTGGCGACCGCGCTGGCGCAGCGCGGGATGACGGACGCGGAGATCCTCCGCTATACCGAAAAGACCTCCGCCCTCCTCGATAAACTCCCGGCGGAGGAGCTCGGCGCCGTCCTCTCCGACCGGGTGGACGCGGACCGCTTCGCCGCCGAGCTGCTCGCGGAAGAAAAACCGGTGAAAAAGCCGGAGCCCTCCCCCGCCGCGCAGCGCGCCGCGCTGCCGGTGACCAAGGTCCCGGTCCCGCCGGCGGCGCAGAAGCCGACCGTACCGGCGCCGCAAAAGGCGCCGACCCCCGCGCAGCAGCAGACCGCTCCGGCGGGAAGACCCGCGCAGACCCCCGCGCCGCAAAGGCAGACCGCGCCCGCGCCCGCCCCGCAGAAAACGCCCGCCGCTCCGGCGGGAAGACCCGCGCAGACCCCCGCGCCGCAAAGGCAGACCGCGCCCGCGTCCGCCCCGCAGAAAGCGCCCGCCGCTCCTGCGGGAAGACCCGCGCAGGCTCCGGCGCAGAAGCCTTCCGTTCCCTCCGTCCCCGCGCGGGGCGAGGAGCAGGACGCCCGGACGGGCGTATCCGCCAAAACAGAGGTCGTGATCGATACGGGAAAAGTTCCCTCTCATCCCTTCTCCGACCGCGGGAAGGAAAAACAAAAACAGCAGGCGGCCGGCGGCGCCGTGGCGCGCGACAACCGCGACTACTCCCGCTTCTGGCTGCTCTTCTGGCTCACCCTCCCCTTCACGCTGATCCTCGGGCTCGCCGGCGCCGCGGTCTTCCTCGGGCTGATCGCGATCCTCGTCCTCTCGATCGTCGGGCTGACCGCCCTCCTGATCGCCGTCTCGGTCGCGGGCACCGCCCTCGCCCTCGTCGGCATCATCTACGGCGCGATCCAGCTCTTCTCCGGCTCCGGCCCCGCCGGTCTCTACGAGATCGGCGAGGGACTGATGATCGCCGGCGGCACGATGCTCGCGGGCATCCTGCTCTATAACGCCGCCGTCCGCCTCGCCCCCTTCCTGATCCGGAAGACGGCGCGGCTGATCGGCGTCACCGCGAAAGCGCTGAAAAAACTCTTTCTGAAGATCAAGGGGGCGATGGCACAATGAAACCGGCGTCGATCATCTTTCTCGTTATCGCGGTCGTCATCACCTCGGTCGGATTCTTCCTCTGCCGCAAGGCGGAGAGCCGGGCGGAGGCCGAGGGCGTCGAGCTCTTCAACTCCTCCACCGACGATGACGGCAACCGCGTCTCCACCCTCCGCTACAACACCGACACGATGCAGAAGATCTCGGTCACCCTGAACCGCGGGACCGTCTACGTCCGGCGCGGCGCCGAGCAGAAGGTCGAGACCGTCAATATGATGGACGGCTTTTACCTCAAGGGCATCTCCACCAATATGCTCCAGATCAACGACACCCTCGGCGTCGTCGATATGTTCAAGGAGGGCGGGCTCGGACTCTCCTTCAACGGTCTGCGCAACATCCTCCGCAGCTTTGACCTGATCCGCAAGGAAAAAGCGGTCTATATCTACGTCCCGGACGGGACCGCGCTCAACGGCGTCAGCGTTACGGTGAAGTCCGGGGACATCGTCCTCGAGGACCTCTCCGTCGACGCGGACCTCACCCTGGAGGCGGAGGCGGGCGACATCCGCCTGAAGAACGTCTCGACCTCCGGGATGCTCCAGGCGAGCGCGGGCGCGGGAAACGTCACCATCCGCGAGGGCTTTGCCGGCGATCTGCGCGTCAAGGCGGGCAAAGGCTCCGTCACCCTTGAAAACACCCTGCTGAAGGTCGCCTCCCTCTCCGTGGAAGAGGGCGATATCTCCCTCACCCTCCCCTCCTCCCTGCTCTCCTACGCCGCCACCCTCGCCGCCCCGGGCGGCATCACCGTCAACGGCGAGCCCGTCGGCGTCAGCCTCTCCACCGGAGTCCAAAGCGAGCTTTCCCTCACCGCGAAGACCGCCCGCGGCAAGCTGACGGTCAAGGCCTGAAGAAGAAAAAGCAGATCCCGGAACGCCTGCCCCGCGGCAAGCGTCCCCCCGGGATCTGCTTTCCTTTTCCCGGGACCCGTTGACATCCGTCCCGCGCGGTGGTATACTGTTTTCAGTTTTCAGAAAGGATCTTTTCGCCGTGGATCATCCCGTTACCCCCTCCGGCGGGCAGGGCGCGCCCCTGCCGCCGCAGACCCCTCCCCCCGTCCCCCCGCAGGGGCCGTATCTTTACACCGTCCCCCCGCAGACGCCTCCCGTCCCCTCGCCGGAGGAGGAGACAAAAAGCGCGTATAACCGGATCGGCCTCGCCTATTTCGGCCTCGTCGCGGCGGCGCAGTTCGCGCTCGCCCCCCTCGTCGCCGTCCTGATCCATTTCTTCCCGTCTCTTTCAAAAGAAGCGTGGTTCAACGTCGCCTTCTCCTTCTTCGCGCTCTACTGCGTCGGGATGCCCGCCGTCCTCCTCTGCCTCAAAGGGATGCCGAAAAACGACATCATCCGCCGCCCCTTCTCCTTCTCCTCTTTTGTAAAGATCACGGTCATCTCCCTCTCGGTGATGAACCTGCTCAACTTCTTCTCCCTCTGGCTCGTCCGGCTGCTCGAGGCTCTGATCGGCTCGGAGATCACCTCCCCGCTCGATCAGTCGCTGGAGTCCTCCGGCGTCTGGTTCTACCTCCTCTCCGCCGTCGTGATCGCGCCGGTCTTTGAGGAGCTGCTCTTCCGCCGGATCCTGCTCACCCGCCTCGTCCGCTTCGGCGAGTGGCCCGCCGTCCTCGTCAGCGCCCTGATCTTCTCCCTCGTGCACGGCAACTTCTTCCAGATCTTCTACGCCTTCGCCGTCGGGATCCTGCTCGGCTGGCTCTACCTGCGCACCGGCAGGCTCCTCTACACGGTCCTCCTCCACTTCCTGCTCAACTTCTTCGGCTCGGTGCCCGGCGTCCTGATCGAACGCTTCTGCGATACCGAGGGGCTCGACGCCTTCCTCGAGGATCCCGCCGCCGTCTCGGGCGACGCCCTCGCCGCCCTGATCCCCACCGTCGCCGTCTACGGGCTCTACCTCCTCGCGCTCGTCGCCGTCATCGTCTGCGGCGTCGTCTTCCTCGTCCGCGCCTTCCGGCGCGAACGCCTCCGCCTCTCCCTCTCCCCCTTCCCCGCAAAAAAGACCGCCGGTCTGATCTTCGGCAACGTCGGGATGATCCTCTTCCTCCTCGTCAGCGCCGCCGTGATCCTCGTCAGTCTGATGTCGTGATATAAGGAGTCCGCCATGACAAACGAAGAACGTTTCCTCGATCTCTACCGCGGGAAGATCCGCCGCGAGGGCGCCGACAAGCTGCTCGAGTTTTTACGCTCCCCGCAGTCCGACTTCTTCACCGCCCCCGCCAGCGCCCGCTACCACAGCGCCTTTGAGGGCGGGCTCCTCGCCCACAGCCTCAACGTCTACGACTGCCTCTGCGATTACCTCGCGCGCCGCCGCGTCACCGATCTCTACGGCCTCGCCTACCCCGAGGAGTCCGTCGCGATCGCCGCCCTCCTGCACGACATCTGCAAGGTCAACTGCTATAAACCCGGCTTCCGCAACCAGAAGGACGAAAACGGCGTCTGGCAGCGCGTCCCGACCTACGAGTTCTCCGATCCCCTCCCCTACGGGCACGGGGAAAAGTCCGTCTATATCATCTCCGGCTACCTCCGCCTCACCCGCGACGAGGCGTTCGCCATCCGCTATCATATGGGCTTCTCGGGGAGCGAGGACCCCCGCAGCGTCGGCGACGCCCTCCGGATGTTCCCCCTCGCCTTCGCCCTCTCCGTCGCCGATATGGAAGCCTCCTACTTCCTCGAAAAGAACTGATATGGAACAGATCTCCTTTACCGCCGCCCTCGCGGACGTTCCCTTTACCGTTTCCTGCCGATTCCCGCAGAATAAATCCTTTTTTGCCGACTACCTCTCGGACGGGGAGCCGCGTTTTTCCGTCGCCCCGGGCGAGGACGACCTCCTCGCCGCAAAGGAGAGCTACCTTCGCACCATGCGCGCCGAAGGGAAACAGGCGCTCCCCTGCACCGAGCCCTTCCTCGAGAATATCGCCCTCCATACCCTGATCGCCGAGGAAATGCTCGCCTTCGATACCCTCCTCATGCACGGCTCCGCCGTCGCCCTCGACGGAGAAGCCTTCCTCTTCACCGCCGAAAGCGGCGTCGGGAAAAGTACCCATACCCGCCTCTGGCGCGAGGTCTTCGGCGACCGCGCCTTCGCCCTGAACGACGATAAGCCCCTCCTCTCCGTCCGGGACTCCGGCGTCTTCGCCTGCGGCACCCCCTGGTGCGGCAAGCACGGCCTCAACCGCAACGCCGTCCTCCCCCTCCGCGCCATCGCCTGGCTCACCCGCGGAAAAGAAAACGCCATCCGCCCCCTCTCCCCCGCCGAGGCGATCCCCACCCTCTTCTCCCAGTGCTTCCGCTCGGAAACGGAAGCCGGGATGGATCGCGTCCTCGCCCTCGAGGACGCCCTCCTCCGCCGCGTCCCCTTCTTCAAGCTCGCCTGCACCATCTCCCGCGACGCCGTCCGCGTCGCCTACGAAGGAATGACGGGGAGAGAGTGGAAAGAGTGAGAAAGAAAAAAGCCTTCCTTTTCTGAAGAAAAGGAAGCGAAAAGCCCTTCTTTTCTGAAGAAAAGAAGGCAAAAGACTTTTTGAAGGGGCAGGGAAAAGAAAAAGCGCGTTCAAAGCTTCTCCTTCCCCAAAAGCCGGTCCGTTACGGAATGGACCGGCTTTTTGTTTGGGTAAAGGAAAGCGCGAACATAGCGGATCAAATCCCCCACACGCAAAAAACGGCGCGGGAACAAAACAAAAGCGCGATCCGGCGCGCCAGGTGACAGGCCACCTCCGCGCCTGCAATGCGGGAAAAGGCTCCCTCTTGAGGGAGCTGGCGCCCGCAGGGCGACTGAAGGAGTCAGGAGAGAAAGGCAAAAAGCAGGAGAAAAGACAGGGAGACGAAACTCCTTCCGTCAAAACTTCGTTTTGACACCTCCCTCGGGAGGGAGGCTGACGAAAACTCCTTCCGTCGCGGCAAGCCGCGCCACCTCCCTCAAGAGGGAGGCTAATGAAACTCCTTCCGTCTCGCTCCGCGAGCCACCGGCCCGGCGGGGTCCCCAGAAAGGTCCGGAGGACCTTTTGGGGGATCGGGCCCTCGAGAGGGAGGCTGACAGGACTCCTTCCGCAGCGGGTCGCTCAAACCGAAAAACGCCCTATTCGTATCGGGCGTTTTTTGACCCGAGAGAGGATATGAACGCGCTATATTGCGCAAAAGGAAAAAGCCGGGCGATCCGTACCGCCCGGCTTTTGGGGAAGGAGCTTCTTTGAACGCGCTTTTACTTTTCCCTGCCCCTTCAGAAAGTCTTTTGCTTCCTTTTCTTCAGAAAAGGAAGTCTTCAGAAAAGTAGGTGGAGTTCCCGGAAGGGGGTAAGGGCGCGGGAGAGGAGGAGGCGTTTATAATCCTGCCAGCCGGAGATCTTCTCCTCGGAGAAGACGCCGCCCATATACTTCTGGTTGGGGATATGGCAGTCGGAGCCGCCGGTGCCGGGCAGGCCGAAGGAGTCCGCGTACGCTTCGGCGCGGCGGTCGAAGAGGAAGTGTCCCTCGGCGGGGTGGGCGGCGTTGACGATCTCGACGGCGTCGGTGATATCGGGGTAGAGGCGGAGGGTCTTGATATAGCCGCGCTGGCGGAAGGGGTGCGCCTGGACGCAGAGGTAGTCCTGCCCGTGGCAGCGGTCGATCAGCTGGCGCATATCGAGCTGATCGAGGTCGGGATTGGCGAGGAGGAAGTCGCGGTCCGGTCCGTAGACGAGGAACTCGGTGGCGTGGTACCAGAACTCGATCCCGAGGAAGACGTCGAGGCCGATCTTCTCTCCTTCTTTTTTTGCGTTTTCATAGCCGGAGAGGTAGACTTCGACCTTTTCCTCCCACGGGAGGGAGGGGTCGACGGCGGAGGAGCCGTTGAAGAAGTGGTCGGTGACAAAGATCCCGTCGTAGCCGAGGTCCTTATACATCCGGGCGACGTCGGCGCCGGGCATTTTGCCGCAGCGGCTCGCCTCTTTGGTATGGCAATGCGTCTCGTAGCGGAACATCAGAGGACCTCCTCGGTGACGATCTCGGCTTCGAGGTTGGTTTTTCCGTCCCGGCGGACGGTGCGGAAGAAGAAGACGCCGTCACCCGCGTCGGCGCGGTAGACCTTGAGGGTCTCGCCGGCGGCGGCCTCGGTGAGGTAAGAGAGGGAGAAACGGACGGGGCGGCGTTTTTCCGGCTCGGGGAGGAAGTCGCAGACGAAGTCGGCGTAGCGGGTATTGTTCATATGGCCGTTGCGGTCGGTCTCGGAGAAGTAGACCTGCCGCTCCCCGACGAGGGAGAAGCGCTCCTGCGGGGGGAGGGAGAGGCGGGCGGGGAGATCGAGATCGAGGAGGGCGTCGGTGCGGTAATGCGTTTCGACGGAGGCGACGCGGACGGGGCGGCGGCGTGCGAGATCGAGGAGCGCGAAGGAGGCGACGGCCTCCGCCATCGGGACGCCGTCCCGGAGCAGGCGGTAGCAGCGGCCGCAGGTAAGGGGTCCGCCGATCTCGGCGGCCCAGGTCTCTCCCTCGACCCGGTCCCCGGCGGAGAGCTCCCCGTAGATGCTGACGGTCATATGCATGACGACGTAGGCGTAGCCCTGCTCCCAAAGGGCGGTCATGGAGGGGCCGTCCTCGGCGGTGGCGTACTCGGCGGTCTCCTGCATCTCGCGCAGGATCGCGGTGGGACGGAGGAAGCCGGAGGCGCTGATGTCGTGCGAATGTACGGTAAAGGTTCTCGTATATTTCATCGTTTCAAGAGGAAGCGGACGCGGGGGAGCGCGTCCGCTTCAGATCCTTTTTCTGTTTTTTCAGGCCTTGCCGTTGCAGCCGAGGACGTCGACGAGCTTGTGCCGGACCATCTCCTTGATGTTCTGGCGGGCGGGCTTGAGGTATTCGCGGGGATCGAACTTGTCCGGATGCTCGTAGAAGAACTGGCGGATGGAGGCGGTCATGGCGAGGCGCAGGTCGGAGTCGATGTTGATCTTGCAGACGGCGCGGCGCGCGGCCTCGCGGAGCTGCTCCTCGGGGATACCGATGGCGCCGGGCATCGCGCCGCCGTAGCGGTTGATCAGGTCGACGAACTGCTGCGGGACGGAGGAGGAGCCGTGGAGCACGATCGGGAAGCCGGGCAGGCGGCGGGCGACCTCGTCGAGGATATCGAAGCGGAGCTGGGGCTTGGTGCCGGGCTTGAACTTATAGGCGCCGTGGGAGGTGCCGATGGCGATGGCGAGCGAATCGACGCCGGTGCGGGAGACGAACTCCTCGACCTCCTCGGGCCGGGTATAGGAGGACGCGCCCTCCTCGACCTTGACGTCGTCCTCGATGCCGGCGAGGGTGCCGAGCTCCCCTTCCACGACGACGCCGTGGGCGTGGGCGTACTCGACGACCTTGCGGGTAAGGGCGATGTTGTCCTCGAAGGAGTGGGCGGAGCCGTCGATCATCACGGAGGTGAAGCCCCCGTCGATGCACGCCTTGCAGGTCTCGAAGTCGGGACCGTGGTCGAGGTGCAGGACGATCGGGATCTCGGGGCATTCGATCACGGCGGCCTCGACGAGCTTGACAAGGTAGGTGTGGTTCGCGTAGGCGCGCGCGCCCTTGGAGACCTGCAGGATGACCGGCGCCTTTTCCTCGCGGCACGCCTCGGTGATCCCCTGGACGATCTCCATATTGTTGACGTTGAAGGCGCCGACGGCGTAGCCGCCCTCGTACGCTTTTTTGAACATTTCGGTGCTGGTGACAAGAGCCATGGAAACTTCCTCCGTTTTTTCTTTTTTTCTCCCTTATTTTACCACTCTCCGGGGGGAAAATCAAGGGCGAGGCAAAGAAAAAACCGCCTCCGGCAAAGAAAAAAACGGGCGCTCAGGTCGGGCGCCCGTCCGGAGGGAGGGAGGCTGTGTCCCGCCGCCGGGAGGCGGCGGCGGGCGCGCCGGCGGAGGGGACGGCGCGGGCGGGCGCGTAAGCGGCGCCGGAAAGCCCGAAGCTGACGGAGATGGCGCGCTCCACCTCGTCCATCATCCGCGCGTCCAGCCTGCCGATCCGCTCGCGGAGCCGGCGCTTGTCGAGGGTGCGGATCTGCTCGAGCAGGACGACCGAGTCGCGCGAGAGCCCCGTCTCCCCCGAGGGGACGCCGATGTGGGTGGGGAGCCGCGCCTTCTCCGTGCGGCTGGTGATCGCCGCCGCGATCACCGTAGGGCTGTACCGGTTGCCGACGTCGTTCTGGATGATCAGCACCGGCCGCATCCCGCCCTGCTCCGAGCCGACCACCGGACTGAGGTCGGCGTAGTAGATCTCGCCTCTGTGTATGCTGTTCACGCTTTCTCTCCTTTCGGGGGACCGCTCCGTCCCTCTCTTATTCTTCCCCGCTTCCCCCCGCCGTAAACAGGATATGCAAAACCTTCTTTTCTGAAGAAAAGAAGGCAAAAGACTTTTTGAAGGGACAGGGAAAAGAAAAAGCGTATTCAAAGAAGCTCCTTCCCCAAAAGCCGCCGTACTTTTCTGAAGAAAAGTAGGCAAAAGACTTTTCAAATGACGCAGGGAGCAAGGAAAGCGCGATCAAAGCGACTCCTTCCCCAAAAGCCGCCCGGTAAGGATGGGCGGCTTTTTCCTTTCGCTCGGGGGAGCGCGTTCATATCCTCTCTCGGGTCAAAAAAACGCCTTCCTTTTCTGAAGAAAAGCAGGCAAAAGACTTTTCAAATGACGCAGGGAGCAAGGAAAGCGCGATCAAAGCGACTCCTTCCCCAAAAGCCGGGCGGTACGGATCGCCCGGCTTTTTCCTTTCGCTCGGGAGAGCGCATTCATATCCTCCCTCGGATCAAAAAACGCCCGATACGGCCCGGGCGTTTTTCGGGTTGAGCGCCCCGCTGCGGAAGGAGTCTTTATAGCCTCCCTCTCGAGGGAGGTGGCGCGGCTTGCCGCGACGGAAGGAGTTTTCGTCAGCCTCCCTCCCGAGGGAGGTGGCGCGGCTTGCCGCGACGGAAGGAGTCCCCGTCAGCCTCCCTCTTGAGGGAGGTGGCTCGCGGAGCGAGACGGAAGGAGTTTTTCTCTCTGTCCTTT
>CACYYS010000014.1 GCA_902778725.1 uncultured Ruminococcus sp.
TCATGCCCGAAGGGCGCATCATTCGGCGCAGCCGTACATCACGTTCCGCTGTCAGCGGAACACATCGTTCGCCGAGTGTCCTTAAGAACACTCGGCGTTTCCCGCCCTTTATTTTTCCTCCCGCTCCGCAAGGAAGAGGTCGCCGCAGTCGTTGACGGTGAAAAAGATCAGGTCTTCCGGCTTTTTCTTCCGTTCCCGCAGCGTCGTATCGAGCCACGCGCGGTCGCGCCCCGCGAGACGCAGCTCGTTTTCGTCGATCCGTCCCTCCTTGATCACGGTGTGCGCCACGCCCTTTTCCTTTTCCGGCAGTCCCGCGTCCTCCGGCGTCATCGGGCGGCAGCGGGAGCGGAGCGCCACGCTGAGCCGTCCGTTCTGCTCCAGCGTGGCGCACCAGACCTCCTCCGGCTCGAAGACCCCCTGCAGCCGCAGCTCGGATAAGAGCTCGTCGAGCGTGATCCGCGCGCGCCGCATCTCCTTCCAGTCCGGCTTTCCCGCCCGGATCAGGATGTTCGGCTTTCCCTCCATCAGCCGCCGCAGAAGGGGGATCTTCAGCATCAGAAAGGAGATCAGGAATTCCAGCCCGAGGATCACCGCCAGCGGCAGGACCGTCCGCCAGACGGGGATGCGGGCGTCGACCAGCGGGAGCGTGGCGATATCCGAGAGCAGCAGCGTCGTCACAAGCTCGGAGATCTGCAGCTCGCCGACCTGCCGCTTTCCCATTATCTTCATCGCCAGGATCAGCCCGAGATAGACGCACGCCGCCCGCAGGGCGCAGGACCAGACGCTCAGATTCATAAAAAATCCTCCGTGAAAAAGATCACGGAGGATTTTTTGCCGTTTTTTCCGGTTTTATACAGGGTCAGGCTGCGGCGGCGGTCCTTTTTGCGTCCGCGGCGATCTCCTCGCGGTGGGTGCGGATGTATTTCGTCCACTTGATATAGCCGTAGGTCGTGTTGGTGAGGTAGCCCGCCTTCAGCACCAGCAGGATCCACTGTCCCGTCATGATGTTGATCACGGTCTCGAGGATCGCCACGATATACCAGGCGATCCACTGCTCGCGGTAGCGGAGCAGGATGAACACGCCGTTGGCGATCCCCACGGCGGAGGCGCAGGCGTCGAGATAGCAGATGACGTTTTTGACCGTTACGTTGCTGTTGGCAAGGATGCCGCCCTGCACGTCGATAAAGGTCAGAGCGTAGCCGACGCCGACCGTCCAGACGGCGATCCCCAGTACCAGCAGGACGTCCTGCCACGGCTTGAGGGACTTGACGACGGTAAGCTCCTCCTGCTGCCGGTCGGGGTGTTTGTTCCATACGACAAAGCTGATGATGTCGCAGGGGATCCAGAAGAGGAAGGTGACGGCCAGCGTGGCGAAGCGGTAGGCGCAGAGGATGCAGATTAGGATCTCCGTCACCTCCACGATCAGCGAGATCACAAAGTTCCACTTGCTCTGCTTGGAGATCAGGAGCTCGCAGGAAATATTGGTGATCACGTCGACCAGGTAGAGGACGGTGATGATCCAGACGGGGACGAGATAGTTGAGGGGATTGACGTAAAAGTCGCCCTCGCCCGTCTCCGCGGCCTCTTCGGTATCCACGGCGCGTTCAAACGTCTGTCCGCCCGCGAGCAGCGCCGCGCAAAAGACCGTATCCTCGCCGTCCGGCGCAAATTCGAGCAGCAGCGTGTCGCCCGCCCGCAGAGCGGGGAGGGGGTAGCGCATCGTGTCGGAGTCCCCGGGGGAGACGGTGTACTCTTCCGTGATCACCTTCCCGTCTTTTTCCAGGGGGATCTCCTCCTCGCTGCCGTCGGCGCGGACGAGGGTGAGCGAGCCGAGGATAAAGTCGTCCTCCGTCCCCGAAAAATCGAGGACCGCGTTCTCCGCGGCGGGGAGATCGGAAAAGCGGAGCGTGTAGGTGGGGTCGTCGGTCTCCGGGAAGAGGAAGGAGAAAAGAACGGCAAGGATCAGGATGGAAAAGAACCAGATCTTTTCATAAAGGGTGAAATAGCGCCAAAGTTCTTTTGCGCGTTGGGAAAACGGTTTTTTCTCTGTCATAAGCAGACCTACCTTGTGATGAAACGACCGGCAGCCGCGGAGATCCGCGGCTGCCGGAAATGTTTGAAAACGGATCTGTTATTTCTCTTCGCGGAGAGCGGCCTGAGCGGCGGCCAGACGCGCGATCGGAACACGGAAGGGAGAGCAGGAGACGTAGGTCAGCCCGACCTTGTGGCAGAACTCCACGGTGGACGGGTCGCCGCCGTGCTCGCCGCAGATGCCGAGCTTGATGTTCGGGCGGGTCTGACGGCCGAGCTCGCACGCCATCTTGACGAGCTTGCCGACGCCGGTCTGGTCGAGACGGGCGAAGGGATCGGACTCGTAGATCTTGCGGTCGTAGTAGGAGCCGAGGAACTTGCCGGCGTCGTCGCGGGAGAAGCCGAAGGTCATCTGCGTGAGGTCGTTGGTGCCGAAGCTGAAGAACTCGGCGTCCTTGGCGATCTCGTCGGCGGTCAGAGCGGCGCGCGGGATCTCGATCATCGTACCGATCTTGTAGTGCAGCTCGCGGCCGGCCTTGGCGATCTCCTCGTCGGCGGTGCGGACCACGACGGACTTGACGTACTGCAGCTCCTTCAGCTCGCCGACGAGCGGGATCATGATCTCGGGGACGATATTCCAGTCGGCGTGCCTGGCGCTTACGTTGAGGGCGGCGCGGATGACCGCTCTCGTCTGCATCTCGGCGATCTCCGGATAGGTGACGGCGAGACGGCAGCCGCGGTGACCCATCATCGGGTTGAACTCATGCAGCCCGGCGATGATGTCCTTGATCTCCTTCACGGTCTTGCCCTGGGTCTTGGCGAGCAGCTCGATGTCCTTCTCCTCGGTGGGGACGAACTCGTGCAGCGGCGGATCGAGGAAGCGGATGGTGACGGGAGAACCCTCCATCGCTTCGTAGAGCTCTTCAAAGTCGCCCTGCTGCATCGGCAGGATCTTTTCGAGAGCGGCCTTCCTGCCCTCGACGGTGTCGGAGCAGATCATCTCGCGGATCGCGGCGATGCGGTCCGCCTTGAAGAACATATGTTCGGTACGGCAGAGGCCGATGCCCTCCGCGCCGAGCTCCTTCGCCTTCTTTGCGTCGGCGGGGGTGTCCGCGTTGGTGCGGACACGGAGTCTTCTGTATTTGTCGGCCCACGCCATGATGCGGCCGAACTCGCCGGCGATCGTGGCGTCCACGGTCGGGATGATCCCGTCGTAGATCTTGCCGGTGGTGCCGTCGATGGAGATGCAGTCGCCCTCATGGAAGGTCTTGCCGCCGAGCTCGAAGGTCTTGTTCGCCTCGTCCATCTTGATCTCGGAGCAGCCGGAGACGCAGCACTCGCCCATGCCTCTCGCCACAACGGCGGCGTGGGAGGTCATACCGCCGCGGACGGTCAGGATACCCTGCGCCGCCTTCATACCGGTGATGTCCTCCGGGGAGGTCTCGAGACGGACCAGGACGACCTTCTCGCCCTTCGCCGCCCACTCGACGGCGTCGTCGGCGGTGAAGACGATCTTGCCGCACGCGGCGCCGGGGGAGGCGCCGAGGCCCTTGCCGAGCGGGGTCGCCGCTTTGATCGCGGCGGCGTCGAACTGCGGATGCAGCAGCGTGTCGAGGTTGCGGGGGTCGATCATCAGGACGGCTTCCTTCTCGGAGATCATGCCCTCGTCCACGAGGTCGCACGCGATCTTGAGCGCCGCCTGTGCGGTCCGCTTGCCGTTTCTCGTCTGGAGCATATAGAGCTTGCCGTGCTCGACGGTGAACTCCATATCCTGCATATCGCGGTAATGGTTCTCGAGGATCTGGCAGACTTCCTTGAACTGCTTGAACGCCGCGGGGAACTTTTCTTCCATCTCGGTGATGTGCATCGGGGTACGGATGCCGGCCACGACGTCCTCGCCCTGGGCGTTGGTGAGGAACTCGCCGAAGAGCCCCTTCGCGCCGGTCGCCGGGTCGCGGGTGAAGGCGACGCCGGTGCCGCAGTCGTCACCCATGTTGCCGAACGCCATCGACTGGACGTTGACGGCGGTGCCCCAGGAGTAGGGGATGTCGTTATCGCGGCGGTAGACGTTCGCGCGCGGGTTGTCCCAGGAACGGAAGACCGCTTTGATCGCGCCCATCAGCTGTTCCTTCGGGTCGGAGGGGAAATCCGCGCCGATCTTGGCCTTGTACTCCGCCTTGAACTGGGCGGCGAGGGTCGCGAGATCGTCGGCGGTCAGATCCACGTCGTTCTTGACGCCGCGGTCCGCCTTCATCTTGTCGATCAGCTCTTCAAAATATTTCTTGCCGACCTCCATAACGACGTCGGAATACATCTGGATAAAGCGGCGGTAGCAGTCCCACGCCCAGCGGGGGTTGTTCGACTTCTTTGCCAGCGTGTCCACGACCTGCTCGTTCAAGCCGAGGTTCAGGATCGTGTCCATCATGCCGGGCATCGACGCTCTCGCGCCGCTGCGGACGGAAACGAGCAGCGGGTTCTCGATATCGCCGAATTTCTTGCCGGTGATCGTTTCCAGCTTGGTGATATACTCCATGATCTCCGCCTGGATCTCGGGGTTGATGGTCCTGCCGTCTTCATAATACTGCGTGCAGGCCTCCGTCGAGATGGTGAAGCCCTGGGGAACGGGGAGACCGAGATTGGTCATCTCCGCGAGGTTGGCCCCCTTCCCGCCGAGCAGCTCGCGCATTTTGCCGTTGCCCTCGGAGAAAAGGTAGATGTACTTTTTCATAGAAATCCTCCAATCAAAAATTCTTTTCTTTTTTCTGTTTCCATTTATACCAATCAAAGATTATAACATATCCTTTTCCGGATTTCCATAGTTTGTACAGAATTTTTTTCAAAATTTACACATTCTTTTCCGGGAGAAGGGAAATCGCCCGCCGCGCCAAAAAACTCTTGCGTTTTTTCCTCTTTTGCGGTAAGATAGAGACAGCTCCGGAGCCTGTTCGGGGCGATTTGTGTTTGCAATACGTCAAAGGAAGGATACGGATTTGTCCGGAATTTTCGATCTCTTCAAAAAAATCGAGGCGGAGCGGGAGGAAAAAGCCCGCGCTCCGATCTCTCATATCGTCGCGGGGCTCGGCAACCCCGGGGAGAAGTATGAACTCACCCGCCACAACGCGGGCTTTCTCTGCGCCGACTATCTCTTTTCCCGCTTCGGGGGCGAGCGGTGGAAGCTCCGCTTCAAGGCGCTCTGCTCGGAGTGCGAGACGGGGGCGGGGCGGATCCTCCTCCTCAAGCCCCAGACCTTCATGAACGCGTCCGGCGAGGCGATCTCCGAGGCGATGCGTTTTTACAAGCTCCCGCCGGAGAAGCTGATCGTCGTCTGCGACGACGTGAACTTCCCCTGCGGCGCGATGCGCATCCGCCCCTCGGGCAGCGACGCGGGGCAGAGGGGCGTGCGCAGCGCGATCCTCGCTCTCGGCTCCGACGCGTTCCCCCGCATCCGGCTCGGCGTCGGGGAAAAGCCGGATCCCGCCTACGATCTCGCCGACTGGGTCCTCTCCCGTTTCGGCGAGGAGGAGAAAAAAGCGATCTACTCCTGCTTTGAGGACAGCGCCGAGGCGATCCGCCTGATCCAGCAGGGCGGGATCGAGGCGGCGATGAGCCGGTATAACAGAAAGGGTCCCCGCTGATGATCTACGATTCCGTCCGGCTCGACCCTCTCTACGGTCAGCTTTCCGAATGTATCACCCTTGAGAGGATGGCAAAGCGCTGCCCTCCCCTTTACGTGACGGGAGCGGGCAGCGGGGTGAGCGGGATGCTCTGCGCCGCCCTCGCCGCCGATTTCGCTCCGCTCCTGATCCTCGCGGGCAGCGAGCGGGACGCCGCCCGCCTCGCCGCGGCGCTGAACGCCCAGGACCTTCCCGCCGCCGTCTTCCCGCAGAGGGATCCCGTTCTCTATAACATCGCCGCCTCCCGCACCTCCGAGTACGAGAGGCTCTCGGTTCTCCTGCGCCTTTTGCGCGGGGAGCTGCGGGCGGTCGTCGCCGTCCCCGGCGCCGCGCTCGGCTTTACCGTCCCGCCCGCGGTCCTGCGGGAGGCGGGAGTGACCGTCCGGATGGGGGACGAGTACCCCGTCGACGGCCTGGAGCGGGAGCTGCTCCGCCTCGGCTACGCCCGCTGCGAGATGACCGAGGCGCCCGGACAGTTTGCCCGCCGCGGCGGGATCTTAGACGTTTTCCCCGCCTTCGGTCAGGGGGAGCGGGAGCGCCCCGTCCGGATCGAGTTTTTCGGGGACGAGGCGGACCGGATCGGCTTTTTTGATCCCGCGACCCAGCGGACCGAGGAGAACGCCTCCTCCGTTTTTCTCCCTCCCGCGCGGGAGCTGCTCCTTGACGCCGGTACGGTCTCCCGCATCCGGCTCGCCGTCGCCACCGCCCGAAAAAAAGCGAAAACGCCGGAGGCGGCGCAGGCGCTGGACGGGGAGCTCGCCGCCATCGACGGGGAGCTTTCCCTTGATTTTGCCGACAAATACGTCACGCTGGTCTATCCGGAAAAGGCCACGCTGCTCGACTATTTTTCCTCCGGCGCTCCGGTCGTCATCGCGGGCGGGAACGCCGTCCGCGCCTCGCTGGACGCCGCCCTCTGGCATGAAAAGGAGAACGTGACCGCCCTGCTCGAGAGCGGCCTTTGCGACGCGCGCTGGGCGTCGTATATGAAGGATCAGGCGGAGCTGGAGCTTTTCTCCGCCGCGCGGCCCGCCGTCTATCTCGACGCCTTTCTCCCCGCGGGCGCGGGGACGAGAGAGCAGGGGGGCGTCTTTTCCCTCCGCAGCCGCAGCGCCGCCCACGCGGAGAACCGCGATCTGCTCTTTGAGGACATCGAGGACTATCTGAAAAGCGGTTACCGGATCGTGGCGGGGACCGCCTCCCCGCACGAGAGCGAGACGCTCGCGGAGATGCTGCGGGAGCGGGGCTGCGCCGTCGCTCTTTTCCCCGGCGGGCGGGTGGACTGCGCCGCGCTCTCGCAGGGGGTGATCTATCTGACCGACGCGCCCTCGCTCGAGGGATTTGAACTGACCGACGCGCGTTTCGTCTTTCTCTCTCTCTCCTCCGCGGCGGCAAAGCAGGGAGGGACCCTGCGCCGCGCCCGCCGCAAAAAGCGCTCCGACGCGAAGCAGCTCCTCTCCTACGCCGATCTGAAGGTCGGGGACTACGTCGTGCACGAGACCTGCGGTATCGGACGCTATCTCGGGATCGAGCAGCTGACGGTGGACGGCGTGACGCGGGATTATATCAACATCCAGTACGCCGGCAGCGACAAGCTCTTCATCCCCACGACCCAGCTCGATATGGTCTCCAAATACATCGGCGCCCACTCGGACGACGGGCTGCTCAAGCTCTCAAAGATGGGCGGCGCGGAGTGGAAGCACGCAAAAAGCCGCGCCAGATCCGCCGTCAGCGATATGGCAAAGGAGCTGATCAAGCTCTACGCGGAGCGGATGCGCCTGCCGGGCTACGCCTTCCCCGCGGACGACGACTACCAGAGAGAGTTTGAGGAGGCGTTCCCCTACGAGGAGACCGACTCCCAGCTCGAGGCGGCGGAGGATATCAAGGCGGATATGCAGAAGCCCCACCCGATGGACCGGCTGCTGTGCGGGGACGTCGGTTACGGCAAGACCGAGGTCGCCTTCCGCGCCGCCTTCAAGGCGGTGGAGGCGGGCAAGCAGGTCGCGATCCTCTGCCCGACCACCATCCTCGCCTATCAGCATTACACGACCGCGGCGGCGCGGATGCGGGATTTCCCCATCCGGATCGAGATGCTCTCCCGCTTCCGCACCCCCACCCAGCAAAAGGAGATCCTGCGCCGCCTCCGGCGCGGGGACGTGGATATCATCATCGGCACCCATACCCTTGTGTACGGCAAGGCGGAGTTCAAGGATCTCGGCCTGCTCGTGATCGACGAGGAGCAGCGCTTCGGCGTTGCGCAGAAGGAAAAACTCAAGCAGCTCGCCGCCGGCGTGGACGTGCTGATGCTCTCCGCCACGCCGATCCCGCGGACGCTCAATATGGCGATCGGCGGGATCCGGGATATGTCGATCCTCGACGAGCCGCCGGGAGACCGCCGCCCGGTGCAGACCTACGTTCTGGAGTATGACGCCATCATCATCGAGGACGCGATCCGCCGTGAGCTTTCCCGCGGGGGGCAGGTTTTCTACCTCTATAACCGGGTGGAACGGATCAATTCCGTCGCCGCCCGCATCGCGGACGCGGTCCCCGGCGCGCGTGTCGCCGTCGCCCACGGGCAGATGGACAAGGAGGAGATCGAGGACGTCTGGCGCTCGATGCTCTCGGGCGAGGTGGACGTTCTCGTCTGCACCAGCATCATCGAGACGGGGGTGGACGTCCCCAACGCCAACACCCTGATCATCGAGGACGCGGACCGCATGGGCCTCTCGCAGCTCCACCAGCTGCGCGGCAGGGTCGGCCGCTCGGGGCGCCGGGCGTTCGCCTACTTCACCTTCCGGCGGGGCAAGGCGCTCTCCGAGATCGCGGAAAAACGCCTCTCCGCCATCCGTGAGTACGCGCAGTTCGGCGCGGGCTTCCGGGTCGCTCTGCGGGATCTGGAGATCCGGGGCGCCGGCAATATGCTCGGCGCCGAGCAGCACGGGCATCTCGACGCCGTCGGCTACGATCTCTATATGAAGCTGCTCTCCGAGGCGGTGCTGGAAGAAAAGGGCGTCAAAAAGGAGAAAAAGACGGAGTGCGTCGTCGATTTGCGCGTCGACGCCTTCCTCCCGGAGGATTACGTCTCCTCCCAGGCGCAGCGGATCGAGCAGTATCAGCACATCGCCACGATCGGGACGCGGGAGGACGCGGACGACATCGAGGACGCGATGCAGGACCGCTACGGCGATCTGCCGCAGCCGGTGCGGAATCTGATCCGGGCGGCGCTGATCAAGGCGGAGTGCGAGGAGTGCGGCTTCAGCCGCTTCGAGCAGCAGGGGAGATCCTTTACGATCCATATCCCGCACCTCGTGCCGGAGATCTGGATGCGGATGTTCTCCCTCTTGCCGGAGTACAAGCTGCGCGGCGTGCCCGGCAGCGTCTCCCGCATCACCGCCCAGCTCCCGCCAAAGACCGCTCCCCTTGACGCGGCGCTGCGGCTGCTGGAGCTATATCGGGAACAGTCCGCCGGGCTCCCGGCGGACCGGGAAAAGGAGAAAAACGTATGAAAAAGAGGATCCTTGCTCTCTTCCTGGCGGCGGCCGCGCTCCTCGCCTTCTCCTCCTGCGGGAGCGGGCGCGCGGTGATGCGCTACGAGGGGTACAGCGTGAGCGCCGCTTACTACACCTACTGGCTCTCCCGCTTCAAAGCGAATTTCCTTTATTATTACAGCGACGTGGAGGACAGCGACGCCTACTATTCCTCCGTCATCGGGCAGAACGGCGAGACGGCGGAAGAGGTGCTGACCTCCCTCTCGGACGGGCGGATCATGGAATACCTGATCGCCGAATACCTCTTCGATCACGCCGGGCTCACGCTGCCGGAGGCGACGGCGGAGAGCGTGGACGCCCTGCTCGACTCGGTCGTGGAGGGGGAGGCGGCCGGAGATAAAAAGGCGTTTGACGGGCTGGCGGCGCAGTACGGCGTCAGCTACGCCGACCTGCGCGAGATCTACCGCATCGAGGCAAAGAGCGAGCGCTACCGCAGCTTTTACAAGACGAACGTCCTCACCGTGACCGACGCGGAGCGGGACGCGTATTTTGAGGCAAACTACGCCCGCACCGTCCATATCTATATCGGGACCGAATACCGCCTGAACATCGACGAAAACGGTACCCTGATCTATGACGAAAACGGGGATTACCGGATCCCCTATACCGAGGCGGAGAAGGCCGCCCAGCGGCAAAAGATCGCGGAGCTGGAGAAAAAGCTGACGCCGGAGAACTTTGACGCGCTCCGCGCGGAGTACAACGAGGATCCCGCCGCCTCCGTCTACGAAAACGGCTACTACCTCTCCGGGAATACCGAGGGCTTTGACGGCGGCGTGATCGCCGCCGCCCTCGCGATGGAGGAGGGGGAGGTGCGCCGGGTCGACGCCGACCACGGCGTCTTCTTCCTCAAAAAACTCCCCAGGCAGGCGCGGGCGTACAGCGTCCCCGAGAACGCCGACTTCTTCGACAACTTTGACGACGCGGTCAAAAATGACCTCTATGAAAAATTCCTTGCCGGGGAGAAAGAGAAGGTGACGGTGGACGCCGCCGTCAAGGACGGGATCACGATCCGCACCGTTTCCCCCTGCCGCAATTTCTGAGAGCGGCGGAGACCTGCCCCGGCGGCGGAAGATTTTTTCGGTTTTTTCCTTTTGCCTCTTGACATTTGCGGCAGAGTACTCTATAATTTAGAGTACAAGACCGCAAAGGAGGTATGAACATGACAGATCCTAAGGATACGCTCAAGTCCGCCACGGAGGATCTTGCGCTGATCCGCAACACGATGGACCGCTCCCGATACCATTTTGATTTTCTTTCGACTGTTTTTCTGATCTACGGCGCGGTGATGCTGGCGGGGGAGATTCTGGCCCACATCCTGTCTGTTTGCGGGGTCCGTGACAACGCGCCGGGTTTTTTCATTGTCGGTTATCTTCCGTATGTTTTTGTGTTCCTGCTTTTCGTTTTCTATTTTGTGATGCGCAGGAAGTTTATCAAAAGCGAGACGCTCTACTCCCTGCATCTCTATGACGTGTGGGGCGTCGTGCTCTTTTTCCTGCCGTTTCTTTCCCTCTGTTTTTCCCTGTCCCGCTTTTTTGTCCCCGGCACAGAAAAAGTGGAAAATGTTGGAGTTATCGGGATTCTCTTTTGCATCAAAACGTTGCTTTTTCTTTTCGCCGCGCTTATTACCCTGCTTTTCACGGCGATCGCGCTTCGGGACACGCCGCTGCTTCTGATCGCGCTGATTTGCCTTTCGCTGTTTCTTTTTGTGCTTTTTTGGGGATTCTTTGTCGGATATCCGAGGACGATCGATTTCTTTTATGGTGAATTGATTACGCGGACACAGTTTTTGGAAAGAGCGGTCTATTTGTTGTATGTAGTTTTAGGGCTGTATCTTAAAATCAGGAAGTATAAATGATATGGAATTGTCAAGTATTCCGGACGCTTTTCAATCTGCGCTTCGTCTTTCCGTTCTGAGCGCGGTGATGATGGGAGAGAAGAGCTTTCGCGAGTTGAAACGGATCACCGGAGCGACGGACGGGAATCTCGGCGCTCAGATCCGCAAGCTCGAGGAGCAGGGGTATTTGGTCTGTGAGAAGACCTTTTCCGCCCGCAAGCCTCTCACCACCGTTTCGCTGACTCCGTTCGGCCGCGAACAGTTCCGGGAATACGTGGAATTGCTTGAAAGAATTATAAAAGAGGCAACGAAGTAGCTTTAAGGACGAACGAAGACCCGGGGAGCGGCGTGGCCGCTCCCCGGGCGATTTTCTTTTTACGGGAGATCGTCGGTCTTCGGTCTGTTGGTCAGGCGGTAGAAGCGCCCGATCGCCTCGATCATCTTGTCGGAGACGGTCGCCTCGGTCCGGTCGCCGCCGCGCCGGTCCCGCAGGATCTCGCGGTACCGCGCCACGGCGCGGTCGATCGCGTCCTCCCAGGAGAGGTAGAGGGTGCGGGAGGCCCGCTCGCCCGCCTCTTTTGCCAGCTCCGGACGGCGGCAGACGGCGAGCAGCGCCCGGGTAAAGGAGGGGACGCTGTCCTCGGTGAGGAAGCCGTTTTCCCCGTCCGTGACGTTCTCGGCGGAGCTGCTGCCCCGGATGAGGACGCTGGCGGTCCGGCACGCCGCCGCCTCCTTGACGACGAGAGGGTTGTTGTCGAAGACCGAGGGGAGCAGGAAGAGATCGGCGCGGGTATAGAGCGCCTTGAGCAGCGCCCGGTCCCGGATCGCGCCGGGGAAGACGCAATCGCCGGAAAGGCCCTGCCGCTCGGCGCGTTCGCGCACCGCCGCAAGGTCCTCTCCGTCTCCGACAAAGAGCATCGTGAAGGGCTCGCCCGCCCGCTTGAGCTCGGCGAGACTGTCGAGGATCGTGGAGAGGCCCTTGTACCACAGCATCCGCCCGACAAAGAGGAAGACGGGCGCGCACGCCTTGATCCGGTACGTTTCCTCCAGCCGCCGCAGCTCCTCCACCGGGACGGGGTCGAGGGTCATATCCACGCCGTTTTCCATCACAAGATAATCGCCGCGGAAGCCGAGGCTCTTCAGGTTTTCTCCGGCGCCGCGGTTGACCGCCCACACCTCGTCGCACGCCTCGATGTTGCGGATGATCTCGCGGATCGCGGATTCCTGCAGGAGCTTGCCCTTTATTACGCGGCGGATATCCACGTCGAACTTGGTATGGTAGGTGAAGACGATGGGCGCGCCGGTCAGGCAGCGCAGCTCGCGCGCAAGGAAGGTGGACGCCATCGGGCAGTGGGAGTGGATCAGCGTAGGGGAGAAGGCCTCCAGCCGCTGCATCGCGGCGGCGGAAAAGGGGAAGCCGGTCCGGTAGCCGAGGGACTTTGTCGTGTCGAGGCTGGCATACCGCACCACTTCAAAGGGATAGTCGTCGGTCACGCCGGGGTAGGCGGGCGTTGCGACGGCGGCTTTTTCCCCCCGCTCGCCGAGGACGCGGGCGTAGTTGAGTACGGTGTTGGAGACGCCGTCCAGCAGCGGCGGGAAGGAATCGTTCAAAAGACAGACGTTCATGTTGCTCCTTTTATCAGACAGGTCCTGCGAACTCTTCTGTAACTTTTATTTTATCATACCCCGCCGGATTTTGCAACCCCGGAGGAAAAGAGAAGGGCGCCGTCCGCTTTTTGCGGACGGCGCCCGGCGTTCAGCGGAGCGCGGAGAAGAGGAAGGGAAGCTCGGTCTCGAACTTCGGCCCGTACCAGTGGTCCTTTTCTTTTGCCGTGGCGCGGATGCAGCGCACGGTGTAGTCGGCGGCGATGCGCGCGGCGTCGTAGCCGTCCTTTCCGCGGACAAACGCCCCGACAAAGGCGGAGGCGTAAACGTCCCCCGTCCCGTGGCAGCCGTTCGGGAGCAGCTCGTGCTCGTAGTAGCGGATCTCCCCGTTCTCAAAGACGGAGACGCCGGTCTTGCCGGTCCGGTAGCCGACGCCGGTGAGGACGACGTTCTTTGCGCCGAGGGCGAGCAGCCCGTCGGTCAGGGCGGCGATATAGGCGGCGTCATACCCGGTCCGGTAGGGCAGCCCGGTCAAAAAGGAGGCTTCCGTGATATTCGGCAGGACGTAATCCGCGACGGCGCAGAGGGTCTTCATCTCCTCGACGAACGCCGCGTCAAACGCGGGATAGAGCTTGCCGTTGTCCGCCATCGCGGGGTCGACGATCAGCGTTCCTCCCGGTCTCAGCGCGTCGCGGGCGAGCTGCCGCACATACGCGATCTGCTCGGCGCTGCCGAGATAGCCGGTATAGATCGCGTCAAAGAGGATCCCCTCCTTTTTCCAATGCGCGGCGATCGCGGGGATGTCCTCCGTGAGATCGCGGAAGGTATAGCCGGTAAAGCCGGCGGTATGCGTGGAGAGCACGGCGGAGGGGAGGACGCAGGTCTCCACTCCGCAGGCGGAGAGGATCGGCAGCGCCACGGTCAGCGAGCATTGCCCCACGCAGGAAATATCCTGTACGGTCAGGATCTTCGGATAAGCCATAAAAACACCTTCTTTTCCTAAATTAAGGATAGTATACACTCTTTTTTCGGATTTGTAAAGAGAAAAAAGAAAAAAACGGCCGGCCGGCCGCGCTCGTTTTTCCCCGCGGCGCCGGGAGCGCGGGACGCGTCCGATCTGCAGCGGCCGCTCCGACTGCGGCGCCTGCGGAAAGGAAAAGAGGACGGAGGATCCGTCCGCTTAATCCGATCTGTGCCGGAGCTCCCGGCGCCGCTCCTCCCAGTCGGGGAGGAATCCGGTGAGAAAAGCCCGGAACCCCGCTCCGTGGTCGGGATACCGGAGGTGCGCCAGCTCATGCAGGATCACGTAGGAGAGGAGCCTGTCCGGCTCCCGCGAGAGGGAGAGGGAGAGGCGGATGCGGCCGCTGCCGACCGTGCAGGAGCCCCAGCGGGAGCTCATCCGCCGGACCGAAAAGCCGCTCGCCCGCAGACCGGTCGCTTCTTCCCAAAAGGAGAAGAGAGGTTCCGCCCGCCGGACGAGCCGCTCGGAGAGCGCCCGCGCCAGCGCCGCCTCCCCGTCCCCGCGGAAAAGGAGAGACGCCCCCTCCTCCGTCACGGTCAGCAGCGTTTTTTTGCCCTGCCGCGCCGCAAACGGGAGGCGTTTTCCCTCCAGCGTCAGCTCCCCGCTCTCAAAGGGCGAGGGGGAGAGCGGGGCGGATCCGCCGTTTTGCTTTTCCCGGATCCAGCCCTCCCGGGAGCGGAGGAACCGTTCCACCGCCGCGCGGCTCGCCCGCGCCGGCGCCGTCGCAAGGACCGTTTTGTCCTCCCGCACCCGGATCCGGTAGTTCTTCACTCCGGTCTTCCATTCGACGGGCACGGGGATCTCCCCGAGGTGGACCGTCTCCCGCCGGACTGTCTGATAGCGCGCCATATCCCCTCCGTGAAAAAGCGCCTGCCGGCCGGCAGGCGCTTTTCTGCTTTTTTTCAGTCTTCCTTGACGGTGTCGGCGTCCGGCGCGTTCTTCTTCACGCTGGCGATCCCGTTGAGGCAGCTCGCCTTGGACTTGTAGCCCTCGGAGGTGGCGATGACTTCGCCGTTTTTCGCCTTCAGGCGGAAACGGAACTCGCCCGCCTTGTCGGCGTAGACTTCGAACTTCGGGTTCTTGACGGCGGCGTAATTCTCAACGGTCTGGTCCTCGATCTCGCCGACGCAGTTCTTCTTGACGCTCTCGATGCCGTTGAGGCAGGAGGACTCGGCGTTATAGAGCTCAGACGTTGCGATGATCTCGCCGTTGCCGGCCTTCAGATTGAAATTGAACTTGCCGGACTTGGTCTGCTTATAAACGAATTTTCCCATGATCTTTCCCTCCAGTATTTTGGTTTATTTTTCGGCGAATGCTTCCGGAAAAGCATTTCTGCCTTGATTATAGCATATAAAAAAAGAGGTTGCAAGAGAAAAGAGACAAAAAAACCGGACAAACTCTTCTTTTTTTTCGCTTTTTTTCGGGAGGTTGACTTGCGGGAAGGAAAGTGCTATACTATTACAATAAGTTTGTCTTTCAATGATCCCGGAAAAGAAAGGGGTCCTTATGGAACAGAATAAAAGCTTTGTTCTCCGCCGGCGCACCTGGGCGGAGATCGATCTGGACGCGGCGGAGGCAAATTACCGCGCCGTGCGGGACGCCGTCCCCGAAAAAACGGCGGTCTGCTGCGTGATCAAGGCGAACGCCTACGGCCACGGCGCCGTCCGGCTCGGCCGCCTGTATGAGACCCTCGGCGCCGCCTTCCTCGCGGTCTCGAACGTGGAGGAGGCGCTCCAGCTCCGGCGGGGCGGCGTCTCCCTCCCCGTGCTGATCCTCGGCTACACGCCGGAGGCCTGCGCGCCGACGCTGGCGCGCGAGGGGATCCGGCAGTGCGTCTATTCCCTCGCGTACGGCAGGGCGCTCGCGGACGCCGCGGAGTCGGCGGGCGTCACCGTGAAGATCCACGTCAAGCTGGATACCGGCATGGGCCGCATCGGCTTTCTCTGCCGGGGAGGGGAGAGCACGGAGATCGGAGAGGCGGCGGAGATATGCAGCCGCCGCGGCCTTGACCCCGAGGGGGTCTTCACCCACTTCGCCGTCGCCGACGAGGGCGGGGAGGGCGAGGCCTATACCCGCCGTCAGTATGAAAACTTTCTCTCCGGCGTCCGCGCGCTCGCCGACCGCGGCGTCTCCTTCCGCATCCGCCATTGCGCCAACAGCGCGGCGATCTTCGATTACCCCGAGCTGCACCTCGATATGGTCCGCGCCGGGGTGGTCCTCTACGGTCTGCGCCCCTCCGGCGAGGTCAAGCGCTGCCCGCCCCTTCGCCCGGTGATGACCGTCCGCTCGGTCATCTCGCATATCAAGACCCTTTACCCCGGCGAGTCGCTCAGCTACGGCAGGATCTATACCGCGGCGCGCGAGATGCGCGTCGCCACCGTTCCGGTCGGATACGCAGACGGCTTCTGGCGCTCGAACGGCGCGGCCGCCCGGCTGCGCGTGGGCGGGGGTCTTGCCCCGATCGTCGGCAGAGTCTGCATGGACCAGCTGATGATCGACGTCACGGACGTCCCCTGCTCGGTCGGCGATCCGGTCGAGATCTTCGGCGCATCGGAGCCCTGCACCGCGCAGACGCTGGCAAAAGAGAACGGCACCATCCCCTACGAGATCGTCTGCGCCCTCGGCGAGCGGGTCCCCCGCGCCTATCTGCGCGGAGGAAGGATCATCGCCTGGAACGATATGATCTATGACGAAGATCTGGAGGAGGGAAAGGTATGAAGACCCTCGGGATCTTTGACAGCGGCGTCGGCGGACTGACCGTGCTGCGCGAGATCGTCGCCCGCGGCAGCGCCTACGACCGCATCGTCTATTTCGGCGATACCGGGCGGGTCCCGTACGGGACGCGGTCCCGGGAGACGATCATCCGCTACTCCCGCCAGGACGTGCGCTTTCTCCTCTCCCGCGGAGCGGACGAGATCATCGTCGCCTGCGGCACGGCGAGCGCCAACGCCCTCGACGAGCTGAAGGCGTCCTTTCCCCAGCCGATCACCGGCGTGATCGACGTCTCCGCCGAGGCGGCGGTCGCCGCGACGAAAAACGGCAGGATCGGCGTCATCGGCACCGCCGCGACCATAAAGAGCGGCGTCTACCCCCGCAAGCTGAAAGCCCTCTCCCCCTCGGTCGAGGTCTTCGGGCAGGCGTGCCCCCTCCTCGTCCCCCTCGCGGAGTACGGCTTTGCGGAGAGGGGGAACCAGATCGCCCGTCTCACCTGCGCCCACTACCTCGGAGGGCTCAAAGAGAAGGGGATCGACACCCTGATCCTCGGCTGCACGCATTTTCCGCTTTTCTCCGGGATGATCGGCGAGTACCTCGGACCCGGGGTCCGGCTGATCAACAGCGGCGCTGAGCTCGCGCGCCGCCTCGCCTCTCCCCGCGCGGGGACGCCCGCCCTGGAGTTTTACGTCAGCGACGATCCCGCCGGCTTCTGCGCGGACGCCGCGATCTTCCTCGGCGCGGAGCATCCCGTCTCCGCCTCTCTCACGGATATCGCCGCCTACCCGGCGGACTGAAAAAGACAAGAATTTTTGAAAAAAGAGGACAAAAACGATGAACAGAACCTATATTTCCGAGGTCAAACCGGACGGATGCAGGTCACGCTGGAGAAGGAGAAATATCCCGAGCTTGCCGCCGTGGTCGACACGCTGACGATCCACTCGGTGATCAGCGTGGAGGGCGAGGCTGTCGCAAACGAGTACGTCAAGCTCGGCGGCGTTGAGATCCTGCCCTCCGCGATCTTCGTCGAGTCGATCGCGGACGCGCTGCCCATCAAGGACGACAGCGAGATCGACTCCCGCATGGACTTCCGCTGGATCGATCTGCGGCGCGACCGCAACCAGCTGATGATCCGCGTCCAGACGGTCTTCACCGCCGCCCTGCGCGAATACCTGCTCGCGCGCCGCTTCGTCGAGATCCACACCCCCAAGCTGATCGGCGCGGCGAGCGAGTCCGGCTCCGACGTGTTCGAGGTCAAGTATTTCGATACGAAGGCGTATCTCGCCCAGTCCCCGCAGTTCTATAAGCAGATGGCGATGGCGGCGGGGCTGGACCGCATCTTTGAGAGCGGCCCCGTCTTCCGCGCGGAAAAATCCTATACCAACAAGCACGCGACCGAGTTCACCGGCTTCGATCTGGAGTTCAGCTACGTCTATTCCGCCGAGGAGGTCATGCACCTCGAGGAGGAGCTGCTCGCCTACGCGATCGGCAAGGTAAAGGACGCCTGCGGCGAGGAGATCCTCGCGCAGTTCGGCCGCGAGGTCGTCGTCCCCTCCGTCCCCTTCCCGCGGATGAAGCTGGCGGACGTCTACCGGGAGCTCGAGGAGCGCTACGGCTACAAGGTCGCGGACGAGGTGAAGGGGGATCTCACCACCGACGCCGAGCATCTCTGCGAAAAACTGGCGAAGGACAAGTTCGGCAGCGAGTTCCTCTTCATCACCGATTACAGCGCGGCGGAGCGCGCCTTCTACCATATGCGGGACGAAAACGGCGTCCCCATGGGCTACGATCTGATCTGGCGCGGCTGCGAGATCACGACCGGCGCCGTCCGCGAGCACCGCTACGAGATCCTGAAGCGCCAGGCGGAGGAGAAGGGACTCGGGAAAGACGTGGCGTTTTACCTGCAGTTCTTCCGGTACGGATGCCCGCCGCACGGCGGCTTCGGGCTCGGGATCGACCGGATCACGATGCTCTTCCTCGGTCTCTCGATCAAGGAGGCGGAATTCCTCTTCCGCGGGCCGAACCGTCTCACCCCGTGACAAATCAAAAAAACCGGCTTTCTTCAGCCGGTTTTTTTATCTCAAAAAATTTTTTAAAAAATTTTTGAGTCTTTGACCAATTTTCCCGAAAAAAAGTGTTATACAGGATAGGAGGGAAAAAAGGCTATGCTGTTGTTCTTTGCTTTCACAGTCGAAAAGGAAAACGCCCCGGAGACGCCGACCGTTCTCTCGCAGCTCTACCGGCTCCATCGGGGCAGGATGTACCGCTACGCCCTCGGCGTTCTGAAAAACGGGAGCGACGCGGAGGACGCGGTGCAGGAGGCGTTCCTCGCTCTCTTCCGCTATCAGCCGGACTTTGCCGATCTCGGCGCGGAAAAAACGCTCGGGTATCTGCAAAAATGCGTCCGCTCCGCCTGTATCCGCCAGCTGGAAAAGCGCCGGCGCGCCCCGGCCGCCCTGCCGCTGGACGAATGGGAGGGAGAGGCGGCGACGGAGGAGGAGGCGTTTTCCGGCACGTACGACGCGATCCGGCGGGCGATCCTCTCCCTGCCGGCGATCTACCGGGATCCGATGGCGCTCTACTGCCTCTACGAGGAGCCGCCGGGGCGGATCGCCGCCCTGCTCGGCATCAGCGAGCAGGCGGTCCGCTCGCGGATCCGCCGGGGCCGCGCCCTCCTGAAAAAAACGCTTGGAAAGGAGTTCGGAGAATGAAAAACAGAAAAAAAGATCTCCTTCGCGACGAGTCGGTCCGGCAGGCGTTCGCCGGGATCGAGCGGACGGAAGCGGCGCGTTTCGCGGCGCTGCCGGACGGGGAGCCGACCTTTTCCCCCGGCTTTGAGGAGCGGATGGACGCCCTCCTCTCCCGGGGCAAGGAGCCGCGCCGCACCGCGCCAGTGCGCCGCCGCGTGATCGCCGCCGGCGTCGCCGCCGCGCTCGCCGCCGCGCTGCTGCTCGTCTTCCTCGTTTTCCCGTTATTCTCCGGCGGGAATACGTCGGAAAAAGTGCTGCAAATCAACCGGGAGCATTACAGCGAGCAGCAAAGTGAGCAAAAAAGCAGGTCTGTTTTTCCTCTTGTTGACGAGACGGAAATCTTTATTGACAGTGAAAAAATCGGCAAAACGGTCAACTTCTCGTTTTTGGGGAAACAGTACGAGGGAAAATACTGTCGATCCTTCCGGTATAACCTTTATAGCATTTCCGTTGACTCCTATACCTTGAACGGGATCGAGGAAGAGAAAGAATGCGTTCTTCTCCTGCCGGACGGGCAGGTCTTTGCGATGCTGTTCCACTTTGCAACGCTCGATATCGACCCGTTTGCAAGCGAACAGGAGGTTCGGGAAAAAGCGGAGGAGGCGCTGCGCGGAGAGATCGATTTCAGTTTCTATCAAAACTTCAAAAGCACGCAGTCCTTTCCGGGAGGCGGTGAACACGGCTTCGGCTTGTATGCTTTTTCGTGGTACAATACAAAGGAAGATATCCCTCTTGGAAACGCGACAAGCTTATTTGTTTTAGACAACGGAGAAATGGGCGGCCTGCGGATGTTTAATAAAGCGGGAAATCCCTATGATCTAAAAGAAAATTTAAGCACAGAACAGTTTTTGCCGGAAATGGAAGAAGCGATCCGGGAGATTTATCAGGAAGATCTGGCGGATTGGCGTTTGCAGTCCTCCAAAGTCGTGACCTATCGCGAGCAATACTATTTGTATTGCCAGATCGGCGTCAGTCTCCGACGCGGATGGAACGAAGCCTGCGAATTGCTGATCAGGATCGATTAAAAACAAGGCGACCCCCGCGGCGGCGCTTTCCCTCGGCGGCGTCTTCCTCGCCGCGAAAAAGAGAAAACGGACAAACTGACCGAAAAGAAAAACGGTCCCGCAAAACGGGCAGGCGCCGCGCGCCTGCCCGTTTTGCGGTTGAGAGCGTTTTTCCGGGCGGGAGCCGCGGCGCCGATCTTCCTTTGTTTTTATGCTTTGTCGGTATTCCCGCGGTAGCTTTTCGGCGTTTGCCCTGTAACGGATTTGAACTGCTGGATAAACTGCACGTCGCTGGGGTAGTCGAGCTCGTCCGCTATCATCTTTACCGTATAGCCGGTGGAGGAGAGCAGCTCCTTTGCGTATTCTATGCGGCTGTTGATCACGTCGGCGACGGGGGCGGTCCCGAACTGCTGCTTGTAGAGATGCTGAAAATAGGAGACGCTGATATTCAGCGATTCCGCCATCTCCCTTGCGCTGCGTTTTTGCTTCGGGTTGGCGTAGATCTCCGCCCGGAGCCGCCCGAGCTCCGCGTGATATCTGCCGGTATCGGAGCCGGAAAAGGTCGCCTGCTCCGCCAGCTTCAGCAGCAGGATGTGGAGATACAGGTCCGCCGTCTGCTTTGCCGCGGCGTTGCCGGAGTAGATCTCGTGCTGTACGGTCTTTATCAGCTCGGAGAGCACGGAAACGTCCCGCACGTTCATCACCTCGTCAAAGCGCACGCCGGCGGCAAGAACGTCCTGCCGCTCGCTTTCCGTCAGGTCAAAGGTGATCCAGTCGTGCAGGAACGGCTCCCCGTCCGCGCCGAAATGCTGCGGCGTGGTCTTGTCGTAGATCAGGACGGAGCCGGGAGGCGCGCACGTCCTTCCTCCGTCAAAAGAGAAAAACGTCCGCGAGCGCAGCACGAGCATAACGTACTCCACGATCCTCGGCGGGCGCTCCAGTACGAACTCCGCGCTCTGTCCGCGATTGTATCCGATGCATCTGACCCGCATACCCTTGCCTCCGATAGCAGAATATATAAGTTTATTCACAGTATAACATATTGAAGAAAAAATGTAAAGATGTTATACTATACGCAGAAAGTCTTGCTGCGCAAGCCTTCAGGCGTTCGCCTCCGTGCGCTTTGCGCACGCTGCGTGATTGACGGCTTCGCAAAAATGCTCTTGCAAGCAAGCATTTTTGCTTCATGGTATCATACCCGCAGAAAGTCTTGCTTCGCAAGCCTTCAGGCGTTCGCCTCCGCGCGCTTTGCGCGCGCTGCGTGATTGACGGCTTCGCAAAAATGCCCTTGCAAGCAAGCATTTTTGCTTCATGGTATCATCAAATAAAAAAAGGAGGCGGCGACACATGGCAAACGTCAGGATAAACGCACAAAAAACCGCGGAAAAGATCAAGCCGCTGCACGGCACGGTGAACGGCCCGGTAGCAAACCACGATAACAGCTGCGGCACGGTGGAAGCGTTCAGGGAGATCGGCGTGCCTTACGTCCGTCTGCACGACTCGTCCTTTTTCGCGAATTACGGCGGGGAGCATACGGTGGATATTTCCGGTATTTTCCCGGATTTCGACAAGGATCCGTACGACCCGGCGTCCTACGATTTTTACTTCACCGATATGTACGTGCAGAGGACGGTGGGCGTCGGCTGCAGGATCCTTTACCGCCTGGGGCAGAGGATAGAGGTGCGCGCCAAGACGTACCACGTCCATCCGCCGAAGGATTATAAAAAATGGGCGGTCATCTGCGAGCATATCATCCGCCATTATAACGAAGGCTGGAACGAAGGCTTCCGTCTGGGGATCGAATACTGGGAGATCTGGAACGAGCCGGATAACGTGCCCCCCTGCTGGACGGGGACGGCGGAACAGTTCGACGACTTTTTCGAGGTCTCCGCAAAGCACCTGAAGGGGTGCTTCCCGGAGCTGAAGATCGGCGGTCCCGCGTTTGCCGAGTGGTCGGTAGACAACGGGAACGTCGAAAGATTCGTGAAGGAAATGAAGCGGCGCGGCGTCCCGATCGATTTCCTTTCCTGGCATACGTATTCCCGCGTGGTAGGGGACTTCACGCGGCGAGCCGCGGAGGTGCGGCGCGTCCTCGACGCGGAGGGCTACCCCCGCGCGGAGAGCATCCTCGACGAATGGAACTATCTCGTCAACTGGAAGGACGGGATGCGGGAGTCATATTATAAGATCATCAGTATGGAGGGCGCCGCGCTCGTCGCCGCCGTCCAGGCGACCATGCAGAACAGCGCGGTGGATATCATGACCTACTACGACGCGCGCCCCTGCGCGTTCAACGGGCTTTTCCGCGCGTTCACGTACGATAAATACAAGGCGTTCTATTCGTTTTTGTTCTTCTCGAAGGTCTACGCCGCCGGCAACCGTGCGGAAAGCAGCACGGACGACCGGGACGTCTACGCTCTCGCGGCGTCGGACGGCGGGAGCTTCGCCGCTACCGTCACGTATTACACCTACGATCCGGAGGCGAAGGAGAAGACGGTTTCCGTAAACGCGGAGGGGGTGCGCGAGGATCTGAACGTCTACCTGCTCGACGAAGAGCACGACGGCGCCTTCCTCTGTAAAGCGAAGGCGGGAGAAACGCTGACGCTCACGCTCCGCCCGAACTCGGTGCTCCTGCTGCAAAGTCCGGCGAAAGAATAAAAGGAAAAAGAAAATGAAAAAAACGTTTTTGATCTTTGCGCTTGCGGCCTCTCTGCTTCTCTCGGCTTCCTGCGCCGCCGGCGCGCCCCCGTCCGTTACCGCGCCCGTGACCTCCGCGGACCCGGCGCCGGATACCGCGGCGCAGACCGCGCCGGATACTGAGGCGGATACGGCGCCGCAGACCGCATCGGATACGGCGCCGCAGACCGCGCCCGGGACGGCGCCGGCGGCGGATACCGCGGCGCAGACCTCCGCCGAGACAGACCCTGCGCCGGAGACGACCGCGCCGGAAACGGCGCCGGCGGAAACGACGCCGGCGGAAACGACAAAAACCGATGAAGGAGAATTGCCCATGGCAACCGTTTTTACCAATCCCGTCGCGCCCGGCGCGGACCCGTTCGTTCTCAAGGATGACGACGGAACTTATTATCTGTACGTAACGGCGGACGACGACTACGGCTACCGCGTGTATTCGTCAAGGAATCTCGTGGAGTGGACCGCGCACGGCTTCTGCCTCCTCCGCGGCGACGTGTATACCGACCCGAACTCCAAGTACGGCTATCGCTTCTGGGCGCCGGAAGTCATGAAATATAACGGAAAATACTATATGGTATATACGGCGCAGCACCGGATCGGGATCGCGGTCGCCGACCGTCCGACAGGTCCGTTCCGGACCGGCACCAAGGAGTATCTGATCAACTCCTGCAACGTGATCGACGGCAGCTTCTTTACCGACGACGACGGAAAGGTCTATCTCTATTTCGTCACGCAGGGCGCGGCTACCCTCGGCAGTTCCAGCGTCAAGAAGGGCAACAATATATGGGGCTGCGAGTTTAATATGGACACGCTGACGATCCGGTCGGGCAGCATAAAGCTGCTTGTCAGCCCGACCCCGACGATCGAGCTGGAGTCGAAAAACGGCGGCGACTGCTGTGAAGGACCGTTTATGATCAAACACGGCGGCGTCTACTATCTGACGTTTTCCTCCAACCGGTATTATTCCACCAAGTATTCGGTGCAATACGCAACGGGCAGCTCGCCGCTCGGCTTTTTCAAGCGCGGCGCGAAGAACGTCACGCTGATGTGCGACGACCTCGACTATAAGGATAACCGCAACCCGCATCTTTACGGCACGGGCCACCACTCCTTTGTCGAAGCGCCGAACGGCAGGGATATCGTGATCGTATATCACGCGCACCGCACCGGCATTTCGGATCAGTTCGTCGGTACCGGAACGGCGACCGTTTCCAGCAATCCGCTCTGCAGCCCGAGGAACGTCTGCGTCGACCTCGCCTGGTTCACGGAGGACGGCAAGCTGCAGGCGGGGATGAAGGACAAGCCGACGGTACCTACCGCCGTGGCGCAGCCCTTCTTCGAGGGGGCGGCGTCCGAGAGAAAGACGCACTACACCGGCGCGTTTGCGGCGATACCGGAGCTGCCTGTGGTCTACCTTTCCCAGATGGACGGCAAGGACACGAACAGCGGGGAAAAGAACTCCCCCGTGCAGACGCTCGCGAAAGCGGTATCCAAGCTGGCAAAAGGCGGTACCGTCGTGCTCGTCAACGGGTACGAGTCAAAGGACGCGGTCCTTTCCGTTCCGCACTGCTCCGGGCCGCTTTTGATCACGGCGGAGCATAACAACGTCGTCCTCTCTTTCAAATTCATCCGTCTGAACGGCGACGTTTATTTCGACAATATCATTTTTGCGCCCGTCACCCTGAACGAGGTGTCCGTCATCGAGTGCAATTTCCACAACGTGGTGATGGGAGAGGGCGTCAGTTGTCTCAACCGCCGCCTGCACCCGGACTATCCGTATCTGATCGGCGGAAAGTGGAAGTACGCGGGCGCGTCGGGCGACGCCGTGTATAAAAACAACTTCAACGCCGCGGAAAGCGCGCTCGTCAGCACGGCAAGCTACGGGATCTCCGTTTACGGCGGTACCTGGCAGTCCGTCTCCGCGGGGAGCATGAGGACGTATGCTCCCATCGAAGGCTCCGCGGAGAACGCGCAGCTCACGGTAGGGGAAGGCGCCCGCGTGATCGGGTGATAACGCCGGCGTCCGCGCCGCCTCACGGCGGCGCGGACGCCGGAAGAAAAGAGAAATCGCAGTATGTTGTTTTCCCGTAAGGATCTCGCAAAGATCCTTCTCCCGCTGGTGCTGGAGCAGGTCCTCTCCGTCACGGTCGGAATGGTGGACTCCATGATGGTCTCCGGCGTGGGAGAGGCCGCCGTTTCCGGCGTTTCGCTCGTCGACTCGCTCAATCTGCTGATGATCAACATTTTCTCCGCGCTTGCGACCGGCGGCGCCGTCGTCTGCTCCCAGTTTTTAGGGAAAAAGGACTACGCCTCCGCGCGCGACTCGGCAAAAATGCTCTATTACGTACTGTTCGCCGTGTCCGCTTCCGTGACGGCGATCGCGGTGATCTTCCGGAGTCCTCTCCTTTCCCTGATCTTCGGGAGGACGCAGGCGGACGTGATGGAGAACGCAAAGATCTATTTCCTCTTCACGGCGCTCTCCTATCCTTTTCTTGCGCTTTACAACGGCGGCGCCGCCGTTTTCCGCGCGATGGGCGATACCCGTATCTCTCTCCGCGTCTCGCTGGGGATGAACCTGCTGAACGTCGCCGGCAACGCGGTCTTCATCTACGGGCTGCATATCGGAGCGGCCGGAGTCGCGATCGCTACGCTGATTTCCCGCGCGGTCGGGGCGGCGGTGATCGTCGCGCTTTCGCACGGCAGGTCCAATCTGATTTACGTGGAAAAGCTGCTGCTCTTCCGCCCAGACGCCGCGCTGATCAAAAATATCGTCCGCATCGGGATCCCCAGCGGACTGGAGAACGGGATGTTCCAGTTCGGCAAACTGCTGACGCAGAGCCTCGTCTCCACCTTCAGCACCGCGTCCATCGCCGCCAACGCCGCGGCAAACTCCCTCGTTTCCTTTGAATACGCCGTGGGCGGCGCCGTCGGACTTACCATGATCACGGTGATCGGCAGGTGCGTCGGCGCGGGAGAAAAGGAGCAGGCGAAGAGCTACGCGAAAAAACTGCTGGGATTTGCGTACGCCATCATGTTCGCCACCGCGCTGGCGCTGACCGTTTTTGCGCGGCCTGCCGTCGGCGCTTATCATCTTTCACCGCAGTCCGGGGATCTGGCGCGGAAGCTGATCCTTCTGCATAACGCGTGCGCGGCGGCGATATGGCCCGTGGCCTTCGCCCTGCCGAACGCCTTCCGCGCCGCAAGCGACGTCAGCTTCACCATGATCGTTTCCGCTTTTTCCATGTGGACGTTCCGGGTGGGGTGCAGTTATCTTCTCGCTTACCGTTTTGGACTCGGGGTCGCAAGCGTCTGGATCGCCATGATGATAGACTGGGTATTCCGCGCCGCCGTTTTTCTGTGGCGGTTCTTCAGCGGGAAATGGCTTGAAAAACGCCTTGCCGCGCCGCGCTCCGCTGGACAGCCGGCGGCAAAGGGCGACTAAATACGGAGGAGAGCGTTATGAAAATTGTTTTTATGGGTGACAGCGTGACGGATTGCGGCAGGAACAGGGAGGACGACTCCAAACAGTCCGCGCTCGGGTACGGCTACGTCCGCGTGATAGGGGACCGACTGATCGGACGGGTGCCGGACGGGTATACGATCCTCAACAGGGGCGTCAGCGGCAACCGCATCGTCGATATGTACGCGGGGATCAAGTGCCGCCTTTGGAACGAGGCGCCGGATCTCGCCAGCTTTCTCATCGGGATAAACGACGTGTGGCACGAGATCACGGCGAAAAACGGCGTCGACCCGGAACGGTATGAAAAGATCTACCGCATGGTGATCGAGGACACAAAAAAGCGCCTCCCGGATATGAAGATGATCCTGTGCGAGCCGTTCGTCGTGGAGGGGAGCGCGACGTGCGCGACGGAGGAATTCCCCGACCGGTTCGACCGCTTCCGGGAGATATACGCATACGCGGCGGCGGTGAAAAAACTTGCAAAAGAGTACGGTCTTTATTTTCTGCCGCTGCAGAGCGCGTTTGACGCCGCGGTGGAGAAATACGGCGCAAAGCGGTTTGCGCCGGACGGCGTACACCCGAACGTCGGCGGTTCCTCGCTTATCGCCGGAGAGTGGCTGAAGCTGTTTTATTCGCAGATAGAAAAACAGTAAAAGAAAAGGACGCTGAGAATGAACTATATCCATATCGGCAATATCGCCGACTTTGCGTACACGAACGAGCATCTGCTTGGAAACCCTCCGGTGGGGATCGTACCGTATCTCCACGGGCTGGGGAGAGGGCAGAGGCTGAAGGAGGATCTTGAGGGGGGGATCTATCTTGCAAAGCGGGATATCTTGCTTGTCTACCCCTATTCCTGCACGTGGGGCTGGGCAAACGAGGAGACGATGGGCTATATCGACGAGTGCGTCGACGTTTTTCTTGCCAAGTACGGAGACGCCCTGCCCGTTTGCATAGCGGGCGGCTCCATGGGGGGCTTTTCCGCTCTCGTATACGCCTGCACGACGAAAAGGAAGCTTGTCGCCTGCGCCGCCGACTGCCCGGTCTGCGATCTGTCGCGCCAATTTGAAGAAAAACCGGAAATACGCCAGACGATCTATACCGCGTATTACGGGGAAAAAGATTTTGCAGCCGCCATAAAAGAGCGGTCGCCGGTCTCGAATATCGCAAAATTCCCGCGCATTCCTTATTATATCAATCACGGGTACGGGGATACCGCGGTGCCGAAGACGCAGCATTCCGATCTCTTCGTTTCTCTGATGCGCTCCGCCGGGTACGACGTAACCTACGCGCAGCCGGATACGGCGCACTGCAAGTATACCGAGGAGAGCTTTGCAAACTATTACGGCTTTATGGCGGAGGCGATCCGATCCGCCGCCGGCGGGAGATAAGCGCAAGGAGAGCGGCTACCGCCGCGGGTCTTTAGACGCGCGGCGAGGTTTTTATTCCGCGCGGCTGCCGCCGCGCGGCGGTTCCCGCCCTACAAAAAACGACGCGCTCCTTCCCTATAAGGAAAGCGTGATCCCCGGTTTGGCTCCCTCCCCGAGGGAGCTGTCGCCGAAGGCGACTGAAGGAGTCAAGGGAGAAAGGGAGAACGCGGGAGAAAAGACAGGGAGACGAAACTCCTTCCGTCGCGGCAAGCCGCGCCACCTCCCTCGGGAGGGAGGCTAACGGGGACTCTTTCCGCGGCGAGGCTTTTATGCCGCGCGTCTTCCCCCCGCGGCGTTCCCCGCCCTACAAGGAGAAAAAGAGCGGGAGAAGGCTCCCTCTTGAGGGAGCTGTCGCCGTAGGCGACTGAAGGAGTCAAGGGAGAAAGGGAGAACGCGGGAGAAAAGACAGAGAGAAAAACTCCTTCCGTCTCGCTCCGCGAGCCACCTCCCTCAAGAGGGAGGCTGACGGGGACTCCTTCCGCAGCGGGTCGCTCAAACCGAAAAACGCCCGATCGACCGGGCGTTTTTTGTTTGCGGGCGGAGATGAACGCGCTATATTGCGCAAAAGGAAAAAGCCGCCCATCCGTACCGGGCGGCTTTTGGAGAAGGAGTCGCTGTGTTTGCGCTTTTTTTGATCCCTGCCCCTTCAAAAAGTCTTTTGCCTACTTTTCTTCAGAAAAGTACGGCTTTTCTGAAGAAAAGTAGGAAGGCCAGACGAAGGTGGCGTTGAGGTCGTGCTCGCCGTTGTCGATCAGGAGGTTCTGTCCGGACATGGAGCGGTTCTCGAGGGTGAGGAAGAGGACCCAGTCCGCGACCTCGTCCGCCGTCATCCATTTTTTCATCGGGGTGACGGACATGATCTTCTCCCAGGAGGCGGGGTCGCGCACGACGGGGTCGTTCAGGGGGGTGAGGACGCCGCCGAGGGAGAGAGCGTTGCAGGTCACGCCGCGGGGGGCGAGGCGGATCGCCACGTTCTTCATATATCCGACGACGCCGGCTTTGGCGGCGGCGTAGAGGGGGAACTCCTGGCCCGAGACGGCGGAGGCGGAAGCGTTGAAGAGGACCGAGCGCAGGGAGGGGGCGTTTTCGATGTACTTTTCCGTTACGTTTACCGTACCGGTGAGGTTGTTCCCGATATCGTCCGCGCTGTTCTGCGCGCCCGCGTTGTTGAAGAGGACGGCGACGTCGGGGATCTCCGGCAGGGAGGCGGGGTCCCGGATATCCGCCGTAAAGTGCCGGTAGCGGGGATGGGAGACGGAGGCGGGGGCGAGATCGATCCCGAACACGTCATGCCCGAGGGCGAGGAAGCGCTCGGCGGTCCGCGCTCCGATCCCGCCGGAGGCGCCGGTGATCACGATGTTCATGCGTGCTTCCTCCTGTATTCCTCGCCTACTCCGTCGCGTTTCCACCGCTTGAGGACAAGGTAGCCGATGGGGGAGAAGACGATCTCCATCAAAAGCTCCAGTCCCGCGCCGAGCAGGGAACAGGTGAAGCACTGGAGGAGGGTCCAGGAGAACCCGTCCCAGAAGATGGGGGCAAAGACCGTGAAGGTCAGGATCGCGAAGACGAAATTGTCAAAGAACTGCCCGATGAAGGTGGAGAGGTAGCTGCGGGTCACGTAGGCGAGCTTGCCGTCCGGGTTTTTGCGGAAGAGTTTGCCGATGCTCCAGTTGAGGAAGTTGTTGACAAAGGCGGAGAAGAGGAAGGCGACGGTGCTGCTGAGCAGGATGAACCAGGTGCCGCCGATGATGGAGTTGAAGGCGGTGTAATCCGTCTCGGTCGGGATGATGCTGACGACAAAAAAGATCAGGCAGACGAGGAGATTGACCCCGATGGCAAAGACGGAGAGTTTGGTCGCCGCCCGAGGACCGAAGGCCTTTGTGACGATGTCCATACAGAGGAAGGAGAGCCAGGATACGAGGATACCGCCGTCGATCGCCAGCCACCCGGACTGGTAGATGGTTTTGCTCGCGAGGATGTTCATCGTGACGACGGAGACGGTGAAGAGCGCAACGACGACGGCGGGGATGCTGTAAAAGAGCATTTTGGTGTCGGCGAGGGCGTTTTTCAGTTTTTCTTTCATTTCTTTCTCCTTGGTTTTGATTGATAAGGCGGAGGATTCAGAGGCCGAACTCCGCCGGCGGAACCGGAAAAAAACCGCCCTCAGCCGCCGGATGGCGCACTAAGGGCAGAGATATCCCGTTTGTTCCCTTAGTTTTGATCGCCGGATCGCTCCGGCCGGCAGGATGGTCACGAACTGCCGGATCCGTACCGGGGTACGGAACAGAGGGTATTGTAGCACGCGGGGGGAAAAAAGTCAAGAGGGATCTTCCGTCTTCCCGTCCAGCGCGGCGCGGACCGCCTCCGTAAGCAGCCGGCGGCGCGGGCGTGCCCGCCGCCGCCGAAGGCGGCGCAGAGGTCGCTGACGTTCACGCTGCCGTCCGAGCGCAGAGAGATCTTGAAGCTGCCGTCCTCCCCGTCCTTTTCCTTGATCGCGGCGGCGACCGCGACCCCGCGGACCGAGCGGACCGTATCGATGGCGGAGGAGAAATACTCGGCGGCGAGCGCGCCGCGCGCGGCGCGGTCGAGCAGGACGGCGCCGAAGCGTCCGCCGAGCAGCAGCCGGATGTTCTGCAGGGTGATGCGCTCCGCTTCCAGTTCCTCGGGGGAGCGGCTCTCAAAGAGGAGATGGTTGATCGCGGCGCCGTCGCACCCCGCTTCAAGCAGCCGGGCGGCGACGCGGTGGGTCTTTGCCGTCGCGTTGGAAAAGCGGAAGCAGCCGGTGTCCGAGGAGATGGAGAGATAGAGATCTTCCGCTATCCCGGCGGGCAGGTCGGAGAACCAGCCCTCTCCGCAGAGGATCTCCGCGATCTCAAAGACGATCTCGCCGACCGCGGCGGCCGAAGGGACGGTGCAGAAGTCGGAGAGACGCTCGCTCTTTTCGTGGTGGTCGAGCATCAGGTCGATCTTCCCGTCAAAGAGGGGGAAGAGCTCGCCGAGCTGGGCGCGGGAAGCGACGTCCACGCAAACGACCGAGCGGTAGCGGGCGGGGTCGATCCCGCCGGGGAGGAGGATCCGGTCCCGGATCAGGGGAGAGAGCGCCTCCGGCGGCTTGTCGGGCGCGGCGATCTCCGCCCCGCCGCCGAGCGCGCACAGGAGCTTTTTCAGCGCCATCGCGGAGCCGAGGGTGTCCCCGTCCGGCGAGGTGTGGCAGAGCAGGAGCGTGTCCCGCATCGAACAGAGGCGGTGCGCCGCCTCCGCAGGGGTGAGAGAGCGGAAGTCAGCCATCGCTTTCCTCGCTTTTCCGCCCGTTTGCGGCGGGCTCCTCTTGTTCGGGCAGGACCTCGCGCAAAAGCTGCGCGATCCGCGCGCCGTGCGCGATCGAGTCGTCCCGGAGGAAGGTCAGCTCCGGGGTGATCCGGAGGTTGAGGCGCCGGGCCAGCTCCCGCCGGAAGTAACCGGCGGCGCTCTCGATGCCCGCGATCGCCTCCTCGGTATCGCCGCCGTAGACCGAGTAGCGGATCTTCGCCGTTTTGAGGTCGGGGGAGACGTCCGCGGAGAGGATGCTGACCATCGAGCCGGAGAGTCGGGGGTCCTTGCTGTTCTGCAGCGCGAGGGAGAGCTCTTCCCGCACCGCGTCGTTGATCCTGGCGCGTCTGTAAGATGACATGGTGCACCGCCTTTCGTTTCCTTTTTTATTGTCGACCGCCTGCCGTGTCCGGAGACCCGGCGGGCGGGATCATTGCGGGAGCTTCTGCACGGTGGAGGTGGGGCCGCCGATCACCAGTACGTCGTAGGGCTCGCCCTCTACCTTCACAAAGCGGTAGCGGTCGATGCAGCAGTCGCGCGGATGGACGGAGTCGACGCTCCGGTGGCGGTGGTAGACGATCATCGGCTCCCCGTTCGCGGCGACGAAAAAGGCGTGATGCCCCGGGCCGTAGCAGTTGTTGATCGCGGAGAGCTTGAGGATCGGATTGCCCGAATACCGGGTGTAAGGCCCGAGGGGGGAGGACGCCGTCGCATAGCCGACGGCGTAGTTCTGGCTCGTGTAGCCGTTGCCGGAATAGGTGAGGTAATAGATCCCGTTGTGCTTGAGGACAAAGGGGCCCTCGTTCACCCGTCCTTCTTTTGTATCCCACGCGCCGTCCTGCGGGGCGAGGAGCTTGGTCGGGGTGCCGACGGGACGGAGCGTCTTCATATCAAAGGGGACGGCGTAGATGACGTTGCCGCTGTCCGTCCGCACAAAGAAGAGATAGACCTTGCCGTCGTCGTCGAAGAAGAGATGCCCGTCGATGGTCTTGAAGCTGAAGAGAAAGGAGGTCGCGTCGTTTTTGAAGGGGCCGAGCGGGGAGTCCGCGACGGCGACGCCGAGATGTCCGCCGACGGTGTAGACGAGATAGAATTTCCCGTCGTAATGGTAGACTTCCGGCGCCCAGAAGCCGGCGCTGCTCGTGTGCTCTCCGTAGACGTCCGCCTCCCGGAGGCACATCCCCTTGTTCTCCCAACGGATAAGGTCGGTGGAGACGCTGACGTTGTAGCCCGCGTTGACGTTGTTGGTGCCGTAGAGGTAGTACTTGCCGTCGTAGCAGAGGATATAGGGGTCGGCGCAGTTCTGCGCGATCGGGTTGGTGTAGAAGGAGCCGGCCTCCGGCTTGTAGGAGTAGTCGGCGAGGGCGAGATCGGAGAAGGAGGTCTCCCCGCTGCCGAAGTCGAGGAGGACGCCGCTGCGCGCGAGCGCGGAGATGGTGAGATCGAACTTGGGGAAGGGATCCGGGTCGTGGGGATTGTCATAGACGAAGATCTTGCAAAGAGCGCCCGAGAGCGCGATCTTCACCTTCAATTCGCCCGTGTCCCCGATCCGGCAGGGGACCGATCGCAAAAGGGAGGGCTCGCCCTTTTTCATCTGGGCGAGGGTCACGGTCTGCCGCGCGCGGCTGAAGGAGAGGTGATAGTAATTCTCGGGATCCGCCGCGCGGAAGCCGATGCTGCCGGTCAGCCCTTTTTTGTAGCGGAGGGTCAGGGAGAGCTCGCCCGCGGAGAAGAGCTCGGCGCAGTAGGCGCTGCCCGCCCCGTTCGAAGAAAGGACGCCGTCCCTTGCCGCCGCGCCCTCAGGGAGGGAGAAGGGAAAGCCGCCGAGCTCGGCGATCCGTTCGTCGCCCCCGGTCCCGGGAGCGGCCGTCGCGTCGCCGACGGGAGCGGAGGTCCCGTCATCCGGTTTTTCCTCCCCGCAGGAAGAGAAGAGGGGGAGGAGGAGCGCCGGGAGGAGGAAGAGCGCAAGCGCGCGGGAGAGAATTCGTTTCATCATATACCTCGCTTGTCTGTCGTTGATTCCAGTATAACGGAAAACGCCGTTTTTTTCAAGAGCAAAGTGCAGAAAATCGCAAAAACAAGGAACGAAGCGGTATTCCTTTTTGCGTCGAGAAATGGTGATTTCGGATCGGGAACGGGACCGTTCAGTTGCCGCCCGGAGCCTTCTGCGGGGTGGAGGTGGGGCCGACGATGCGGAGAAGGTCGGGGCCGCCGTCGGGATCGGGGACAAAGACGACCCGGTCGATGCAGACGCTGCGGCTCGATCCTTCGTTGCCGACCGTCGTGTGGCGGTGGTAGACGACGAAGAGCTCGCTGCCGTCGGGGGAGGGGATGACCCAACTGGAGCCGACGCCGTCCGCGGCGGCGGAAAAGGAGAGGATCTCGTTATATCCGGATTTTTGATAGGGACCGTAGACGCTTTTGCTGACGGCGTAGGCGATGCCGTAGTGTCCCTTGTAGTGTCCGGCGGCGTAGAGCATATAGTAGAGCCCGTTATGCTTGACGATCATGCCGCCTTCGGCGATCTTGCCGTAGTCGTCGATCTCGTACCAGCTGTCCGGATGGATCACGGCTTTGGCGGCCGAAACGGCGGAGAGCGTGCCGTTTTCCGCTTTGATCTCCTGGACGTAGACGTGGTTGCCGCCGCCGAAGCGGGTATGCGTCAGATAGAGCTTCCCGTCGTCGTCGATAAAGGGGAACCCGGCGATCTCCGTCGCGTTGTTGAGGACGTCTTTTTCTCCCTTCATCGTGAAGGGACCCGTCGGGGAGGAGGCGGTCGCGCAGCGGGTCCGCGCGTCCGACTGCCCTTGCGTTTTGGTGCAGAACCAGAGGTAATAGATCCCGTCGTATTTCAGAATGACGGGAGACATGGCGAGGGTGAGCGAAGGGATCTGTTCTTTGAAGGAGAGACAGACCGTCTTCTCCGACCAGGAGACGAGATCGGGAGAGGTCTGGACGAACGCCGTCCTGGAATTGCAGGTATAGAGATAATAAAGGCCGTTATCATAGAGGACGACGGGGTCGGCGCCGGGGGTGACCGGGTTGGTGTAGGTCTTCTCGGGCGCCGCGGGCGCGTCGGTGACGGCGGGAGTAAAGGAGAAGGACGCGCTGACGGCGGCTTCCTTATCTCTCATCTCTCCCTCAAAGAGCGGGTAATCTTCATAGGAGAAGAAGAAGCGGCAGACCCCGTCCGAGAGGGTGACGCCGACGGGGTAGTCCTTCCCCTCGCGGATCGGCAGGCAGTAACGCGCCGCAAATTTCGAGGACCAGCCGGTCTCCCGCGTCACAAGGACGGTGTCGGAGTCCGCGTCGAGGTGGAAGGCGTACCCGGCGCCGCTCTCCGAGAGGACGGTGAGGCGCTCCGTTTTCCCGGGCGTGAGGGTAGCGGTAAAGGCTTTGCCCTTTTCCAGCGTCAGCGCTTTTGCGACCGGCTTGAGGGAGCGGATCTCCAGGTTTTTCACATACCCGACGCCCCCGTCGTTATAGAGACGCAGACCGATCACGCCGGAGCGGGCGGAGAGGACGTCGTTCTTGCTGTCGCCGAGACGGTACTCGGAGCGGAAGACCTCCTCCCCCGTCGCGTTGTCGCGCACCGTGTAGACGATATAGTCGGAGAGCGCCAGCACGCGCAGGTGGAGGCTTGTCCCGGGCTTTGTGACGGCTTTTTCCGAGACGAAGAAGTTGCCCTTCCAGCCTCCGTCGTCGGAGGCGGCGCCGAGGGCGGCGGTCACGCCGTCCTTGTGGATGAACGCAAGATATCCGTAAAAGGAGTCGGCGCTCTTTGCGCTGATCTTTTCTTCGTTTGCGCGGAAGATCAGGCCGCAGCCCGTGCGGTGATCGACAAAATCGCACTCCACGGTGAAGTCGTCGAGCTTCCCTGTATCAAAGAGCAGGGTGGAGTAGTCGCCTTTTTTATCCTTCGCCGTGCGGAATTCTCCGTTCTCAAAGAGGATCGAGCCGTAGAGGGGCTTCACCTTCGCGTTCGCGTCCGAGGAGGAGAAGACGAGCGAGGTGTCCTCCGGCGCCTCAAAGGGGACTGTGATCGGAGCCGTCCCGGCGGCGGTCTCTCCGCCGGAAGTGACGGGCGGATCGACGGGGCCCGCCGTGCAGGCGGAGAGGAGCAGCGTTCCCGCAAAGAAGAGGGAAGAAAGCCTAAATCTGCGTTTCATCATGTGACTCCTTGTCGTGATCTGATAGGGGGTTATGCCGGAACGGCGTTTTCCCTCTGATACGATTATAGCGTTTTTTCCTTTCTATTACAATGCGTTTTTTCGACTTTTTTTAAGTTTTTATACCTCTCGGCCGGAGAAAGAAAAAAGAGAGGACCGCGCGGGCGGTCCTCTCGTTTTACGAGGCTTTCGGCTTCGGCGGGACGGTGGGGATGCGGATCAGGATCTCCGTCTCTCCCTTGCGGTCGGTGCGTTCGGTCTGTACGTTCACGCCCGCGCCGCGCATCACCTCGATCGCGCGGTCGAGGGTGTTGAAGAAGAGACGCACGTCGTGCAGCACGAGGATCTGTTTTCCCTCCCGTGCCTCTTTTGCGCGTTCGGTGTCGGAGGGCGCGCCCTCGAGGATCCGGGAGACGAACTGCTCGGTCGCTTCTCCCCCCATCCCCTCCGAGCAGATCCGCTTGAGCGCCATCCGGCGCTGCTCGTCGCTCTTGAGGCGCAGCAGCGCCGCGACGTGCCGGCGGGAGAGGCAGTTGGAGATCACGGCGGCGCGCTCCTCCTGCGAGAGCCGCAGGACGGCGAGACGGCGCCCCACCTCTTCCTCGCTGCAGGAGAGTTTTTTCGCCACGTCCATCCGGGAGAGGGAATAGATATCCATCAGGGAGGCGATGGCGTTCGCTTCCTCAAACATATTGAGGTCCTCCCGCACCATGTTCTCCGCGAGGGCGATCTCCGCGCTGCGGCGGCTGTCCGCATTGACGATGATGCAGGGGATCTCGCGCAGCCCGAGGAGCTTAGCGGCGCGGAAGCGCCGCTCCCCCTCCACGATCTCGTAGCAGGGATCGGGACCGCCGAGCCCGCTCGGCCGGACGGTGACGGGCTGGATCAGTCCGTACTGCCGGATGCTGTCGGCGAGCGAGGCGATCGCCGCCTCGGAGAAGATCCGGCGCGGCTGCGAGGGGTTCGGCTGGATCCGCTCCAGGGGGATGCCGAAGACGGCGGCGCCGGCGGGCGCCGCCACCGCAAAGCCGCCGTAGGGACGGCCCTCCTGCCGTCTGGTTTCTCCGGGGCGCTCGTCCTGTTTTTTTCTTTCAAAAAGCAACATGATCTCAAGTCCTCCTGCGTTTTTTGGCGTGATGAACGAAAAACGTCTTACTGCCAACATTTTACCCCGCTCCCCGCGCGAAAAAGCGCAAACCGCGTCCGTAAAAAAGGACTTTTTTTGTTGCACTCTGTAAAAAAACGGAAGAAGAGAAGAAAAACCGCATAAAAAAGCGGCGCTCCGGAGAGCGCCGCTTTTGGATTTATTCGGGGATCAGGAGCCCGTACGCGCCGTCCTTGCGGCGGTAGACCACGCAGGTGCGGTTATCGTCCTCCGCGTTCGAGAAGGCGAAGAACTGATGCTCAAGCAGGTTCATCTGCAGGATCGCCTCGTCGACCGACATCGGCTTGGCGGGGAAGGTCTTGGTGCGGATATCAAAGAAGGTCTCTTCCTCTTCCTCCGCCGCCTCCCCCTCGGGGAAGGCGCCCTCCCGCAGGCGTTTTTCCAGCCGGGTCTTGTTTTTGCGGATCTGGCGGGTCAGGGTATCGAGCGCGGAATCCAGCGCGTTCTGGAAGGTGGCGTCCTCTTCCTCACTGCGGAACAGGACGCCGCCGTAAGGAATGGTGATCTCAATGATCTCCTTATCTTTTTTATAACGGAAGGTGACGGTCGCTTCTCCGTCCGGTCCGAAAAATTTGTCGAGTTTGGCAAGCTTTTTTGCCGCGAGGACCTTCTGATCTTCTCCTACTGTCATCTGTCTGCCGATAAACGTAAGCTTCATAAAGGGTACCGGTCCTTTCTTTCAAATAATAGGGCGTGACGACGCGGGGCAGTCCTTTCATCTCCTTTCCTTGTATCCTGATTCTATTATAGCGTGACTGAATGAAAAAATAAAGTCCTTTTCGTGAATTTTTGGTGATTTTATAAAAGAAAAAAAGCGCGCTCCCGAAGGGGAGCGCGCAAAGGGAACGGGAGGGTCAGACGGCGACGGTCGCGTCGTCCGGCTCGGTCACCTTTCGGATATCGGCGCCGAGGGCGGCGAGCTTGCCGCAGATGTTGTCGTAGCCGCGTTCGATCGAGCCGATGTTGACGATGCTCGATACGCCGTCCGCCGCAAGAGCGGCGATGATCAGGGCGGCGCCTCCGCGCAGGTCCATCGCGCGCAGGGTCGCGGCGGAGAACTGCGGGACGCCCTCGATGATCGCGGTCTTGCCGTTGACGACGCGGACGTTCGCGCCCATCTTCTGCAGCTCGTCTATGTATTTGAACCGGTTTTCAAAGATCGTTTCGGTCACGTGGCTCACGCCGTCGCACAGGCAGAGCAGCGTGGCGATCTGCGGCTGAAGATCGGTCGGGAAGCCGGGGTAGGGCAGGGTCTTGACGGTGGTCTTATCCAGCCGCCTGTCGGCGGAGACGAGGATGGAGTCGTCCACCTCCTCGATCTGGGCGCCCATTTCCTCCAGCTTGGCGGAGAGACATTCCATATGCTTGGGGATCACGCCGTCGATGCGGACGCGTCCGCCCGTCGCCGCCGCCGCGATCATGAAGGTGCCGGCCTCGATCATATCGGGGATGATGCTGTAGGAGCAGCCGTGGAGGGTGTCCACGCCCTTGATCTTGATCACGTCCGTGCCGGCGCCGGTGATGTTTGCGCCGCAGGTGTTGAGGAAGTTGGCAAGGTCGACGATGTGCGGCTCTCTCGCCGCGTTGTCGACGATCGTGGTCCCCTCCGCCGTAACGGCGGCGAGGATCAGGTTGGCGGTGGCGCCGACCGAGGTGGAGTCGAAGTAGACGGAACTGCCGTGCAGACCGTTTTTCGCCTCCGCGTCGATAAACCCGCTGTCGGTCGTGACGGTGGCGCCGAGCGCTTCAAAGGCCTTGACGTGCTGGTCGATCGGGCGGTTGCCGATGTCGCAGCCTCCGGGCCAGCCGACGTGCGCCCGGCCGAAACGCCCCAGCTCCGCGCCGATAAAGTAGGTGGAGCCGCGGATCTTGCCGATCAGCTCGGGCGGGGTCTGCCCCTGCCGGACGCGGCGGGTGTCGATCTCGACGGTGTTTTTGCCGGTCATGCGGACCGAGGCGCCCATCGCCCGGAGGATCTGGAGGGTGATCTCCACGTCGCTGATGGAGGGGACGTTTTCGATCACGCAGACGTCCCCGGTGAGGACAGTGGCGACCAGAATGGGGAGGGCGGCGTTTTTGAACCCGCTGATCGGGACGGAGCCCTGTAATCTTTTACCGCCGTTGATGACGATTTTGTCCATATCAATCGCGCTGATCGCGCTTCCTTTCTGAATTTTGAAAAGGAAAAGCGGGAAAGACCGGCGTGAAACGGCGGTCTTCCGCGAGAGGATGTTTTATTATCGTCTAATTATAACACAGCCTTCCGGAAAAGGGAAGAGGTTTTTCAAAAAAATCCGAAAAAAGAGCGTCGTTTACTGACAGTATACGGCGCGGCGCGGGATCGGTGCGGGTCAGTTTTCCCCGTCGGCCGCGCGGTAGTAGGCGACGGCGAGATCGACGACCATGCCGTAGCTTTTCGTCCCCTCCGTGCCCTGATATTTGAGGTAGGAGTCGTTGATCGCCTCGTTGACGGTCGCCGCGGTCGACTCGCGGTACTTCTCAAAGAAGGCGGCGTAGGCGCGCAGCTCCCCCTGTACCGCGGGCAGGAGCGCGCCGTATACCTCGCGGTAGCGGGCGGAGTCCGCGCCGTAGAGGGCGTTCAGGACGTATTCGAGGACGCCGAGCGCGCCGCTGTACCGGATATAAGGATCGGAGGACTCCATACAGACGAGGAAGCCGATGAAATTCGCTTCATCTTCCCGGGAGACGCCCCGTTGATGCGAGAGCTCGTGCGCGGCGGTGTAGGGGAGGGAATAATCGGGGAAATCGATATTGAGATTCGCCTCCCCGGTGAAGGGGAAGTAGATGCCGGTCGTGTGCATGTAGGACATCGCAACGCTGAATGCAACAGGCTTTACGCGGGTCCGGAAGCTTTGTAGGAAGGGATGGCGGAGGTGGAGGGAGGCGTAGGCGTCGCACAGCTTTCCGCTCAGCTCGTCGAGGGAGTACGGCATCACGGAAAAGCCGGTGTCCGCATAGTCGAGACCGGGTGAAAGTCGGTTCACTTCCTCGGCGAGCCGCATCGCGGTCCCGTATAGCTCGTCGGTGCTGACCGCCCGTTTCTCCATCCCGAGCCGGCGGTCGATCGTGCTGGTCTGATACCCGCAGAAAAAGGTGAAGACCGAGAAGGTGTAGACACAGAGCGCGACGGAGAGCAGGAGGGAGGAGAGGCGCAGGAAGCCGCCTCTTTCCGCCAGCTTCTCCCACGCGATGATCAGAAAAGCGACGAAGAGAAAGGGCGAGAGCAGGATCAGCGTCTCCCCGAGGGAGAAGGGGAGGAGCGAGGTGAGCTTGCCGAGCAGCATCCGGGGAAGGGAGGCGATATGATCGGTGAAAAAATCGGCGAAGGCGGCGGAGCGGGAGGCGACGATCCGCAGGATCAGCGAGAGGAGGGCGAGCCCCGCCGAGACAAGGAGGAGGGGACGGAAAAAGAGCCGGGCGCGGGAGGTTTTTCCGGGGGCGGATCCGGCCGCTCCGGCCTTTTCCTCCGGGGGTTGCGCCGATGTGTTCATAGGACGGTACCGAACCTTTCTTTTGCTTCTTTTGCCAGCCGTTCTTCCGCCGGGCAGACGACGGCGAGCGTTTCCCCCGTCAGCGGGTGGGAAAAGCGGATCTCCCGGGCGTGGAGCATACAGCGGGAGGCGCCGCTTTCCTCTCCGTAAAAGCCGTCTCCCGCGATCGGGCAGCCGATCGCCGCGAGGGAGACGCGGATCTGGTGGGTCCTGCCGGTGCGGGGGAAGACGTGCAGGAGAGCCCCCCGCCCGTCTTTCGCCAGGACCGTGTAGTCGGTGCGGGCGTACTTTCCGACGGGATCGGAAAAGGAAAAGACGCGTTGGATCCCAGGTCCTTCCGCGCGCCGGATATAGCCCTCGATCCTGCCGCTCTCCTCCGCCGGGACGCCGTCCGTGATCGCGAGATAGCGTTTTTCGATCCCGCCCGAGGCGATCATGGCGGAGAGGCGGGAGGCCGCGTATTTTGTTTTTGCGCAGAGGACGACGCCGGAGACGTCGGTATCCAGCCGCGTGATCGGCCGGAAGACGAACGGCTCGCCCCGCTCGGAAAAGAGGAAAGCGGCGCCGTTTGCCAGCGTGCCGCGCGGATGCCCGCGCGAGGGATGGGTGGGGATGCCCGCCGGTTTTTCGAGCAGGAGCAGGGCCCCGTCCTCAAAGAGGACGCGGATCCCGAGATCGTCGGGAAAAAGGTCGGCGGTCTCGGTCTCCCTGTCGCAGTCGACCGAGACGGTCTCGCCCGCCCGGACCGGGTCGCGCATGAAGCGCGGTCTTCCGTCCACCAGGACGCCGGTCTCCGAGCGTCTGAGGTCTTTGAGCAGTTCGGCGGAGCAGTGGAGCCGGCTGCGCAGCAGCGTGCGCAGGCGGACGCCGTCCTGCTCCTTTTGCACGGTATAACGCATAGTCCCCTCCGATCTTTCAGACATATCCAGTATACCACGGATCGGGAAAAAATCAACACTTTCCTTTCCTCCGGCGGAGGGGCGCGAAAAAAGCGGGGCGGGAAGAAAAAAATTTACGGAAACTATTGGACATTCGCAATATAGTATGTTATACTTAATTTTACATAGTCGTGCGCGTCGGCTTTCCGGCGCAAAAAAGCGTGACGGGGGATCTCTATGGAAGCGATCAAGGAATATTTTTCCGCGTTCTTCACCAATATGGCAAGTCAGCTGAAGATGATGAAATGGACGGACGTCCTCGATATCCTCCTGCTGACGGCGCTGCTGTATCTCTGCTACCGCTTCCTGCGGGACCGGCGGGCGGGCAAGCTCGCCTCCGGCGTCCTGTTCGTCCTCCTTCTCCTCCTGCTCTGCGAGGTCCTCGCGCTCAACACGATGCGTTTCCTTTTGCAGAACGTCGTACAGGTCGGGATCATCGCGCTGCTCGTCCTTTTCCAGCCTGAGCTGCGCGAGGCGCTGGAAAAGGTCGGGACCCAGCCTCTGCGCGGGATCAAGAGCCTCTCCGAGTCGAAGGATCTCGCGGCGTTCAACGGCGCCGTCAACGAGATCTGCACCGCCGCGACCGAGCTCAGCCGTTCCCGCACCGGCGCGCTGATCGTCATCGAGCGCAATACCAAACTCGGCGATATCATCCGGACCGGCGTCCCCGTGGACGCGAACGTCAATTCCTACCTGATCCGCAACATCTTTTACGAGGGGGCGCCCCTGCACGACGGCGCCATCATCATCCGCGACTTCCGCGTCTGCGCCGCCAACTGTTATCTCCCCCTCTCCCAGAACCCGGATATCACCAAAGAGGTCGGCACCCGCCACCGCGCGGCGATCGGCATCAGCGAGGCGAGCGACGCCGTGGTCGTCTGCGTGTCGGAGGAGACGGGGATCATCTCCGTCGTGATCGGCGGGGAGATGACCCGCCGCTACAACTTCCAGACCCTCAACGAAAAGCTGACCCGCGAGCTTTCCGATACCGATCTGTTCCGCAGGATCAAGAAGCATGAACAGAAGCCCGGCGCCGCCGGAGAAAAGGGGGAGGACGCCTGATATGAACGCAGAAGAGAAAAAATCTCCCGGCGGGAGAGGGGAGCGGACTCCGGGCGGCTACTCCCGCGTCGTCAACGTCGTCGCCTTCATCGTCTGTCTCGTCATCGCCGTCTCCGCCTGGCTCTACGTCATGCAGACGGAGAGTCCCGAGTACGAGGAGACCTTTGCCCGCGTCGCGATCGAGATCGAGAATACCTCCCGTCTTTCCCAGACGAATTCCCTCTCGGTGATCGGCGGCTGGAACGCCTCGGTGGAGGTCAAGGTCAAGGGCAAAAAATCGGATATCGCCAAATACACGGCGGAGGATCTCTCCGCCTCCGTCGACGTCGGCGCGATCACCGCGCCCGGCGTGCATACCCTTGACGTTTCCGTCCGGCTCCCGGAGCGGCTCACCTTTGTCAGCTGCTACCCCTCCTCCGTCCAGGTGGAGGTGGACTACGTCGCGACAAAGACGGTCCGGGTGGAGCCGAGGATCGTTTCCGCCTCCTACGGGACGGAGCGGGAGCTCGGCGACCCGGTCGCCAGCCCCGCGGAGATCACCGTGAGCGGCCCCTCCGCCGTGCTGGAAACGGTCGCTTCCGCGCGCGTCTCGCTGTCCCTCGGGGAGCTGACCGGCTCCGTCGTGGCGGTCGATACCGTGACGCTGGTCGACTCGGAGGGAGAACCGGTCGAAAACCCCTATCTCACCCTCAGCAGCGGCAGCGTCTCCGTCACCGTCCCGGTCTATGAAAAAAAGACGGTCCCGCTGAAGGTGGATTACCGGTACGGCTACTTCAACAATCTCTACTGTAAAGTGACGATCGAGCCGGCGTCCGTCACCCTCAAGGGGGAGCGCGGCGCGCTGGAATCGGTCGACTTCATCCTGCTTGACACGCTCGACGAAAAACAGATCACCTCCGACATCACGCGCAGCATCGCGATCTCGGTGCCGGAGAAGACGACGCTGGTCGACGGCGTGACCGCCGCCACCGTCACGGTGGAGAACACCAACACCTCGCAAAAGACCGTCAGCGTGACCGATATCAAGAAGATCGGAAACGGCTACGAGCTTGTGACAAAGAGCCTGGAGATCCTCTTGCGGGGTCCGACGACGATCATGGACAAGATCGAAGCGAAGGACGTGACCGTCACCGTGGATCTGACCAAGCTGACGGGAACGGGAGAAATCAAAGTGGAGGCGAACGTCGCGGTGGCGAGCAGCTTCGTTTACGAGCTGGGGACCTATTACGTCACCGTGAAGAAGAACTGATTTGGCCGAACTGATCTTAAACGACGTGATCCTCCCGCCGGACGGGGGAGAGGCGGAGGCGTGCGCTCTCGCCGAAAAGCGGCTGAGGGAAAACGGTCTCCGCGCGAGCGGGACGTCCGTTTACCGCTGCGCGGTGGACGCCCGCCGCAAACATAACGTCCGGCTCGTCTGGTCCGTCCGCGTGCGGACGGAGGATCCCCTCCCCGCCGGGGAGGAGGAGAAAAAAGCGCTGCTCGCCCGCCTGCACGCAAACGAGGGCGGCGCTTTCTACGATCTTTCGCGTTTTCCGGAGAGGGAGGCGCCGCCGGAGGGACCGCCGCTGATCGTCGGCATGGGTCCGGCGGGGCTGTTCGCCGCTCTCCTCCTGGCAAAGAAGGGGATGCGGCCTGTTCTCCTCGAGCGGGGCGGTACGGTCCGGGAACGGATCGCCGCCCGCGACGCTTTTTATCGGACGGGACGGCTCGACCCCGACTGCAACGTCCAGTTCGGCGCCGGCGGCGCCGGCACCTTCTCGGACGGGAAGCTCGTCACAAGGGTGAACGACCCCCGCTGCCGCTTCGTTCTGGAGGAGCTTTGCTCCCTCGGCGCGCCGCGCGAGATCCTCAGCCGCGCCCGGCCGCACGTCGGGACCGACCGGCTCCCCGCCCTGATCGAGCGGGCGGCGGAACGGATCGCCGCGCTCGGCGGCAGGATCCTCTATCACACCGCTCTCACCGGTTTTTTTGTCTCGGACGGGCGTATCGCCGCCGCGCGGACGACCGGCGGAGAGATCCCCTGTTCCTCTCTCGTCCTCGCCTGCGGACACAGCGCGCGGGACGTTTACGCTTTCCTCCCGCGATGGGGCGTCCCTCTCGAGGTAAAGCCCTTCTCGGTCGGGGTGCGGATCGAGCATACCGCGGCGGAGATCGATCGCGCCATGTACGGCGCGCTTGCCGGACATCCGGCGCTCGGTCACGCCGAGTACAACCTCTCCCACCGCGTGGACGGCAGGGGAGTCTACACCTTTTGTATGTGCCCGGGCGGGGAGGTCGTCGCCGCCGCGACGGAGGCGGGCGGCGTCGTCACCAACGGTATGAGCCCCTTTGCGCGCGACGGCGTCAACTCCAACGCGGCCGTGGCCGTTTCCGTCTTTCCCTCGGATTGCGGCGGTACGCCGGAGGGGGCGGTCGCCTTCCAGCGGGAGCTGGAGCGGCGCGCCTTCACGCTCGGCGGCGGGGGGTATTTCGCTCCCGTTTCCACCGTCGGGGATCTGATGCGGGGACTGTCGGGGACCGCGCCCTCGCGCGTCCGTCCGACCTATATGGGCGGCCGGTGCCGCGCGGCGGATCTCGGCTCGCTTTTCCCCTCCTTTGTTACACGGGCCCTCCGGGGAGGCCTCGCCGCCTTCGGCGGGACGCTCGCGGGGTTCGACGCGCCGGACGCCGTCCTGACGGCGGCGGAGACGCGCACCTCCGCTCCGCTCCGGATCCCGCGGGATCCGGAAACTCTCGCGTCCCCCGTCCTGTCCAATCTCTACCCCTGCGGGGAGGGAGCGGGCTACGCCGGAGGGATCACCAGCGCCGCCGCGGACGGGCTCCGGGTGGCGGAAAAGATCTTACTGGGAGACTGATATGCAGCAGAATGCGACTGTGATCAAAACGGACGGCGTATACGCCGTCGTGGAGGCGGTCCGCTCCTCCGCCTGTGACGGATGTCACCGGGCGGCGGAAGGATGTACCGCCTGCAGTCTGCTCGGCGGGAAAAACACGATGCAGGCAAAAGCCCGCAACGACGCCGGCGCAAAGGAGGGGGACCTCGTCTCGGTGGAGGCGTCCTCCGGGCGCACGCTTTTTTACGCGATCCTCGTTTTCCTCCTTCCGCTCCTTCTGGCGGCGGCGGGCTATTTTGCCGCCTTCCTTGCCGGCGGGGAGGAGAAGATCCGGATCGCCGCGGGCGCCGGCGGCTTCCTCCTTGCCATGATCGGCGTTTTCCTGTATTCCCGCCTGGCGCTCGCCGGCCGCTGCGACATCCGCGTCACGGAGATCCTTTGCCCTGCCGCGGACAGGGAGAAAGACGAGGGCCCGGATCGGTGAACGGCAGAGCTTTGGAAAAAAAGACAAAAAAATGGACTCTGCGCGAGGGCGCGGAGGAGCGGCGGGAGTCGGCGGAGGTCGACGCTCTGGCGGCGGATCTGCGCGTTTCCCGCGCGTTTGCTTCGCTGCTTTTTGTTCGCGGATACCGCGACGCAAAGCAGGCGAACGCCTTTCTCCGCGCACAGGAGGAGATTTTGCACGATCCCTTCCTCCTCCCCGATATGCGGCGGGCGGTCGATACCGTCGAGCGTACGCTGAGGGAGGGGAAGAAGATCCGCGTCTACGGAGACTACGACGTGGACGGCGTTACCTCGGTCAGCACGCTCTTCCTCTACCTCCGCTCCCGGGGCGCGGACGTTTCCTACTATATCCCGGACCGGATCCGGGACGGATACGGGATGTCCGCTTCCGCCGTCGCCGCGATGGCGGAGGAGGGCGTCTCCCTGATCGTTACGGTCGATACCGGCGTCACGGCGAACGAGGAGATCGCGCAGGCCAAAGCGCGCGGGCTCTCGGTCGTCGTGACCGACCACCATGAGTGCAGAGACGAACTCCCGGACGCCGATGCCGTCGTCAATCCCCGCCGGCGGGACAGCGAGTACCCCTTTGACGGGCTTGCCGGGGTCGGGGTCGTCTTCAAGCTGATCTGCGCGATGGAGATGCTGCGAAAGGACGATCCGCTCTCCGCCGTGCGGGAGGTGTGCGCCGAATACGCCGACCTCGTCGCGCTCGGCACGATCGCGGACGTGATGCCCATCGCGGATGAAAACCGCCTGATCGTCAAGTACGGGCTGTCCCGGATCCGCCGCGGCAGCCGCAAGGCGATCTCCGCGATCATCGCCTCCTCGCGCAAGCGCCCGGACGGCGGCTCCTCCTATCAAAAGCCGCCGCGCATCACCTCCTCCTTTATCGGCTTTACCATCGCGCCGCGGATCAACGCGGCGGGCCGGATCGCGAACGCCGCGCGCGCGGTCGAGCTGTTTCTGACCGAGTCGCCCGCCCGCGCGGAGGAGCTCGCCGACGAGCTGTGCGAGGTCAACCGCCTCCGCCAGACGGAGGAGAACCGCATCGCCGCGGAAGCGATGGAGAAGATCGGGGAAGAGCTTGACCCGGAAAAGGAACCGGTGATCGTGCTGGAGGACGATCACTGGCATCACGGCGTTGTCGGGATCGTCTCCTCCCGGATCACCGAGCGCTTCGGCCTCCCCTCCATCCTGATCTCCTACGAGGGGTCGGGGAACGGGACGCCGGACGGCGAGGATATCGGAAAAGGCTCCGGACGGAGCGTGCGGGGGCTGAACCTTGTGGAAGCGCTCGCCTCCTGCTCCGATCTGCTGGAAAAATACGGCGGGCACGAGCTGGCCGCCGGTCTGACGGTGAAGCGGCGCAACGTCGCCGCCTTCCGCCGCCGGATCAACGAGTACGCCGCGGGCGTCTTTTCCGCCGGCGCGGCGGAGCTCTCTCTCGAATACGACATGGAGCTTGCTCCCGGAGAGGCGGATCTGCCCTTCGCGGAGGAGCTGCAGCTGCTTGAGCCGTGCGGGGTCGGCAATCCCGCCCCCCTCTTTGTCATGCGGGACGTCCCCGTGCTGGAGGTCCTGCCGGTCAGCGCGGGCAAGCATACCAAGCTGATCCTCGACTGCGGCGGCACCCAGATCGCCGCGATGTATTTTTCCCGCTCTCCGGCCGCCGCCGGCGTTTTTGCAGGGGAGAGGGCGGACCTGCTCTTTTCCGTCGATATCAACGAGTACGGCGGGGCGCGGAGCGTGCAGTTCATCTTAAAGGATCTGCACCGGTCCGAGACGGCGGAAAAACGCCGTCTGCAGCAGCGGACGCGCTTTGCCGAGATCCTGGCGGGCGCGGAGATCCCGGCAGGCGAGGACGCCGTACCGGAGCGGGCGGATATCGCCGCCGTTTATACGATGCTCCGGCGGGAGGCGCGCGTCGGCAACGACGAGCTGAGCTGCCGCGCGATGCTCTCGCTCCTGCAGGAGGACGGGGGAGAGGGACCGGGCTACCTCAAGCTTCGCTTCACCCTCCTGATCCTCGAGGAGCTCGGCCTGATCAAGCTGGAGGAAAAGGAAGAGGAGACCTACCGGATCTCCTTGGAACCGGTAAAGGAAAAAACGCTGCTGGAGCGCTCCGCGCTGCTCCGGCGGCTGCGCGCATCACAAAAACGGGAGAACGGCTATGGCGGAGACCGATAAAGACAAAAGAATACAGAACGCGGAGGGCTCCGTCCCCCCCGCGGCGGAGACGGAGGTACCGGAGCAGGAGGATCTTTCCGGGATCGCCGTCCTGCTCGATATGCTCCGGCAGAGCGGGAAGAAATACAATTTTGAGAAGATCGAGCGCGCCTACGTCTACGCGCGCGACCTGCACGAGGGACAGTTCCGGCAGAGCGGGGAGCCCTATATCACCCACCCCGTTTCCGTCGCCGAGATCCTGGCGGGGCTCGGACTGGACTCCGACTCTATCTGTGCCGCCCTCCTCCACGACACGGTCGAGGACTGCGAGGGAAAGACCGACCTTGACGCGATCACCAAGCTCTTCGGACCGGAGGTCGCGCTGCTGGTCGACGGCGTGACCAAGATCGTCGCGATCGATATCGAGGACAAAGAGGAAGCGCATATCGAAAACATCCGCAAGATGCTCCTCGCGATGTCGAAGGATATCCGCGTGATCTTCATCAAGCTCTGCGACCGGCTGCACAATATGCGCACCCTGCAGGCAAAGGCGGAGAGCAAGCGCCGCTCGGTCGCGCTTGAGACGATGTACGTCTACGCTCCGCTCGCGCACCGGCTCGGTATGCAGCGCATCAAGCAGGAGCTGGAGGATCTCAGCCTCCGGTATCTCGACCCCATCGGCTACGGGGAGGTCGAGCGCGCGATTAAGCAGAAGTACGGCAAGAGCGTCGGCTTCATCGAGACGGCGCGCGCCCAGATCGAGCAGAAGCTGGCGGAAAACAAGATGCCCTTCACGCTGGAGATGCGGATCAAATCGGTGTACAGCCTCTACAACAAGATGTACACGCAGAACAAGACCTTCGACCAGATCTACGACTTTTACGCGCTGCGCATCATCGTGGAGACGGAGCTGGAGTGCTACACCGCGCTCGGCTTGATCCACGAGATGTTCAGCTCGGTCCCCGGCCGTTTCAAGGACTATATCTCCACGCCGAAGCCGAACAACTACCGCTCCCTGCATACCACGGTCATCGGCAAGGGCGGCATCCCGTTCGAGGTGCAGATCCGCACCTACGAGATGCATCATATCGCGGAATACGGTATCGCGGCGCACTGGAAGTATAAATCCGGGGAGAGATCGAGCGACGACCTGACGCAGAAGCTCAGCTGGGTCGCCAAGCTCCTGGAAACGGAGAGCAGCACCACCGACCCCGACGAGTTCATGCACGCGCTCAAGACCGATATTTTCAACGACGAGACCTTCGTCTTCACGCCGCGCGGGGACGTCGTCGCCCTTCCGCTCGGCTCCACCGTCATCGACTTCGCCTACTCCATCCACTCGGAGGTGGGCAACAAGATGATCGGCGCCAAGATCAACAACGTCATCGTCCCGATCGACCGCGTCCTGCAGAACGGGGAGATCGTGGAGATCCTGACCTCCGCCGCCTCCAAGGGACCGAGCCGCGACTGGCTCAAGATCGTCAAAACGAGCGAGGCGCAGAACAAGATCCGTCAGTTCTTCAAAAAAGAGCGGCGCGCGGAGAACATCCTCGTCGGCCGTTCCGAAGTGGAGCGGGAGCTGAAGCGCTCCGGCAGGGCATACAGCGAGGAGCAGCTCGCCGAGATCGTGACCAACGTCGCCCGCAAGATGGGGATCCAGGAGGCGGACGACCTCTACAACACCATCGGCTACGGCGGTTTGTCCGCCGCCAAGATCGCAACGAGACTGCGGGACGAGTTCGACCGCGTCGTCGCGCCGGAGCCGCAGGTGATCACCGAGGCGGAGCAGGTCAAGACCACCCAGCCGAAGAATATCAAGAGCAGCGGCGGCATCGTTGTGGACGGGCAGCACGATTGCCTCGTCAAATTCGCAAAATGCTGCAACCCCCTGCCCGGCGACGCCGTGGTCGGCTTTGTGACGAGGGGCTACGGCATCTCGATCCACAAGGCGGACTGCCCCAACTTCACCGCCAGCGTCGCCCGCGCGGAGAACGCCGACCGGTGGGTGGAGGCCCATTGGGAGCGGGAGGAGAGCGCCGCCGGCTCTTCGGGCGTCTACGAGGCGATGATCCAGATCCGCGCGGAGAATACGCTTACCCTGCTCGCCGACATCACGACGGCGCTGGCGGAGATGCGCGTCGCCCTGATGCAGATCAACACCGGGCAGCGGACCGAGGCGTCCATCGTCGTCAACCTTACCGTCGCCTGCAAGGACGTCAACCACTATCATTCCATCGTTTCCCGTCTGCGCTCGATCCGGGGCGTGATCCACGTCAGCCGGGGCTTTGCGTAAGGAAAGGAGATTTGCCATGAAGATCCGTGTCGGCGAGGGGATCAACCCCTATTACGCACAGACTCTCGCCATGCTCTTTTTCCCGGGAGCAAAGTTCCCGGAGGATCCGGCGGAGGACGACGGACAGGCGGAGCTCACCGCCTCCCTTGAGGAGACGGAGGAGGGCTATCTCGCGCACGCCGCGCTGCGCGCGGGGGAGAAGACCGCGCAGGCGGACGGGCGGTATCTCTTTTCCGAGGGGATCCCCGTCTCCCGCGGCAAAAAGCTCGCCCTCGGGCGGGCGGTCTTCGCCGCCGGGAAGGAGCTTTTCGGGATCCAGCCGCCGTGGGGGATCCTTACCGGCGTCCGCCCCGCCAAGGTCGCGATGGAATGCCTCGCGTCCGGCTCCGGGATCATGAAGACGCGCGCTTTCCTGCGCAGCGAGTATTTCCTCAGTCTGAAAAAGGCGACCCTCTGCACCGGCGTCGCCGCCGCGGAGCTGAAGCTCAAGCGCTCTCTCACGCCGGATATGTGCAGCGTGTATATCTCCATCCCTTTCTGTCCCTCCCGCTGCGCGTACTGCTCCTTCGTTTCCTACACCACGCCGCGCCTGCTCTCCCTGATCGACGACTATCTTGATCTTCTCCTCCTTGAGATCCGGTCGGTGTTCCGCCATATCGAAAATCAGGGGAAGAAGGTCGCGAGCATCTACATCGGCGGAGGCACGCCCACGATCCTCTCCGAGGAGCAGCTCAAAAAGCTCCTCACCGAGATCGGCCGCTGCACCGACGTTTCCTCCCTCCTCGAGTTCACGCTGGAGGCGGGCCGGCCCGATACCATCAATCCGGAAAAACTGAAGATCGCCCGCGCCTGCGGCGTGACGCGCATCAGCGTCAATCCCCAGAGCATGTCGGACGTCGTTTTGGAGACGATCGGCCGGCGCCATACCGTCGCGGACTTTTTGCGCGCGTACAATATCGCGGTCAAGAGCGGCATCGGGACGATCAACGTCGACCTGATCGCCGGACTGCCGGGGGACAATTTCACCCGTTTTTCCCGCTCGCTCGACCGGGTGGCGGAGCTCGCGCCGCAGAACGTGACGGTGCATAGCTTCTGCGTCAAAAAATCCTCGGATTTTCTGCGCGAGAGCACCGAGATCTACCGCCGGGGCGGCGGCGACGCCGTGAAGTGCGTGGATTACTCCCAGCTCAAGCTCCGCAACACGGGCTATAAGCCATACTATCTCTACCGGCAGAAGAACACCGTCGGCAATCTGGAAAACGTCGGGTTCGCGAAGGAAGGGAAGGAAGGGATCTACAACGTCGTGATGATGGAGGAGTACCACTCCGTCTACGGCGCCGGAGCGGGCGCCGTGACCCGCCTCGTCCGCTGGGGCGAGGACGAGGGCCGCGCCGAAAAGATCAAACGCATAATCAACCCCAAATATCCATACGAATATCTGCGGGGAGACTTTTCCGAGCGGGCGCTGCTCGCCCGCCTGGAGGAGGGGGAGCGGGCCGTCGCCCTGCCCGGCGGGGAGGAGCTTGCCCCCGACCCGCAGGACGCCTGACCCGCCGCGACTGAAAAGAAAAGAGGATGATCCATGCCGGAACTGCAGAACAACGCTGCCGCTGAAAAAGGCCGCAGCCTCGTCGTCTCCAGCGTTCTCGTCTATACGCTGGCCAATATCCTGACCAAAGTCATCGGCGTCTTTTTCAAGATCCCGATGCTCTCCCTGCTGGGCAATACCGGCATGGGATATTTCAACACCGCCTATCAGGTCTACGTCTGGTTTTATATGATCTCAACGGCGGGGCTGCCCGTCGCCGTTTCCACTCTGGTGGCGGAGAGCCGCGCCAAGGGGCGCTTCCGCCAGGTGCGCAAGATCTATTTCATCGCGCTGCGTCTCTTTTTCGTGATCGGGCTTGTCGGCGCGCTTCTGATGTTTGCGCTCTCCGGTCCGCTTGCCGATAAGGTGATCGAGCGTCCCGCCGCCCGATTCTCCATTATCGCGCTCGCGCCGACGCTCTTCTTCGTCTGCCTTTCCAGCGCCTTCCGCGGCTATTTCCAGGGTTTCCGCTATATGGTGCCCACCGGGATCTCGGAGGTGATCGAGGCGCTCGGTAAGCTCCTGCTCGGTATTTTGTTCGCCCAACTCGCGATCTCCGCGGGCAAGCCGATCGAGGTGGTCGCCGCCTGCGCCGTCCTCGGCGTGACGGTCGGCGTGATCCTCGGCTTCTTCTATCTCTGGCTCACCAAGCTTTCCTTCTCTCCCGCCCGTTACGACGTGGAGTACCGCGCCATCTACGGCAGGGGCGTCCCCGACTGCGCCGGGACAAAGCCCATCATCGGCCGTCTCCTGCGGGTCGCGGTCCCGATCACCCTTTCCTCCTCCGCGATGAGCCTTTCGGGGATGATCGATACGATGGTCCTCAACTCCGGTCTGACGCGCGCGGGGTTCGATCCGGATACTGCCTTCGATATGTACGGAGCCTACAGCACCCAGATCACCTCGCTCTTCAATCTTCCCCCCGTCCTGATCTACCCTGTCGCTTATATGATCGTTCCGCTTGTGGCGGAGTGCGTCGCGCGCCGGGAGCGGAAGCGGATGCGCGGGATCCTCACCTCCGCCTTCAAGATGACGGCGATCATCGCCCTCCCCTGCGCGCTCGGGATGGCGGCGATCCCGCGGTATATCCTCAACACGGTCTATAACCACGGCGACGCGGACGACCTCGCACCGCTGCTCTCGATCATCGCGGTCGCGGTCTTCTTTGTCGGGATCCTCGCCACGACCAACAGTACCCTCCAGGGGGCGCGCAAGGAGCGCTATCCCATCATCTCCATGCTTGCGGGCGCCGGCGTCAAGCTGGTCTCGAGCTGGATCCTCGTCGGGATCCCCGCGGTCAACATCTACGGAGCGCCGATCAGCACCCTGCTCTGCTATATCACGGCCGCCTCCCTCAATCTCTGGTTCGTCTTCACCAAGGTCGGCTATTTCCCCTCGGTCACCCGCGTGTTCCTCCGGCCCTTTGTCGCGGCGGCGGCGGCGGGCGGCTCCGCCTTTGCCGTCTCCCGCCTCGCGGAAAAGGCGCTCTTCTCCTCTCAGGCGGTCGGCCGCGGGCAGAATCTCCTGATCACCCTCCTCGCCGTCCTTGTCGCCGTCCCGGTCTACGGGATCATCCTGTTTAAGGCAAAGGGGGTCACGGAGGAGGATCTCACCCTGCTCCCGAAGAGCAAAAAGATCGTCGGATTTCTGAAAAAGATCCGCCTTCTCGGGTAAAGACGCGCAAAACGCCCGGGATTTACGGAAAAAAACGGAAAAAAACCGCCTCCCGGGCAAGAAAAATCAAAAATACTCTTGATAAATCCCTGGATAGATGGTATAATGATACCAAAGGAAGGGTTTTCCTTCTTTAATAAATAAATGAAAGGTGAGAAAATACGATGAACAAGACCGAATTTATCGAAGCCGTCGCAAAGAAAGGCGAGTTCTCCAAAAAGGATGCCGAGAAGGCCGTCAACGCGTTTATCGACGCGATCAAGGACGCCCTGAAGAAGAAACAGAAAGTCCAGCTTGTCAACTTCGGTACCTTTGAAGTGAAGACCCGCGCCGCCAGAGTCGGCCGCAACCCGCAGACCAAAGAGACCATCAAGATCCCGAAGACCAAGTATCCGTCCTTCTCCGCCGGCAAGGGCTTCAAGGACGCCGTCAAATAAACAACGGAGCGTATAAAGCGCAAGGGCCGCTCCCGCTTCGGCGGGAGCGGCTGTTTTTACAGCGATGAGAATTGATAAATTTCTGAAAGTTTCGCGCCTGATCCGCCGCCGCACCGTGGCAAACGACGCCTGCGGCGCCGAGCGCATCACCGTCAACGGCAAGGCGGTCAAGCCCTCGTACGACGTAAAGCCCGGGGACGTGATCGGCATCGCCTTCGGCGGCCGGACGGTCTCCGTCCGTGTGACCGAGATCAAGGACAGTACAAAAAAAGCGGACGCGGGCGCAATGTACGAGGTCGTCGACCTCTGAGCATATCCGCCTCTCCCGGCGCATAAGGTATGGTAAACTTCTTTTGCCGGGAGATCTTATGAACGAACAAAACGCCGCTCCGTCGGTCTCGCAGGACGTTACCCTCCGCCAGAGGAGGGAGCTGGAGATCACGGGCGTTTCCGACGTGATCGGCTTTGATGAAAATTCCGTTACCCTCCGCACCGCTCTCGGGCGGCTCGACGTGGAGGGAGAAGGGCTTTCCGTCGTGGGGCTCTCCTCCGAGTCCGGCAGGGTCCGGATCGTCGGCTCCGTCTCCGGACTCTGGTACTCCGACGAAAGGGAGAAAAGGGAGAGCCGCTTCCGCTCCTTCTTCGGGCGCAAGGGCTGAGAGATGGAGGTCTGGCTTTCCGATCAGCTCCGCCTCTTTGCCGCCTCTTTGCTCGGCGGCGCCGTCCTTTCCCTTTTTTACGATCTCCTCCGGCTGACCCGCCTTCTCTGCGGCGAGGGGCCGCGATCCCGCCGGGTGCCGGAGCTTTCCTCGCTCGCCCTTCCCCTGCTTCCGCCTTCCCGTCCCCCAAAAAAGCGCAAGGCGTCCGCCTTTTTCCGCGCCGCTCTCCTTTTTGCGGAGGATCTCCTTTTTTGCGCCGTGAGCGCCGCGCTGCTGCTTATCCTTTTTTACAACTTCAGCCGCGGACGCGTCCGGCTGCTGGCGATTTTTTGCGCCGCGCTCGGCTTTTCCCTCTGCCACGCCACGCTCGGACGGGCGGTCCTCCTTTTGTTCGAGGCGCTCTGGCTCGGGATCCGCGTTGCGCTCCGCTATCTTCTCTTTTTCCTGCTTTTTCCTTTCCGGCGCCTGGTCCTTCCCCTTTGTGCGCGCTTCGCCGCTCTTTTTGCCGCCCTTGCCCGCGCGGCGGGGGATCTCTCCTTCCTTTGGCGGGCAAAGCGGTTTGACCGCGGGGAGCAGACCCGTCTCCTTGCCGGACCGCGCCGCTTTTTTACGGATTATCTCAACGATCACGGAGGTCAAATATGAAAGAAGTAACGCCCGCGCGGGGCAGCAGCCTGCTTGTGAAGGTCCTTGCCGTTTTTTTCGTTGTGGTCGCCGTGTTTTCCATTTTCCGGATGCAGCTCCGTAAAAACGAACTCCTCGCGGAAAAGGAGCGGCTGGAGGAACAGTATCAGAAAAACGCGCGCACCATCGCCGCGCTCAAAAAGGATCTGGAAGCGGAGATGGACGACGAGCAGATCAAAAAGATCGCCCGGGAAAAACTCAATCTCTGTATGCCGGACGAGATCATCTTCTACAACGATCTGACCGAGTGAGGGCGCGCCTCGCCGTGATAAAATCCGCGCCGGCAGGACCGGCGCGTTTCTTTTTCGAGGACGTATGAAACACCTTTCTTTTTCCCTTGTGCGGGATACCGTGGCCCGGCTCTTTCGCGAGGCGTGCTACACGCCGGGGCGCGAAGTGGACGAGGCGCTCGCCCGCGCCGAGAGCAGCGAGAGCTGCGCGCGCTGCCGTCTGGCTCTCTTCTCTTTGCGGGAGAACCTTTCCGCCGCGCGGGAGCTGAACGTCCCCGTCTGTCAGGATACCGGGATGGCTGTCGTCTTCTGCGAGATGGGCGATCAGGTCGTGATCGACGGAGGCAGCCTCCGGGAGGCGGTCGACGCGGGCGCGGCGCAGGGATATACCGAGGGGGGGATGCGGCTCTCGGTCGTTTCCGACCCGCTCTACGACCGCAGGAATACCGGCACCAACGCCCCGGCGATCCTGCATCTTTCCTCCGTCCCGGGGGACGGGCTGCGCATCGTCGCGGCGCCGAAGGGCTTCGGCAGTGAGAACAAAAGCGCGCTCCGGATGCTGACGCCCGCCGCGGGGGAGGAGGAGGTCGTCTCCTTCGTCCTCGAGACGGTCCGGCGCGCCGGGCCGGATCCCTGTCCTCCGATCATGGTCGGGGTCGGGATCGGCGGGGATTTTGAGTATTGCGCCTACCTCGCCAAACGCGCCCTGATCCGCCCGATCGCGGACCGGCACCCCGATCCGCGCTACGCCGCGCTGGAGGAGCGCCTGCTCGCGGAGATCAATGCGCTCGGCATCGGCGCCGCGGGCTTCGGCGGGAGCGTGACGGCGCTCGCCGTCAAGGTGGAGGAGTATCCGACGCATATCGCCGGACTCCCCGTCGCCGTCAATATCAACTGCCACGCGATCCGCCACGCGGAGGCGACGCTCTGAAAAAGAAAAAGCGGGGGACACAGGAGTCTGTGTCCCCCGCTTTTTTACGGACGGCGTTTCCGGTGTTTGAGCTCCTCCCGGAGGGCGAGATAGCTTTCGTGGCGGGACGGGGCGATCGCGCCGTCCCGGACGGCGGCGAGGATCGCGCAGCCTTCCTCTTTGCTATGGGTGCATTTTGTGTAGCGGCAGCGGCCGAGATACGGCTCAAACTCGGGAAAGGAGAAGACGAGCTCCTCCGGCTCCATAAAGTCGAAACGGGCAAAGTCGAGCAGGCCGAAGCCGGGGGTGTCGGCAAGGAAGCAGTACCGGCCGCTCTCCCCGAGCGGGAGCCGGTGGAGGACCGCCTGGCGCGTGGTGTGGCGTCCGCGCCCGGTGCGTTCGCTGACCCGCCCGGTCGAGAGGGAGAGGGCGGGGAAGAGGAGATTGAGACAACTGGATTTTCCGACCCCGGAGGCGCCGGCAAAGGCGGCGCACCGGTCGGGCAGGAGGGAGACGAGCGCGGTGCGCAGCGCCTCCGTCCCCTCGCCCGTGCGGACGGAGATCGGGTAGACGGCGAGCCCCGCCGCGCGGTAGATCTCTGCGAGAGAGTCGCAGGCCGCGGGGGCGAGGTCGCGCTTGTTGAGGACGAGGATCGGCGTCACGCCGCGGACGAGCGCGGATGCGATCAGCTTGTCGAGCAGCAGGGGGGAGGGAGCGGGCTCGGCCGCCGCCACGGTGACGATCAGATAATCGAGGTTGGCGACGGGCGGGCGGATCAGCAGGCTTTTGCGCGGCAGGATCTTCTCCATCAAAAGGCCGCGTCCGTCCTCCGGCACGCCGTTTTCATCCAGCTCCGCCCGCAAAAGGACGAGATCCCCCGCGGTCGGGCTTTCCCCCTGATAGCGGAAGGCGCCGCGCGCCCGCAGAAAAAGGGGCGTTTGCCGGAGCGTTTCGGGAACGGGGTATCCCTCCGTCTCCTCCGGGAAAAAGGTGTAAAGCCCTCCCGTGCAGGAGAGGAGGCGCCCGGTCATCTTGGTTTCCATCGGCGGTCAGGGAGTCGGGGAGGCGTTTTCACGGGTCCCGGCAACGCCGGTCGTCTCCGCGGCGCCGGTCGTTTCCGCCGCCGTCGTGGCAGGGGCGGTGGAAGCGTCTGTCGTGACCGCGGCGGTCGTCTTTGCCGTTTCGGTACCCGTCTGGGAGTCCGTTGTGGAAGGCGCTGTCGTGACCGGCGCCGTTGTGACGGGCGCCGCCGTCGTGACGGGGGCTGTCGTTACGACCGGCTCCGGCCCTTTGCTGAGGACAAAGTCGATCTTGGTCACGAATTTGGCGACGCGCCGGTCGGGTTCGGGATTCTGCTTGAGGACGACCCCTTCTTTCTCTTTTTTCGAATACTCGTAGGTCACCTCGCCCACCTCCAGATCCGCGTCAAGGAGGGCTTTCAGGGCGCTCTTTTCATCCATCCCGATAAACTTCGGGACGTAGACGTACTCGATCTCCTCGCCGCTGCTGACGTAAAGCTCGATGATGTCTCCGGTCCGGACGGTCGCGCCCGGCTCCGGCGAGGTGCGGATCACAAAGCCGCCGGGGATCGCGTCGTGCATCTCGCGGATCAGGGTGACGCCCAACCCCTTTTCCCGGAGAGCGATCTCCGCCGTCCGGGCGTTTTGCAGGGAGTAGTCGCCGAGGATCTGCTCCTCCATCCCGGCGCTGACGGTCAGCACCAGCTTGACGGTCTGTCCCCCTTTGAGCCTGCGGTTTTCCCCGGGCGAGGGGCTCTGCGACATGATTACGCCCTTTTCCACGTTTTTATCGAATACTTCGACAAACTGTACGGTGTAGTTTTTCCCGAGAGAGGAGACGAGCTCCTCGTTTGCGATCTTTCCCATGCAATCCGCCACCGTCACGACCTGGACGGTCCCGCCGCCGGAGAAGAAGAGGGTCTTGACGACAAAGATCCCGGCGACGACCAGCGCGATGCCGAAGGCGGAGAGGATGCCGAGGATGATCGGGAGCATCGGGCTGGCGCCCTGATGCTTTTTCGCTTCCGCGAGGCGGACGGTACGGTTCGGATGGCGTTTCACTTTTTGCAGATACTTTTGCATTTGAGCGGCGGACTCAAAGCGGTCGAGCGGATTTTTCTCCATCGCGGTCAGGATCAGGCTGTTGAGACCGTTGGGGATATCCTTTTTCAGTTCTTTGGGGCGTTTCGGGGTCTCGCTGATCTGCTTTAAGGCGATCGAGACGGTGCTGTCGCTGTTGAAGGGGAGCTTGCCTGTCGCCAGCTCGTACATCAGCGCGCCGAGGGAGTAGATATCGGACCGGGCGTCCACCTTTTTGCCTTTCGCCTGTTCGGGGCTGATATAATAGACGGTGCCGATCGCCTTGCCGGACATATTGGCGGTCTCCTTGGTCGCCGTCAGCTTGGCGATGCCGAAGTCCGCGACCTTGATGGTCCCGTCCCGGAGCAGGAGGATGTTCTGCGGTTTGATGTCGCGGTGGATCACGCCCCGCTCGTGCGCGTGCTGGAGCGCGGCGAGGATCTGCTCGGAGATGGAGCAGACCTCTTCAAAGGGGAGCGCGCCCCGCTTTTTCATATAACTTTCCAGCGTGACGCCCTCGATATACTCCATCACGATGTATTTCAGCTTTTCGCTGACGGAGACGTCGTAGATGTTCACGATGTTTTTGTGGGAGAGCATCGCCACCGCTTTGGACTCGTTGATAAAGCGCTTGACGGCTTCCTCGTCGTCGGCAAATTCGTCGCGCAGCAGCTTGACGGCGACGGTGCGGTTCATCCGGGTGTCCTGCGCGCGGAAGACGACGGCCATCCCGCCGGTGCCGATCAACTCTTCGATCTGATAGCGCCGGTCAAAGAGCTGACCGACGTATTCTTCATAACGGTTCATTTTTCTGTTTCCTCCTCGCCGGTAAAGGCCATCACGGCGGTGATGTTGTCCGAGCCGCCTTCTTCGTTCGCCAGCTTTACCAGGCGGCGGACGGTCGCTTCGATCGGCAGGGAGAAGTCGGCGAGGTATTTTCCGATCACGGCGTTTTCCGCGTTGGAGCTGAGCCCGTCCGAGCAGATCAGGACGCGGCTGTCCTCTACCACGGCGGTGAAGACGTCGGTCGCGAGGCCGGGCGCCACCCCGACGGCGCGGGTGATGATATTGCGGTTTTTATCGGTGCGGGCCTCATCCTCCGAGATCCGCCCGAGATCCACGAGGTACTGGACGTAGGAGTGGTCGCGGGAGAGCTGGCGCATATCGCCGTCGCGGCTGCAGGTGTAGACGCGGCTGTCCCCGATGTTGATCCCGCAGAGCAGGTCGCGCGTGACCAGAGCCGCGGCGAGGGTCGTTCCCATCCCCTGCAGCTCCGGCTGATGCTCCGCCCGCTCGAACACGGCGCGGTTCGCCTTTTGCGCCGCCTCCGCGAGATCGCTCATGATCTTTTCCGTGTCGGCGGTGAAGTACCCTTTTTCCGGGTCGTAGTATTCCTCCGCCTTTCCGGCGATCGCCTCGTAAAAAGTCCGGATCGCGATGGCGCTCGCCTCTTTCCCGCCGGCGACGCCGCCCATCCCGTCGCAGACGCAGAGCAGAGCGAGGCCGGGCAGGAGCTCCTTTGCGATAAAGTCGTCCTGGTTGACGAGACGTTCCCGTCCGATGTCGGTCATTCCGAAGATCTGCATAGACTATCTCACCGTCCTTTCGGTAGTGTGTGGAGATCCCGCGTCCTTTATGCGGGAGCGGCGCAGCTGGCCGCACGCGGCGTCGATGTCCGGTCCCAGCCGCCGCCGCAGGGTGGCGTTCATCCCGAGGCGGCAGAGCGCCTCGCAGAAGGCCTTTGCCGCCGCGTCGTCCGGGGAGCGGTAGTCCCGCTCGCGGACGGGGTTGAGGCGGATCAGGTTGATATGGACCGGAGTCCCCTCGGGAAAGTAGCGGCGCAGGAGCCGCGCAAGGCGCCGGGCGTCCTCCTCGCTGTCGTTTTCTCCGCGGAGCATCGTGTATTCAAAGCTGATCCTGCGTCCCGTCGCGGAAAAATAGTCGCGGCAGGCGGAGAGCAGGACGTCGAGGGGGTAACGGTCGTTGACCGGCATCACGGCGGAGCGCCGCGCGTCGTCGGAGGCGTGCAGGGAGATCGAGAGGGTGATCGGCAGGTCGGCCCGCTTCAGCTCTTCGATCTTGTCGGCAAGCCCGCAGGTGGAGAGGGAGATGTGGCGGTATCCGATGCAAAGCCCCTCCGGTTCCCCCACGAGCGCAAGGAATTTCAGGACGTTTTCGAGGTTGTCGAGCGGCTCGCCGATCCCCATCATCACGATCCCGTCGATCCGCCGACCGGCGTCCCGCCCGGCGGCGATCACCTGCCCGTAGATCTCGGAAGGGAGCAGGTCCCGGACCCGTCCCCCGATCGTGGAGGCGCAGAAGCGGCAGCCCATCCGGCAGCCGACCTGGGAGGAGACGCAGAGGGTCGCGCCGTGCTCGTAGAGCATCAGCACGCTCTCCACCTCCTCGCCGTCGGTCATGCGCATCAGGTATTTGGTCGTGCCGTCCAGCGCGGAAACCTGTTTCTGCGCGATCTCGGGGATGCGGTATTCCGCCGTCTCCTCCAGCCTCGCGCGCAGAGAGAGGGGAAAGGTCGTGATCTCCGAAAAGCGCTTCCCCCGCGCGATCGCGGAGAAGAACTGCTTTGCGCGGTACTTCGGCTCCCCGAGGGAGGAAAAATAAGACTCAAGCTCCCGTACCGTGAGGGAACAGAGATCGGTCTTTACGGTCGTTTCAGGCATGGGCGTTTTCCTTTTTGATCATCCGGCAGAGGAAAAAACCGTCGGTGTGGGTCTTTGCGGGCAGGAGCGTCAGCATCCCGTTTTCAGACGGGAGAGCCGTCCCGTCCCGGCCGGTGAAGGTGAAGTCGAGCGGAGAGAACTCCGGATGCGCGGCGAGAAAGCGCCGGCAGACCTCGTCGTTCTCCGCGCGGCGGAGAGTACAGGTGGAATAGACCAGCACGCCGCCCTCCCGGAGGTAGTCGGAGGAGGCGTCGAGGATCGCGTAGGAGGTCTCCGGCAGGGGGAGGACCTCCGCCTCCTCTTTGCGGCGGATATCCGGCTTTTTGGCGGCGACGCCGAGCCCGGAGCAGGGCACGTCGCAGAGGACGCGGTCCAGCTTGCCGAACAGCTTTTTGCGCGGGGAGAGAGCGTTCTGCTCGGCGGGGAAGACGTTTTCCAGACCGAGGCGCCGCGCGCCGCTCTCGATCAGGGAGAGCTTGGAGCGGTGCAGATCGAAGGAGCGTACCCGTCCCGTCCCCTTCATATCGAGGGCAAGGGAAAAGCTCTTGGAGCCCGGCGCGGCGCAGACGTCCGCGACGTCCTCGCCCTCCTTTGCTCCGAGGAGGCGGGCGCAGAGCTGAGACGCCTCGTCCTGAACGAAGAAGAGACCCTCGTCAAACCCGGGGAGACGGGAAGGGGCGGCGTTTTCGCCGATCACGATCCCGCAGTCGGAAAAGTCGGTTTCCCGCGCGCCGAAGGGGGAGAGGAGAGCGAGCAGCTCTTCCCGCGAGGTCTTTTCGGTGTTGACGCGCAGGGTCAGCGGCGCCTTGCGGGAGAAGGCCTCCAGCGTTTCCTCCGCCGTTTTCTCGCCGTAGTCGCGCACCAGGGAGGCGCACATCCAGAGAGGGAAGGAATAGCGGACGGAGAGGTAGGGGAGGAGTCCGTCCTCCTTTTTCGGGAGGACGGCTTTTTCCGGCTCGCGCAGATAGGAGCGCAGCACGGCGTTGACAAAGCCGCGCTCGCCCTGCTGCCGCGCCAGCGCGACCGTCTCGTTCACGGCGGCGTGCGGCGGTGTGGCGAGGAAGATCAGTTGATAGAAGCCGAGCCGGAGGATATAGCGGGTGAAGCGCTCCAGCTCCTCCACGGGGCGGGAGGAGTAGGCGGCGAGGTAGCGGTCGAGGGTGATCTGCTTTTCCGTCACGCCGTAGACGAGCAGCGTGAAGAGCGCCCGGTCCCGCTCGTCGTCAAAGGCGGCGAGCGCGGAGGGGAGCGCCAGGTTGAGATATTTTTTGTCCCGCTCCGCGTCACAGAGGAAACGGAGCGCGGCGTCTCTTACTTTGTCTTTCATTTTTTTCTCCGGTCGGCGATCAGAAGGAGCCGCAGGATCTGGGTCAGGGAGACGGCGAGCGCCGCCACGTACGTCAGCGCCGCCGCGCGCAGGACCTTGCGGGAGGAGGCGAGCTCTTTTTCGGTGAAGCGCCCGCTGTCCGCCATCGCCTTCAGCGCGCGGTTGCTCGCGTCAAACTCCACGGGCAGCGTCAGAAGCTGGAAAACGGCGGAAAAGGCGAAAAGAAGGATCCCGATATACGCAAGGGAGGAAAAATTCAGCAAAAGTCCGATCGCAAAAAGCGGTATCGCGAGCGTGGAGCCGATCTCGGTCAGCGGGATGACGGCGGAACGGATGCGGACGGGGAGGTAATTCTCCTCGTGCTGGAGAGCGTGGCCCGCTTCGTGAGAGGCGACGCCCACCGCCGCGGCGGTGGCTTTGTCATGCACGGCGTCCGAGAGCCGGAGGACGTTCGAGCGGGGATCGAAGTGGTCGGTCAGCTCGCCCGCGACGCGCTCGACGCGCACGCCGTAGAGGCCGCCCCGGTCAAGGATCATCCGTGCGGCGTCCGCCCCGGTCATCCCGTTTGAGACGGGGAGGGAGGAGGCCTTTTTGAAGGTGCTTTGCACGTTGTACTGCGCCCAGAGGGCAAAGAGGACGGCGGGGAGAACGAGGATGACGTAGGTCCAGTCGATCCCGTAATAGTAGAGCATTCAGTTCTCCTTTCGGCCGAGAAGATCTCCTTTTTTCAGCTTTCTGCCGCGCAGGTAGTCCGCGGCTTTCATTTTTTGCTTCCCCTCGGGGATCAGTTCGGTGATCTCGAGGACCTCTCCGTCCCCGCAGAGGACGAGGAGTCTGTTTTCATCGGAGAGGAGCTCTCCCGCCTCCCCTTCGGCCGAGAGGGAGGGCAGGGTGGAGGAGACGATCTTGAGCAGCGCCCCGCCGGGAGTAAAGGTGCGGCAGAGAGGAGAGGGAGAGAGGGCGCGGATCCGGTTGTGCAGGGTGCGCGCGGGGAGGGAGAAATCCAGCGTTTCCTCCTCTTTGCCGATCTTCGGCGCGACCGTCGCGCGGGAGTTGTCCTGCGGGATCGGGACGAGCGTGCCGGCCGCCAGTTTTTCCAGCGTTTCGGTCAGTGCGTCGGCGCCGAGCCGGGCGAGCGCGTCCGAGACGGAGCCGAAGCACTCGTCCTTCCCCGGCCGGTAGGTGCGGGTGAGGAGCATATCGCCGGTGTCCATCCCCTCGTCCATCTTCATCGTCGTAACGCCGACGGTCTCGCGCCCGTCCATGAGGGAGCGCTGCATCGGCGCGGCGCCGCGGTATTCGGGGAGCAGGCTGCCGTGCACGTTGACGCAGCCGAGGGGGGGATAGGCGAGGACGGAGGCGGGGAGGATCTTGCCGAACGCGACGACGACGATCACCTCCGGGTCGAGCCGCAGAAGGAGCGAGGCGAACGCCCCGTCCCGCAGGGTGTCCGGCTGGAAGACGGGGAGACCGAGCTCCTCCGCGCGCACCTTGACGGGCGGCGGAGTGAGACGCATCTTTCTCCCCTGCGGGGTGTCCTTTTTTGTGACGACGCCGCAGATCTCGTGTCCCGCGGCGACCAGAGCGTCGAGGGAGACGACGGCGAATTCCGGCGTCCCCATGAACAGTATCTTCATCGTTTTATTCGGCGGGGATCAGTCCCGCTTCCTTCATCTCTTTCTTTGTCAGCATATGGACGGCAACGTCGGGATAGAGCTTTCCGTCCAGGTGGTCAAGCTCGTGGCAGAGGGCGCGCGCGAGCAGGTCGGAGCCCGTCACTTCAAAAAAATCTCCGTTCCGGTCCTGCGCCCGTACCGTTACCGTCTTCGGGCGGAGGGTATAGCCCCAGCGTCCGGGGAGGGAGAGGCAGCCCTCCATCTCGGTCTGCGTTTCCTCGGACGCTTTGATGATCACGGGATTGATCAGCTCGATCGGGTGACCCTCTTCCGTCTCGACCACGACGACCCGGCGCAGCACGCCGACCTGCACGGCGGCAAGCCCGCAGCCGTTTGCGCGGCGCATCGTCTCCAGCATATCGTCGAGCAGGGTCGTGATGCGCGGGGTGATCTCGTCGACCCGCCGGCTGATCTTGCGCAGGGTCGGGTCGTCGTCCTTGATGATGTTGCGTATTGCCATGGTTTCGCCTTTCTTTTTTTCGTTCAGATTCCCGAGGGGTTGAGATCGGCGGACAGCGTCACGCCGCTTTTGCCCGCCCCTTCTCCGAACTCGCAGAGCAGCGTCCCGAAGAAGAGACGCGTCCGGGCGGAGAGCCGGCATTTGACGACCATCCGCATCCGGTAGCGGTCCGCAAGCTTGTAGATCGGCGCTTCAAAGGGACCGAAGGCCGTCACCTTCACGTCGGAAAAGTCGTTTTGCAGATGGGCGGCGAAGAGGGAGGAGAGTCGCTCGCTCGCCCGGGTCAATGCGTCCTCGTCGTCCGCGGCGAGGGAGAGGGTCACGATGTCGCAGCACGGCGGCCAGACAAAGCCGCGGCGCAGCGCGATCTCCGCGTTATAGAACTCCTCGTAGTCGCCGCGGCAGGCGAGCAGCAGCGACTCGTTGTCCGGGCGGAAGGTCTGCACCACGGCGACTCCGCCGCGTTCCGCCCGTCCGGCGCGCCCCACCACCTGCGTGATCAGGGAAAAGGTGCGCTCGTTCGCGCGGTAGTCTCCGATCGAGAGGGAGGCGTCCGCCGAGAGGACGCCGACCAGCGTCACCATCGGGAAGTCGTGTCCCTTCGCCACCATCTGCGTGCCGAGCAAAAGGTCGTACTCTCCCTGCCGGAAGGAGGTGAGCATCCGGTCGTAGAGCGTTTTGGTCGTCGCGGTGTCCGCGTCCATCCGCAGGACCCGGATCGAGGGGAGCAGGCGGGAGAGCTCCGCCTCCGCCTGCTGGGTGCCGCAGCCCTCAAAGGTCATTTTCTCCGAGCCGCAGGAGGGGCATTTTTTTACGACGGAGGAGGTGAAGCCGCAGTAGTGGCAGAGCAGCTTGCCCTCGCTTTCATTTTTTTCGCGGTGGCGGGTCAGCGGGACCGAGCAGCGCGGACAGACGACCGGCTCCCCGCAGGAGAGGCAGCTCTCGTAGCTGTTATAGCCGCGGCGGTTGAGCAGGATGATCGCCTGCTCGCCCCGTTCTTTGACCTTCTCCAGCCGCGCGAGCAGCTCGCGGGAGAAGGGGGAGACGTTCCCCGCGCGCAATTCCTTGCGCATATCGCAGACAAGCACCTCCGGCAGCCTGGCGCCGCCGTAGCGCTCTGTGAGCTTGCAAAGCTCGTACTGACCGTTTTTCGCTTTGGAAAAGCTCTCCATGGAGGGCGTGGCGGAGCAGAGGAGCATCAGGGCGTTTTCCTTTGCGCAGCGGAAGCGCGCCACGTCCCGCGCGTGGTATTTCGGGTCGGTATCGGATTTATAGGTGTGCTCCTGCTCCTCGTCGAGGACGATCATCCCGAGCCGGGGGAGAGGGGCGAAGACGGCGCTGCGCGTGCCGATCACCACGTCCACCTTCCCGGCGCGGATGCGCTTGTAGGCGTCGTAGCGCTCTCCCGCCGAGAGGGCGGAGTGGAGCACGGCGACGCGCTCGCCGTAAAAGGAGCAGAAGATCGAGACGGTCTGGGGGGTGAGGGAGATCTCCGGCACCATCAGGATGACGGTGCGCCCCGCGCGGATCACCTCGTCGATCATCGCTTTGACGACGCGCGTTTTCCCGCTCCCGGTGATCCCGAACAGGAGCGCCGCCTTCGGCTCGCCGGAGGAAAAGAGCTCCCGCAGCCGCAGAAAGACCCTGCGCTGCGCGTCGGAGAGGATGTTTTGCTTTGTCGCGTCCGGCCGGATATCGGCGTAGGAATTGCGGAAGACCTCGGTCTGCTCGAGCCGGATCAGCCCGGCGCTCTCCAGCGCGGAGAGCTGAGCGGCGGAGCAGCCCGTCTCCGAGAGCAGAGCGGACTTTTCGCTCCCCTCGGACGCAAGGACCGCGGCGAGCAGCGCCCGCTGCTTTTTGCCGCGCAGAGCGAAGGGACCTTTTCCCTCCGCCGCCTCCCGCGCGGTCTCCCGGTCGGCCGATAAAAAGACGCGGACGGTGTAGCGGTCGCTTTTTCCTTCCCGGACTTCAAAGTCGCGCAAAAGATGTCCGGAGCGGCAGAGGCGCGTGAGGAGTTCTCCCGCCGTCTCGCCGCAGTCGGCTTTCACCTTCGCGGCGGAGGCTTTCTTCTCCCGCAGGACGTAGTCGTATACCGCCCGCTCGGCGGGCGGGAGGGAGGCGGGATCCGCCTTCCCCGGGAGGAAAAACTCGGAGAGAGAGGAAAACGCGGCGGAAGGGAGCAGCGTCCTTGCCGCTTCCCCTACCGTGCAGAGGCAGGTGCGCTTGAGATAGAAGCAGAGCTCAAGCTGCCCCGGATCGAGGGAAAAACGTTCTCCGTTGACCGCGAGGACGGGCTTGACCCGTTTGAAGCCGCAGTTTTCCCGCCGCTCGACCGCGAGGGCGGAGACCCGGCGGTTCGACGCGCCGAAGGGCACGGTGAGGAAAGCGCCGGGGACCGCCTCCTCCTCCATCCCGTCGGGGACGAAGTAGTCGTACGGCCGGTCGATATGATAGGGGGCGTCCAGAATATGGACGGCGATATATCCGCTCATAGAGTCACCCCCTTCTTTTTCTTTTCCGTCAGTCTGCTTTTTCTTCTTCCGCGTGAGCGGCCGTTTCCGCCTCTCCCTCCCCGTCGCGGGTCAGCTCGTACTCGCCGCTGTCCAGGCGGTTGATCGCCGCTTTGACGGCTTTTTCGTCGTCGGCGTCGAGCTTGAGCATCGCGGCGATGGTCTTGTCGGTCTCCTTGTTGGCGATCATCTTTTCCGCCTCCTCGCGGCGCTCGGTGTAGTCGTCGGTGAGGATGCGGGCCAGCTTCGCCGTGCCGAGCACCAGCTCGTAACGGTTGAATTTTCCCTTGGTAAGATCTTCGATGGAGGGCTTGATCATGGTTTTTTCTCCTTAAAAATATGGAATGTATCAGGATATGGGAATTTTGCCGATCGGAGCGGAGAGCCGCTTCAGTTGGCGTAGTAACGTTCTTTGAGATCCGGGATGCGGCGGACGGACGCCATCTCCGCCGCGACGATCGCGCGGAAGACGTCGGCGGTCTTTTCCGCTTCGCCGGTCTCGTTGACGATGACGTAGTCGTAATGCTCCGCCTCGGTCAGTTCGGCCTTGGCGCGCTCAAGCCGCCGCAGGATCGACTCCTCGCTGTCCCGGGCGCGGGTGCGCAGGCGCCGTTCCTGTTCCGCGGCGCCCGGCGGGACGATCATCACGAGGACCGCCTCGGGGAACGCCGCCTTGATCTGGCGGCCGCCGTCCACGTCGATCTCGAGGAGCAGATGCCGTCCGGTGCCGAGGACCGCTTCCGCCGGCGCGCGGGGGGTCCCGTAATAGTTGCCGAGATAGTCGGTGTACTCCAGCAGTTCTTTTTTTGCGATCATCTCCTCGAATCGCTCGCGGGAGACGAAGAAGTATTCGCGGCCGTCCACCTCGTTTTTCCCCGGCGCGCGGGTCGTGGCGGAGACGGAAAGGGCAAAGGAGTCGGGGTCCTGCATCAGCAGCTTCATCACCGTCCCCTTGCCGCTGCCGGCGGGACCGGAAACGACAAGGAGCAGCCCCTTGCGCCGGCCGAGGAAGTTCCCGTCACTCATCGTCCTCTTCCTCCTCGTCGGACTGCTTTCCGTTCAGGCGCCAGGAGATCGTCTCCGGCTGGGTGGAGGAGAGGATGACGTGCTCGCTGTCCGTGATGATCACCGAGCGGGTGCGTCTGCCGCAGGTGACGTCGATCACCCGCCCCGCGTCCCGCGCGTCCTGGACCAGGCGCTTGATCGGCGCGCTGTCGGGACTGACGATCGTGATCACCCGGTCGGAGGCTACGACGTTGCCGTAGCCGATGTTGATGAATTTCATAGCAACCTCTCTTTATTCGATATTCTGGATCTGTTCACGTATTTTTTCCAGCTCGCTCTTGATCCGGACGACGGTGTGGGAGATCGCCAGATTGGAGCATTTGGAGCCGATCGTGTTGGTCTCGCGGTTCATTTCCTGCAAAAGGAAGTCGAGCTTCCTGCCGGCGGGCTCCCCCTCGCCGAGGATGGTGTAAAACGCCTCAAAGTGGCTCCCGAGCCGCACGATCTCCTCGTCGATGGCGATCTTGTCGGCAAAGAGGGCGCACTCGGTGAGCAGCCGGCTCTCGTCCGGGACGATCCCCTCCTCGCCGAGCAGCTTGCGGATCCGCTCGGAGAGCTTGTCGCGGCGCGCCTTCACGTCCTCGTCCGAGAGGGCGGCGATCTGCGGAGTCAGCGCCCGGATCCCCTCGACTTTTGCCGTGATGTCGCGCTCGATCCGCTCGCCCTCCGCCGCCCGGACGGAAAAGAAGACGTCGGCGGCTTTCTCCAGCGTGGGGAGCAGCATCTCCCAGTCCTTTTCCGGGTCGCGCTCGGAGCGCTCGATGCGGAAGAGGTCCTTGTTGGACGCGACCCGCATCAGGGAGAGATCGTCCTTGAGGGAGAAGGTCTCGCCGAGCTCCCGCAGCGCGTCGATGTAAGCGCGGGCGTATTCGGTATCCACCGTGACTTTCCCGCCGCTCACCTCCGAGAGCATCTCGATCCCGATATAGGCGTCCACCTTCCCGCGGGAGAGGCCGCGCCCGGTCAGATAGGTCTTGACTCTGTCCTCAAGGAAGGAAAAAGTCCGCGGCAGTTTCACCGTAAGGTCGAGATAGCGGTTGTTCACCGACCGGATCTCCACGGTGATCTCCGCTTCCTCGGTGCGCGACACGGCGCGCCCGAAGGCGGTCATACTGTTGATCATAAACGTCTCCGTCAGGCATTTCAGCCGATAAAATATTTATTCATCATATTATAGTATAAAACATAGGGAAAAGTCAAGGGCGCAGGCAGGGAAAAACGCTCCGCGGAGATGAAATCCGTCTTTTTTGCGCCGGGAGACGGATAACTTCCCCCGTCCGGAAAAAAATAAGGAAAAAGGTCTTGACAAAAGCAAAAAGATTGTATACAATATAATTGCAAGCCAAACTTTTTCCGCAAGGAGGACAGGATGCCGCAGCGTTATGACATCGCGATCATCGGTACCGGTCCGGCGGGGATCTCCGCCGCGATCACGGC
>CACYYS010000015.1 GCA_902778725.1 uncultured Ruminococcus sp.
AGCAGTACGGCGAGATGGCGCGCGCCTTCTACGCCGCCCTCAAGGGCGAGCCCTTCGAGCCCACCGTCCCCGCCCTCTCGGAGACCGGGGTCGTTTATCTCGGCGGCGCGAACGCCCGCGGAGACGGTTCCTCCCCCTCCTCCGCCGTCAACACCTTCGCCAAAGCCGTCGGTCTTTTGCGCGAGGAAGGCGGCACCGTCGTCGTCTGCGCGCCAAGCTCCCTCACCTACGAAACGCACCTCCCCGTGACAAAAAAGCCGATCACCGTCACCTCCGTCTACGGCGGCGTCGACTACCGCGAGACGGCGGGCGCCCGCTTCGGCCTGGCGAAAAACCTCTACCTCTACGGCGACTACGTTTTTGACAAGATCGAGCTGCGCTCGGAGCTCGCCGGCTCCATCCTTGTCTGCAACTACCGCAACGTCGTCTTCGGCGGGGACGTGAAGAGCACTCTCGCGCCGGGCATCACGACCTATCCCCTGCTCGTCGCCGGGTACAACCTCGGGCTCGGCGGCGTGCCCGCCGAGGACGTCAGCCTGCACGGGACCTGCGAGATCACGGTGAACAGCGGCTCCTGGGCGTACATCCGCTGCGGCAACCGCCGCTACAACGACGCCTTCCCCATCGGGACGGTGGACAAAGACGCCCGCCTCACCGTCACAGTGAACGGCGGGACCTTCCACAATTCCTCCGGCTCCTATCTGACCGCCGCCTCGGGGATGAACTCCGTCGAGGGCGTCTCCGAGCTTGTGATCAACGGCGGGATCTTCAAGGGTCCGGTCTACGCCGTCGGCAAGGTCTCCAACGCCGTATCCGGCCCCTCCGGCGAGATCTCCGGCCGCGTGAGCGTCACGGTGACGGGCGGCACCTTCGCCGGGAACTTCATCGCCGTCCAGGACAAGACGGCGACCGTCACCGGAGAAGTGACGATCACTCTCCCCGCCTCCCTCGCCGCGAAAGCGAAGGGCGCCTTTACCGAGATCGTTCAAAAATAAAGCCGCCGGGAGACCGCCCCCCGACGCAAAACCGAAAAATGGGAAAAGCCGGCGCAAGCCGGCTCGGAGAACTCTTATGGCCCTGTTTATCTGCTGCGAAAAAAGTTTTTTGGAAACGGTATGGGCCGACGTCAAGATCGGCTCTCTGCTCGAGGAAACGGCAAGAAAGCGCATCCCGTGCAAGATCATCCACTCTCTGAAGGACCTTGAGGCTTACAAGGCTCTCTACGAAAGCGAGCACTCTTCCCTTGTCATCATCTCTCCCTCCGAACAAACGCTGCACGAGAGGCTCGCGGAGTTTGAAAGCGTCGATATCCACAAGATCATTTACGCCAATCATTTTTTCAAATCGGACAAAGGAAATTACTCGAGCGTGATGTCGGATATCTACGGATCCACGGAAGCCACCGTCAGATACCTTGCGGATCTCGGGTGCAAGCGCATTGCGCTCTTCGGAATCGACCGGAAAGGCGGGCAGGACGCTTTGCGCTGCTCCTCCTACGAATCCTGCATCCGCCAGCTCCATCCTCCTCTTGTGTTTGAGAAAACGGAAGGGGAACGCATATCGCTCTACGCGTTGTTCCAAACGTGCCTTGACCAGCTTCTTCGCTGCGACGAGAAGATCGATTCCGTCATCACGGCGTACGATTATCAGGCCATCTATCTGATCCACCTCCTCGAACAACTTGATCCCGACTGGCGATCCAAACTGAAGATCATCAGCTTTGGCGATATGCTGCTCTCCGCTCTGTGCTCCCCTTCCATCTCCACGGTCTCTCTCCAATTCGCCGAAAGCGCTCCCGTGGTTGTTTCCCTTCACCGAATGATGTTCCGAAATACCAATGTTTCCCGCGCCCAGATCCTGATGGGACATCAGATCTTCAGACGGGAAAGCACCGAATCGAACGGGTCCGCCGGCACGGTATTCTCCGGGTATGACGCGAACGTCCTCCTCCGGCCGGGGGAATACGATTATTTCCGGATGATCCACCGCCTTGAAAGAATACTGTTCCGCTTTGACACTCTCGACTTCCGGATCCTGTATGGGATCTGCCGCGGCACACCTTTCTCGGAGCTGGCCGATTCCCTCTATCTCTCGCTCGGAACGATCAATTACCGTACGCGCAAATACCGAGAGCAACTCGGCAGCAAAAGGACCGACGAAGTGCGCCGCTTCATTGCTTCGATCATTGACCCCGAAAAACTCAAAGAGTTTATCGATAAACTGTAAAACGAAGATCCCCCTCGACAGGGGGATCTTCGCGTTTCGATCCTGCGGTACCGGATCCCGCAAAAACAGTCCCGGCGGCAGAGAACCTGCCGCCGGGATTTTGCGCCGATTCAGTTCTTTTTGGTTTTGCGGAGAAGGGTGAGAGAAAGGATCAAGGAGAGCGCGGCGATCGCGGCGATCACCAGGAAGGAAGATCCGGTCGCGGGCGAGGTGGTCCCTGTTCCGGTACCTGTCCCGGTACCTGTTCCGGTACCTGTCCCGGTACCTGTTCCGGTTCCGGTCCCTGTTCCGCTACCTTCGCCTGTTCCGGTACCCGTTCCGGCGCCTTCACCGGTTCCGGTGCCTGTGCCGGTTCCTTCTCCCGTTCCGGTGCCGGTACCTGTGCCGGTCCCGGATTCTTTCTCATAGACGGTATAAATCGTCTCGCCGATCGTTTCATTCCCCGTCGTCTTCACCCCATCCGCCGTCGTGATGTTTGCGGTCGTTGCGCCGACGAGCGTTTTGCTTTCCGCCGTTACGGTCGCGTCGCACTGAAGACCGGTCACGGTACCGCCGGCCAAAGTGACCTCATTCGCCACTGTGGTTTTATTCAGGAGTATATTGGCAACCGTTCCGCTCTTGATGACGATAACGTTTTTCTCACAGAGGTTATCACCCGAATTATAGTTGCCGATCTGGATCTGCCGGTCGATCGTCGCGCCGTCCACCGTCACGGTGCAAAGCGTGCCGGAAAAGGTCCCGCTCCAGTTGCCGATATAGATGTTTCTCCATACGCCGCCCTTCACGGTCATCTTCTGATCCGTAACCGTGCAGTTTGCGTTCGCGGCGCCGCCGGTAAAAAGAGAAAGGAAGCGGTTCGTCTTCGTACTGGCAACGGTCGTCACGTCGCTCTCCACGGTAAAGTCGTGACCCTGCGTGTAGACAAAGTCAAGCCCGTCCGACGCAGCGTTGGCGACGGTGATACTCCGGAGCGTCGTGTCGCCGTTCAGGATCAGCGCCCGGCCGATCGTGAGCTTTGCGCCGTTTTCCGAGGTGATGGTAAGAGCCTTTGCGGGAAGGGTCGTCGCGGCCGAGGAGGGAGTCGCGGTATCGCCGCTCACGACGATCGTTCCGCCGTCCGCGACGGCTGCCGCCGCCTCCGGCAGCGTCAGATAGGATCCGGGCTTCGTGCCCGTTCCGTCGACGTACACCGTACCTTCCTCCGCCGAAACGGGAACGGCAAGCGTCAGCAGGATAAGGATGGCAGAAAGGATAATCGAGATTCGTTTCATTTTTTGCCTCCAATGCAAATTTTTTTATCATTTTTGCAAATTCAGTATAGCAAAGCGGGGAAAAACCCGCAATACAAAATTCCGTGTTTCGGCTCGCGCGGTTTTTTGATTGATTCCGGCATTAAACAGCGAAAAGCAAAAAGGACCGGATGTTTTCTCCGATCCTTTTTGTTTTCGATCAGGCAAGGTGAGACGCGTCGACGTCCGTTCCGTCGTTTTCCCCGCCGTTCGTTCCCGCTCCGCTGAGGGTGGTGACCGTCGCCTTCAGCGTTTCCAGTTCGATCAGCAGAAGTTCAGGTTTTTCATAGTTTTCCTTCATTTCAAACTCCTTTCGCCTTCAGGCTCCGACCGCCGCCAGGATCTTGGCAGCCGTCGCGTCGGAGGAGGTCAGACGCTGCGCGATCGTATACGCGCTGTCGCTGAATTCGCTCCCGTATACCACGGTATCGACGCCGTTCACGTCCACGACCATATAGGGCAGGAAGGTGTACGCCGTCTGGTACTTGTCCGTCGTGACGCCGGACAAAGTCGCGCCGAATTCCACGCCGCTTCCCGCGTCCGGATCGTAAAAGTAGAAATGATGCCCCTCGGCGGCGCTGTACGCGATCTTCTTCGCAATGCGGTTCAGATAGGCCAGCTCACTGCCGTCCGCAAAATACGCGAGAGGAGCCGTGTTGTCCGCCTGTTTGATGAGAACGCCGAACTCTTTTACCGGGAACGTCGCGTCATCGACGATAAAGTCGGAAAGATCGGCTCCGTAGCGGATCTTGACGCCGTTTTCGCCGTTGTCCTTAAGCGCGAACTTCCGTGTGTTGGCGATCTTATCCTTGTAGGTCTCCGCCGTCATCGAGGTCGTGACCTTGTCCTCGCCGTAGATCGATTTCGCCGTCAGATAGGCGGAATAGTTGTTCGCAACGTCGAGAGAAAGGGAGGCGGGCAGATTGGTCTCTCCGCTGAAGCGCCCTACCTCCGCGGTCCCGCTGACGCTGACGTCGAGCGAGGCGTTCGCGCAGTTGGTGCTGCCGAGCTGCATCTCCCCGACCGTGCCGCCGGTGACGGAGATCTCGCTCGCCGCCGCAGCATTAAGGGGAAGGATCTTGGCAACCGTGCCGCTGTTGATCCGAAGGACGGTTTTGTTGCAAGAGTTGTTGCCCGAATTATAGTTGCCGATCTGGATCTGACGGTCGATCGTCGCGCCGTCCACCGTCACGGTGCAGAGCGTGCCGGAAAAGGTCCCGCTCCAGTTGCCGATATAGATGTTTCTCCATTCGCCGCCCTTCACGGTCATCTTCTGATCCAGGGGCGCGCAGTTTGCGTTCGCGGCGCCGCCGGTATAAAGAGAAAGGAAGCGGTTCGTCTTCGTACTGGCAACGGTCGTCACGTCGCTCTCGACCGTAAAATCGTGCCCCTGGGTGTAGACGAAGTCAAGCCCGTCTGACGCGGCGTTGGCAATGGTGATACTCCGGAGCGTCGTGTCGCCGTTCAGAATCAGCGCCCGGCCGATCGTGAGCTTTGCGCCGTTTTCCGAGGTGATGGTAAGAGTCTTTGCGGGAAGGGTCGTCGCGGACGAGGAGGGAGTCGCGGTATCGCCGCAGACGACGATCGTGCCGCCCGTCGAGGGGAGAGCGTTCGCCGCGTTGAGAAGCGTGGTTTGCGCGCCCGCCGTCGCGCCCGTCCCGTCCAAATACACCGTGGCTTCCTCCGCCGAAACGGGAACGGCAAACGTCAGCAGAACCAGGATGACCGATAGGAAAATCGCTGTTTTTTTCATTCTTGCCTCCATGTATACTTTTATCAGGATTTCAAATTCCGTACTGCAAAGCGCACCGGTTTACGCTTTTTTCTTTTTGATCACGGCGATCACGCCGCAAACGGCCGCGGCGGCAAGAGCAACGCCGATGATCGCCCAGACGTAAACGGGAACCCCGCCCTCTCCGTCGGATCCGGCCGCCGGTTCGGTTCCGGTCGCATCTGCGATCCCGGACGCTTTCGTCTCAGGCGTCCCGGTTTCGGGCGCCTTGGTATCGGGCGCCTTGGTTTCCGGCGCTTTCGTATCGGGGGCCTCCGTATCGGGGGCCTTCGTTTCAGGAGCCTCCGTATCGGGCGCCTTCGTGTCGGGGGCCTTCGTGTCGGGGGCTTCCGTTTCGACCGGAACGTCAGGTCCGCTTCCCGTCGCGTCTCCTTTTTCATACACGGTGCAGATGATCTCGTCGACCGATTCATCCCCCACGGCCTTCACGCCGTCCGCAAGTTTGACTTCAGCGCTCGCCGTACCGATCAACACCTTCTCCTCCGCAGTCACGGTCGCGTCGCATTCCAGATTTTTGACCACGCCGCCCGCCAGGGTCACCTCGATCGGCGCCGCGGTATTATAAGGAAGGATCCTGTTGATTACGCCGTTTTTAAGAATGATCACGTTTTTCTCGCAGAAATTATCGCCCGAGTTCATATTGCCGACCTGGATCTGCCGGTCGATCGTCGCGCCGTCCACCGTCACGGTGCAAAGCACACCGAGGAAGGTCCCGCTCCAGTTGCCGAGATAGATGTTTCTCCATTCGCCGCCCTTCACGGTCATCTTTTGATCCGTGACATCACAGAAGGCGTTTGCCGCGCCGCCGGTATAAAGAGAAAGAAATCGGCCCGTCGTCTCGCTGGCAAGGGTCGTTACGTCGCTCTCGACCGTAAAATCGTGCCCTTGCGTGTAGATGAAGTCAAGCCCGTCCGATGCGGCGTTGACGACGGTGATATTCCGGAGCGTCGTATCGCCGTTCAGGAGCATCGCCCGGCCGACTATGAGCTTTGCCCCGTTTTCCGAAGTGATAGTGAGAGTCTTTGCGGGAAGGGTCGTCGCGGCCGAGGAGGGGGTCGCTGTATCGCCGCATACGACGATCGTCCCGCCGTCCGCGACGGCTTCCGCCGCCTCGGGCAGCGTCAGGTAAGAGCCCGCCCTGGCGCCCGTTCCGTCAAGATACACCGTGCCTTCCTCTGCCGAAACGGGAATGGAAAGTGTCAGTAAAATCAGAATGACTGAAAGGATTACCGCTGTTCTTTTCATTTTTGCCTCCATTTCAAACATGATTTCAGTCTTGCAAATCCAGTATAACAAAACGGGAAAAACGTCACAATACAAAATTCCGCGTTTCGCTTCACGGGGATTTTTTGATTGACCCCGAAACATCAAAAAAAGGCAGGATAATAATGAAGGCCTTTTTGCATTGCTCCCGCCTTCGCCCGTGTGTATAATGATTTTGACCGATCACGGTCTTATCCGATCGCGATCAAAAACGCCCGGAGGTAGATGTGTATGATAAAAAAGACCGTACTCTTGTTTTTGGCGCTTCTCTTTGCGGTTGCGGGATCATCCTGCGCCGGTCCGTCCGCGCCCGTCGACACGTCGCCGCTCACCGCGGAGGATACGCCTCTCCCGGAAACGGCTCCTTTGCCGGAGGAAAAACCGCTGCCCGACGGACCTTATGTGCTCTTAGACCGCACCGGCGCCGCCGAGGGATCCTATACCGACTTCAACGAAGCCGTGGCGGGGCTGCCCGGTGAAGGCGGCACGCTCGTCGTATGGAGCGATTACACGACCGGAAGCGAAGCCGCGCTGAATGTCGACGCCAAGCCGCTTGTGATCACGGCGCGAAACGGCGCGACGCTGACGGTAGGCCGCGCGGTGCTTTTCTCCGCCAATGTTACGTTCACGGACATCACGCTGATCAACGGAGCGGCCAACGGTCTTGATTTCCTCTATGCGCAAGGCCACAATATCACCGTGACTGAAACCGTAAATTGCATCCAGTCGGGGGAGGGCCGCTATCTCTCCCTCTTTGCCGGCGGAGCCGCCAACGCCAACATAAAGGCCGCTTCCGAGATCACGGTATGCGGCGGGATCTGGAGAAACGTTTATCTCGGGAATTATACCGGCTCTTTCAGCGGGGAGGCGTCGCTTTCCTTCCGGAATGCGGAAATCTCGGGCGGCGGGATCTATCTCTCCAACTGCAACGGCGGGACCTCGACCGCTTCCGTGAAGGTAGACGTCTTCAGCGGTACGGTCAATGCGCTTAAAAGTGTGGCCAATTCGAGCGTTCATAACGGATCCTACGCCGTTTCCCTTACCGGCGGAACGGTGAAAGAGCTGGGCGTTGTCGACTCGACCAGAGGATCTGTAACGATCGATCTCTCCGACAAGGCGGGCGTCTGCGTCGGCGGGACGGCAAGGATCGGACTGCTCACCGGCGGCGAAGGAGTCCTCTCTCTCTTCTCCCAGGCTCGTATGATCGTCAAAAAAGCCGCCGGGAACGTCGTGTTCACCGTCTCCGGCATACCGGAGGGGAACCACGAGTATCTTTCGGTAACGGACGGAAATACCGACGCCTCTTTTCAGTACAAACCGAAATCCGGTGAAACAGTAAAAAGAAAAGAAACAGGGAGCGGATTCAGTATGATTTTAGATAATATCAAAACAACAACGGTAACACTCCATTACGGAAACCGGGATACCTCGTCCCGCTATCAGCCCTCCGCCGTGATCATCCGCGGGCTCTCCAATACGGGAAAGCAGGTCGCGCCGACAGAGCGCGGCGTATCGGACGGCGTTTCCTACATCAAGGCGGAGCTGGAGTGCGGGTTGTACTGTTATAAGGTCTTCTACCCCGCCGATCGCGATTACGGAATCAAATACTTCTATGTAGATAACAGCGAAGAATCCCTTGAGTTTACGATGCTGATCGAACCCTATTCCGCCGGCAGCTTTATGCAGAAGGCGTTTTCCAATACGACCGATCACATCCTCTCGTCGTTTTATAATACGGAGAAGATTAAGGATTTCAAGACCTACGCGACACCGACCTTCCTCTACCATCCGGACGACAGGGTCTTCACCACCAACGAGGAGCTGGTCGCCTTTTGCGAGAAGATCGCAAAGGAAAACCCCCGCGCGTATCTCTTCTATCCGATCGGGCTGACCGAGCAGTACAAACTGAAAACGCCCGTCCTTGTCTTTACCAAGGACGCCGTTCCTGCGGGAGCATCTCTCGAAACGGTCGCCGAGACCGTCCGCTCCAAGGGCACGCGGGAGATCATGCTGATCAACGGCGGGATGCACGGGAACGAACCTGCCGGAATGGAAGGCGTACTCGCCTACGCGCTGGAGCTCTCCTCGGAATACGGCGAGCGCATCCTCGACAAATTCGGCGCCGTGATCCTGATCCCCGCCCTGAGTGCCGACAACGTCTGCACTTATATCCGGGAATACCCCGACGGCTGCAATTCGAACCGCGATCTGCTCGCCTGCGAACATGACGGCAGCAAGGCTTACGTCAAGACATACGGTCTCTTCCAGCCGACCGTGACCGTGACCTGCCATGAAGATCTCGGCGTCCTGACGGTAAACGAGACGGATTATTCCATCACCGACATTCATAATATGGCGTTTCTGTTCAACGGCCCCGCCAACACGCCCGTCGCCGACGTGACCGGGATCATCGACGGCACGTTCGCCCCGGAAGATCATCAAGGGATGCAAATGCTGCAAAGGATCATCGACAAGATGAACGATACCGGATACCGGGCGCAGCACTACCGGATCCCCGACTATTATCCGGTCTGTGAACGGGGCTACTCCGCCGCGCTCGGGTCATACAGCTTTCTCATCGAGCTGAACGGCATTGATAACGGAAAGGGCAATTTCCCGCTTCGCGTTCATGGGCACGTGGCGGCGATCAAAGCCATCGCCGAGGAGATCATCGCAACAAACGGAGGCGTGGCCCGGACGGTGGCAGAGGCCAGGGAGCGCGTCAAAGTCAAAACGTACGATCCCGATAACGGCTTCATCCTTCAGATGTCGCGCAAGGTCATCGGCGTGGAACCATTCCCTTCTATCTACGTGGACGGAACGTATCAGAACAAGGACGCCGTAAAGAGCTGGACGCTCTACACCAAAGCGGAAGCGTCCCGCTCTATGCCGACGGCGTACGTCATCCCCGCCGATCTCCCGTCCGCCGCAAAGATCCTTGCGTTGCTTGACCTGCACGGCATCGAATACCGGGAACTGAAAGCGGGCAGCACGCTCGCGCTCCGGCAGTATACGATGCCCACCGCTTCCTCCGGCGCCGCCGTGGGCGCAAAAAAGGAGGTCTCGTTTGCAAACGGCGCCTATCTTGTCAGCACCGACACCCCCGCCGTCTATGTGATCGCGTATCTCTTTGAACCGGATTCCTACCCCCCGAAGGAAGGATTCCGTGTCAGCCTTTTCAACATGGGTTACATCCGCGCTTCGGACGCGCTTTACCGCTGTGAGGAAAGTAACGTCGCAGACCTGATCCGGGACATGATCAAATAAGAGCATCAGCAAAAAAAGGAGCCGACCGCGGTCGGCTCCTTTTTTCCCTTATTTCGTTTTCAGGACCAGATAAGCGGGAAGCAGCCCGTCGGCGGAGGCGGCGATCACCCGCTCCCCTTCCCCCTCGTCAAGCCGGACGGCGGCGGTGATCCGCCCCGCCCGCATCCGCCTTACCGTATCGGAGAGCGGAGCGTGGTCCGAGATATCCGAGCCGGTCGCGACGATCCGGCAGGGACCTTCGGCGGTAAAAGCGACGGTCGGCGCGGCGGGATGGACCTCCCGCCCCTCCCGGTCGGCGACGTAACAGGTGACGAGCGCGCAGTCCTCGCCGCTTGCCCTCACGTCGGGCGTATCCTGCCGGAGCATCAGGCGGTACGGCTCGCCGGCGGTCTCGCGCCGCTCGCGCAGGACCTCCTTTCCCTTCCGGTAGGCGACCGCCTCCAGCGTCCCCGGCTCGAAGGGGACGGACCAAAGGACGCTCTCAAAGCGCTCGGGCGTTTGCCGCCCGAGGGAGCGGCCGTTTAAGAACAGCTCGACCTCCGGGCAGTTGGTATAGACGACGACGCGGATCGGTCTCCCCTCCATCCCCCGCCAGTCCCAATGCGGGAGGAGATGGAGCGTCGGCTCCTCCGAGAAAAGCGCTTTGTTCTGGTAGAAGGCGTCCTTTTTCTGCATAAAGAGGTCGACCGCCCCGCTCTGCGAGCAGAGCCGCGGCCACTCCGCCTCCCCGCGGTGCTCAAAGGCGATCCACTGATAGGAGCCGATCACATAGGGACGGGCGGCGAGGGTCCGGCGCGTGGAGGCGCGGCTGAGGAAATAGGTCCCCGTGTCCCGGTCCCAGGCGGGCAGGTAGGCGCGGGTCGGATCCTCTCCCGCGTAATGCCCCCTCGTCGTTCCCGTGGCGCAGCACTCGGAGGCGAGGATCGGCTTGTCGGGATATTTCTCCCGGACCGTTTCATAATCGCCGAGGCAGTAGTTGATCCCAATCACGTCGCAGAGATCGAAGATGCGGCAATCCTTCGGCCGGTTGACCGCCGCGGTGATCAGCCGGGTATCGTCGAGGGAACGGATCCTTTGCCGCAGGGCGGTAAAGACCCGCCGCCCCGGCTCGGTCGTGTGGTGGCGTTCCTCGTTGCCGATCCCCCAGAAAAAGACGGACGGACGGTTGCGGTCCCGGCGCACGAGCGCCTCGGTCTGACGCATCCCCTCCTCCGAGGACTCGTACCAGCGCGCCTCGTCGTAAACGATGAAGCCCGCTTCGTCGAGCGCCTCCATCAGCGCTTCCGGCTGCATATAGTGGGAGGCGCGGTAGGCGTTGGCTCCCATCTCCTTCATCAGAGAGACCCGGTATCGGTGGATATTCTCCGGCACCGCGCGGCCGAAGAGCCCGCAGTCGGTATGCCCGCAGAGGCCCTTGATCTCGATCTTTTTGCCGTTGATCCGGAAGCCGTTTTCCGGATCGGCGGAAAACCAGCGGAAGCCGAACTTCGTCTCCGCCGTATCGGAGAACCCGTCCGCCGTTTCCACGGCCGTGCGGCAGAGGCAGCGGCGCGGACTGTCCGGCGACCAGAGGACGGGCGAGAGGACCTCGGTCGCGGCGCGGACCTCCCCTTTCCCCCTCGCGGGGAGGGAGAAAGAGGCGGAAAAACGCGCAAAGACCTTCCCCGTATCGTCGGAAAGCTCCTGCGTGACGGTCCCGGAAACGGGGGCGTAGGTGTGGTTTTCCACCGTGGTTTCCGTCTCGGCGCGCCAGCGCTCCCCCTCCTCGCGGACCGGTTTGACGTAAACGCCCCACAGGGCGATCCGGACGGGGTCGCTGATCCGGAGCTCGACGCCGCGGGTGATACCGCCGCCCTCGTACCACCAGCCCTCGTGCCCGGTCGGATTGACCGAGACGGCGATGACGTTGCGCTCGCCGAATCGGATCACGTCCGAGAGATCGACCTCAAAGGAGGTATACCCGGAGAAGGAGCGGTGGAGCAGACAGCCGTTAAGATAGATCACCGACGCTCCGCTCACCCCCTCGAAGAAGAGGGCGATATGCTTGTCCCGCCAGCTCTCCTCCGGCTTGAAGTACTTGAGATACCACGCCTTTTTGTAAGGAACGAACCCCCAGGCATCCCCCTCCTTCTCGTCCGGGACGCCGGCGATCACGTAGTCGTGCGGCAGGTCGACCCGTTTCCAGGACGGGACGGAAAAGAGGTCGGGATACATCTTCGGCGCCGTCGGGCGGTAGGCGAACGAGGCGGGCGGCAGATGCTCGCGCTCGAGCTGCCCGATCCGGTGGGCGTAGAGCTTTTCGGTCGGCTTCCCCTCCCCGAACGTATCCTCGGCAAACAGCCAGTCGCGGTTGAGTCTGATCCTTTCCTTCACGGTGTTTCCTCCTCCGTTGTTTTTTTCTTTTATTGTAACACAAAAGTTGTATTTTTCCATATTTTATCTTGCTATATATGGACAAAGTTGATACAATAAGAGAAAAAGGAGGGCGTACGATGCAAAAGATCAACGCGCGGCGGGTCGGGATGACGGATTTTTACTCCGGAGCGCCGCTGTATGTGAACAACTGCGGGCTCTTCCGCGCCCTGGAGCGGGAGAGCCGGATGCTGCGGCCGCGGGGACGGTTGGACTGCCAGCTGCTCTTTGACCTGCGCGGGACGATCCGCGTAAGCGGAGAAACGCTCTCGGAAGGGGAGGCCTATCTCTATCTGCCGGAGGAGCGGCAGGAGTACGTCTATCTGCCGGGAGAGGAGACCCTCTACTACTGGATCCACTTTTCCGGCAGCGAGGTCCCCGCGCTCCTTGCGCGCTATTCCCTCTCCCCGGGCAAGCTCTCCCTCTCCGGCAACAGCCGGGAGATCGAAGAGCTGCTGCGGATGATCATCCGGGCGTTCGGCGAGTCCTGGCGCTGCGCGGACGACTATGCGGCGGGTCTGCTGCGCTCCCTCTTTTCCCTGCTCGCCGGGCAAAAAAACTCCGGCTCCCCCTTTTTCCGCGCGCAGCATCTGCTCTCCGACGTATCGGAGACGCTTTCGGTACGGGAGATCGCGGCGCTCTGCGGGTTGAGCGAGGGGCACTTCATCCGGCAGTTTGCAGCCTATACGGGGAAAACGCCGGGCAGCTACCGCCTCGCCTGCCGGATCGACGCGGCGTGCGAGCTGCTGGAGGGGACCGATCTGCCGGTCTCCGAGATCGCGCACAGGCTCCGTTTTGAGGATCCGCTCTACTTCTCCCGCCTCTTCTCGAAAAAGCGCGGCGTCTCTCCCCGCGAATACCGGCGCGTACACCGTTTGTAACCGACAAAAAATTCACAAAAACCGCTTGTCTTTTTTATAGAAAAAGCGTATAATACAGAATTGCTTTGAACTTTAACGGAAAGGACGATCCGATGCTGAAAAAACTCTTTCGCAGCGTGCGGGAATACAAGACACCGACGCTGCTCACCCTCCTCTTTATTGTAGGCGAGGCGGTCATCGAGTGTATCATCCCCTTTATCACCGCCAATCTCCTCAATGAGATCGAAAGCGGCACCGAGCTCTCCTCGGTGATCCGGACGGGGCTTTTGCTGATCCTGATGGCGCTGCTCTCCCTCGCCTGCGGCGGGATCGCGGGCGTGACCTGCGCCAAGGCGTCCGCCGGTTTTTCCAAAAACCTGCGCAGCGACATCTTCGACCGGGTGCAGGCCTTCTCCTTTGAGAACATCGACCGCTTCTCCCCCGCTTCCCTCGTGACGCGTATGACCACCGACGTCCAGTACGTCCAGATGGCGTATATGATGATCATCCGCACCGCGATCCGCGCGCCGCTGATGCTGATCTTTTCGGTCGTGATGGCGTTCATCATGGGCGGCAAGCTCGCCCTGACCTTCGTCGTCGTGATCCCCGTCCTCGGCTTCGGCCTTTACCGGGTCGGGCGCTCCGCCCTGCCCGCCTTCCGCCGCGTCTTCCCCAAATACGACAAGATGAACGAATCGGTCGAGGAAAACGTGCGGGGGATGCGCGTCGTGAAGGGCTTTGCCCGCGAGCAGTATGAAAAGGAAAAGTTCGCCAAGACCTCCGAGCAGATCAAAAAGGACTTTACCCACGCGGAACGGATCATCGCCTTCAACGCGCCGCTGATGCAGTTCTGCGTCTACTTCAACATGATCTTCGTGCTGACGGTCGGCTCGATGCTGATCGTGCGCTACGGCGGCTCGGTGATCGGCGTCGGCGAGATCTCCGCGATGCTGACCTACGGCATCCAGGTCCTGATCCAGCTGATGATGCTCTCGATGGTCTACGTGATCATCACGATCTCCGAGGAGTCGATGAAGCGGATCACCGAAGTCCTCGACGAAACGCCCACGCTCGCCTCCCCCGCCTCCCCCGTCCTCTCGGTGGCGGACGGCTCGATCGATTTTGAGAACGTCTCCTTCAAGTATTCCGCCGCGGCGGAAAAGAACGCCCTCGACGGGATCGACCTGCATATCGCCTCCGGCATGACCGTCGGCGTGATCGGCGGGACCGGCGCGGGCAAGACCACCCTCGTGCAGCTCATTCCCCGGCTCTACGACGCAAGCGAGGGGACGGTGAAGGTCGGCGGGCTGGACGTGCGCGGCTACGACCTTGCGGCGCTGCGCGGAGCGGTGGCGATGGTCCTGCAGAAAAACCTGCTCTTCTCCGGCACGATCCGGGAAAACCTCCGCTGGGGCAGCGAAAACGCGACCGACGAGGAGCTCTTTGACGCGTGCCGCCTCGCGCAGGCGGACGACTTTATCCGTTCCTTCCCCGACGGGTACGATACCTACATCGAACAGGGCGGGACCAACGTCTCCGGCGGGCAGAAGCAGCGCCTCTGCATCGCCCGCGCCCTCCTCAAAAAGCCGAAGATCCTCATCCTTGACGATTCGACCAGCGCCGTGGATACCAAAACGGACGCGCTGATCCGCGCCGGCTTTGCCCGCTATATCCCCGACACGACCAAGATCATCATCGCGCAGCGGGTCGCCTCGGTCAAGGACGCCGACCTGATCCTCGTCCTCGACAACGGGAAAATCGCCGCCGCGGGCACGCACGAAGAACTGCTCGCCGCCGGCGGGATCTACCGCGAGATCTACGAACAGCAAACGAAAGGAGGGGAGGAAGACCATGCAGAAGCCTGACAAAAAACGCCCCTCCGCCAAAGGTTTTTCCGCGCTTTTCCGGGTCGTGAAGACCCTTTGCGCCGCCTTCCCCGTCCTTGTCCCGGTGATCGCGCTCTTTACCGTTTCCTCCTCCGTCGTCTCCGCGATCCCCTCGATCTTCACGCAAAAGACCCTTGCGATCGCCAAGCGGTATCTGGACAGCGGAAACACGAGCTGGGACGAGGCGAAGACCCAGGTTTTGCCGCTTATCTTCCTGCTCGTTTCCCTCTACGCCGTCTCGATCCTGCTGCTCATCGTCCAGCGGCAGCTCCTCGCCGTCGTGACCCAGGGCTTTCTCGACAAACTGCGCCGCAAAATGTTCGACGGGATGCAGGATCTGCCGATCCGGTATTTCGACACGCACAAGCACGGCGACATCATGAGCTACTACACCAACGACACGGATACCCTGCGGGAGCTGGTCTCCCAATCCCTGCCGAGCCTGCTCCAGTCCTCCGTGATCGTTCTGACGGTGCTCTGCATCATGCTCTGGTACAGTATCTGGATGACGCTCGTCGTTCTCCTCGGGGTCGCGGCGATGATCTTCGTCTCCTCCCGCGCGGGCGGCGGCTCCGCCAAATACTTCATCCGCCAGCAGAAGTCGGTCGCAAAGACCGAAGGCTACGTGCAGGAGATGATGAACGGACAGAAGGTCGTCAAGGTCTTCTGCCACGAGAAAAAGGCGAAGGAAGGCTTCGACGCCGTCAACGCCGAGCTCTATGAGGACAGCTTCCGGGCGCACGCCTACGCCAACATCCTCGCCCCCGTCATCATGAACATCGGCAACATCCTCTACGTTTTCTGCGCCGTGGCGGGCGGGATCTTCCTGCTCTCCGGCACACCTAACCTCAGCCTCTCCGGGCTTGCCTTTTCGATCGACATCGTGGTCCCCTTCCTCAATATGACCAAGCAGTTCACCGGCAACGTCAACCAGCTATCCCAGCAGCTCAACACCATCATCATGGCGATGGCGGGCGCGCGGCGCGTCTACTCGCTGATCGACGAAGAGCCGGAAACGGACGACGGGTACGTTACCCTCGTCAACTGCAAGGAAAATCCCGACGGCAGCATAAGCGAAACAACGGAGCGCACCGGGCACTGGGCGTGGAAGCACCCGCACGGGGACGGCACCCTCACCTATACTCCCCTGCGCGGCGACGTCCGGCTGACCGACGTGGACTTTGCCTACACGGAGGACAAACCGGTCCTGCACGGCGTGACCGTCTTTGCGGAGCCGGGGCAGAAGGTGGCGTTCGTCGGCGCGACGGGCGCGGGCAAAACGACGATCACCAACCTGATCAACCGTTTTTACGACATCGCGGACGGCAAGATCCGCTACGACGGGATCAACATCAACAAGATCAAAAAGGCGGACCTCCGCCGCTCGCTCGGGATCGTGCTGCAGGAGACGAACCTCTTTACCGGAACGGTGATGGAAAACATCCGCTACGGCAGATTGGACGCCTCCGACGAAGACTGTATCGCCGCCGCGAGACTCGCCGGAGCCGACGACTTCATCACCCGCCTGCCGCAGGGCTATGAAACGGAGCTGACCAACAACGGCGCCAACCTCTCCCAGGGGCAGCGGCAGCTGCTCGCCATCGCGCGCGCCGCCGTCGCCGATCCGCCCGTGATGATCCTCGACGAGGCGACCTCCTCCATCGACACCCGCACGGAGGCGATCGTCCAGCGCGGGATGGACAAACTGATGGAAGGGCGAACCGTCTTCGTGATCGCGCACCGGCTCTCGACCGTCATGAACTCGGACGTGATCATGGTCCTCGATCACGGCCGGATCATCGAGCGCGGCAGCCATGAAAAGCTGATCGCCGACCGCGGCGTCTACTATCAGCTCTACACCGGCGCGTTCGAGCTGGAATAAAGCGCAAAAAGGAAAAGCCGTTCTCGCGAACGGCTTTTTTCTTTTCTCGCTTTGCAGCGTTTCCACTCTTCCCTTTTTGATCGGAAAAGAACTTTTGTTTTCCTTCCGAACGAAAAGCCGGCGATCCGTAACGCCGGCTTTTTGTCCTTTGCGCGGTGTGTTCGCGCCTAAACTCTTTTTTTGAAAAGTCTTTTGCGTACTTTTCTTCAGAAAAGTACGGCGTTTTTCGACCCGAGGGCGGATGTGAACGCACGCTCCCGAGCGAAAGAAAAAAGCCGCCCGGTCCGTCTTGGGCGGCTTTTGGGGAAGGAGTTTCTTTGAATACGCTTTTTCTTTTCCCTGCCCCTTCAAAAAGTCTTTTGCCTTCTTTTCTTCAGAAAAGAAGGTCTTTTGGTTCTCCGGTTTTTTCCCCGAACGAAAAGCTGGCGATCCGTAACGCCGGCTTTTTGTCCTTTGCGCGGTGTGTTCGCGCCCAAACTCGTTTTTTGAAAAGTCTTTTGCCTACTTTTCTTCAGAAAAGTAGGTCAGGAAAGGGCCATCCGGTCGCTTTCCTTGCCCGCGCCGGCGAGCGCGGCGAACTTGTCCATCAGATCGCGCTTGGTGAGTTTTTCTTTTTCCTCGCCGGAGACGTCGAAGATGATCCTTCCCTCGTTCATCATCACAAGGCGGTTGCCGTGGCGGATCGCGTCGGTCATATTATGGGTGATCATAACGGCGGTCAGGGCGTTTTCCGCCACGATCCGGTCGGAGAGCTCGAGGACCTTTGCGGCGGTGGCGGGATCGAGCGCGGCGGTGTGCTCGTCAAGGAGCAAGAGCCGCGGTCGGGTCAGAGCCGCCATGAGAAGGGTGAGCGCCTGGCGCTGGCCGCCGGAGAGGAGCCCGACCTTGCTCGTCATCCGCTCCTCCAGCCCGAGGCCGAGGGAGGCGAGCTGTTCGTGAAACAGTTCCTTTTCCTTTTGCGTGACGCCCCAGGAAAGGGTGCGGCGCTTGCCGCGCCGGAGGGCGAGCGCGAGATTTTCCTCGATCTGCATATCGGGGGCGGTCCCCATCATCGGATCCTGGAAGACGCGGCCGATGAGCGCCGCGCGTTTATACTCGGGGATCCCGGTCACGTCCTGTCCGTCGATCAGGATCTTGCCGCCGTCGACCGGCCAGACGCCGGCGATCGCGTTGAGCATCGTGGATTTCCCGGCGCCGTTGCCGCCGATCACGGTGACGAAATCCCCCTCCGAGAGGTGGAAGTCGATCCCGTCGAGGGCGACCTTTTCGTTGATGGTGCCGGCGTTGAAGACCTTGCGGACGCCGATCAGATCAAGCATTCTCCTCGCCTCCCTTCTCCTTCGCGGCGCGTTTGGCGGCGGAGCGGAACGAGGTACGCGCCTGCCGCTTGAGGTAGGGGATCGCGAGAAAGACCGCCACGATCACCGCGGTAAAGAGTTTGAGGTCGTTTGAGTCCAGCTTGAGCCAGAGAACGACGCTGACGACGATATAGTAGATCACGCCGCCGACGGCGATGAAGGCGAGCCGGCCGAAGAAGTTGAGGCGTTTGCCGAGGATCGCCTCCCCGAGCACCTCGCCGATGATGACGGCCGCCAGCCCGATGACGATCGCACCGCGCCCCATATTGATATCGGAAAAGCTCTGGTACTGCGCCATCAGCCCGCCCGAGAGGGCGACGATCCCGTTGGAGAGCGCGAGGCCGATGACCTTCATCCGGTCGATGTTGATCCCCTGCGCGCGGCTCATCGCGGGATTGTTGCCGGTCGCGCGGATCGCGGAGCCCTGCTCCGTCCCGAAATACCAGTAGAGGATCAAAACGAGGGCGAGCGTGAAAAGCGCCCCCACCAAAATCGCCGAAGGGATCCGGCGGGAGGTCAAGAGAAGCCGGTATTTATCCGGGTTGAGCGATTTGTTCGACGCCATCCCCATAATATGGAGGTTGACGGAATAGAGAGCAAACTGGGTAAGGATGCCCGCGAGGATCGCGGGGATGCCGAGCTTGGTATGCAGGAGCCCGGTCGCCAGCCCGGCGAGGACCCCCGCAAAAAAAGCGACGATCAGCGCCGCCCAGGACGGCCAGCCCGCGAGGATCAGCATCACGGCGCAGGCGCCGCCGGTGGTAAAGGAGCCGTCCACCGTCAGATCCGCCACGTCGAGAAGCCGGAAGGTGATATAGACGCCGATCGCCATGATCCCCCAGATGAGCCCCTGCGAGATGCTGGCGGGGAAACTCTTGAGCAGATTCAGCGGGTTGAGCGAAGCAAAATAGTCAAGAAGAGGCAAAACCGTATCCTCCCTGAAAACAGGATAGAGGAGCGGCCCTTTTTCGGGCCGCTCCCGTTCAAAAACTCAAAAATCAGTCGGCAATGGCAACGTAGTCGGAGGGGGGCGTGATGCCGTGAAGCTGGCAGAGCTCCTTGTTGTACTCTTTGGTGAACTTCGGCGCGAAGCGGACCGCCATCGTCGAGACGTCGGCTTTGTTGACCAGGACCTCGTACGCCATCTCGCCGGCGGCGTAGCCGATGTCGTAGTAGCTGATCGAGAGAGTGGCGACGCCGCATTTTTTGCAGATGCCCTCTTCGCCCGCGATGATCGGCACCTTGGCGCTCGACGCCACGTTGTTGATCGCCTCGCCGGAATGGGCGGCGGTATTATCGGTCGGGATATAGAGAACGTCGCAGGCGTCGCAGGCGCTCTGGGTCACGGCCGCCACGTCGTTGCTGTCAGCGAAGGTGAAATCCTTCACGGTGTAGCCAAACTCCTTGAAGGACTTGGTGATCTCGGTCGCCTGATATTTGGAGTTCGCCTCGGCGGAGCAGTAGAGGATCCCGACGGTCTTCGCGTCCGGGAAGAGCTCGTGCAGCATCGCCGCCTGCCCGTCAAGGGGGGCGAGATCGGAAGTGCCGGAGATATTCTTGCCGCTGGCGCCGTTCCAGTTCGCGATATCGAGCGCGGTGCCGTAATCGGTGACGGAGGTCCCGATGATCGGAATGGTCGCCGTGGCGGCGGAAGCCGCCTGCAGAGCGGGCGTGGCGTTCGCCATAATGAGATCGACGCCGCTTGTCACAAACTGGGTGCAGATCGTCACGCAGTTCGCGGAATCGCCGGAGGCGTTCTGCTCGTTGAAGGTGACCTTGTCGCCGAGTTTTTCGGTCAGCGCGTCGCGGAAACCCTTGGTCGCGGCGTCAAGCGCCTCGTGCTGAACGAGCTGGCAGATGCCCACGGTATACGTCCCCTGCGCGTTGCCGCAGCCGGCGAACGGAAGGGTGAGACACGCGATCAGGACAATCGCCAGAACGATGGAAAGTTTTCTTTTCATTTATCATAACTCCCTTTGTTTTTTGTTATTATACAATGCCTCTTGACAAAACGCAAGCGAATATTTATTATTATAGATATAAGTTCCACTTATGAGGTGTCTATGATACGCTACAGGATCCTCCTCCGGATCGCGGAGAACGAAAGCTTCAGCAAAACCGCCGCCGAGTTCGGCTACACGCAGTCCGCCGTTAGTCAGACCGTGCGCTCGCTCGAACGGGAGTGGGGGGTCTTCCTCTTTTCACGGAGCAGGCACGGGGTCCGCCTGACCGAGGACGGCCGGCGGCTGCTCCCCGCGCTGCGCCGCCTCTGCGACGCCTACGACGCGCTCCTCGAGGAGACGAACGCCGTCACCCGGCTCGAAGGGGCGGTCGTCCGGGTAGGCAGTTTTGCCAGTGTGTCGGCAAACTGGCTGCCGGAGCTGATCGGCGGCTTCAAAAAGATCTATCCCTCCGTCCGGTTCGATCTGATGCAGGGCGATTACGAGACGGTCCGCGGCTGGATCCGGGAGGGGACGGTCGACTTCGGCTTCCTCACGCCGGAGGTGGCGGGCAAGCTGGAAACGGTCCCTCTGCTCACCGAGGAGATGGTCCTCGTCCTCCCGAAGGGGCACCCCCTCGCCGAAAAAAAAGAGATCGCCCTCTCCGATTTTTCCGCCGAGCCGTTCATCTTCCTCGACTCGGGCAAAACGAGCGAACCGCTCAGCTATCTTTCCGGCGGCAAAACGGCGCCCAACCTGCAATACCGGGTGTTCGACGATTATACGATCGTCAACATGGTCGAACAGGGACTCGGCGTCTCCATCCTGCCGAAGCTCGCGCTCGCACGCTTCCCTCAGCAGATCCTGCAGCGCAGCCTCACGCCGAAGATCACCCGCACGATCTGCCTCGCCTACCGCGGCGAGCGGACCCTCTCCGCCGCCGGCCGGGCGTTCCTCACCTATACGGTAAAGCATCTCAAAAAGAAATAGAGAAGTCCCGCGGAGATCCGCGGGACTTCTCTTCTTTTCAGTTTGCGGGGGCGAGGCGGACCGGCTTCCAGGTGGCGGGGTCCGCCGCGCGGCAGTCGGAGAAGGTATCCGGGGCGGAGACCTCCTTTCCGTCGGTGTTATAGAGGATCGCGTTGAAATAAAGGACGTCGCCGGTGAACCCGAGCGCCCCGCGGTCAAGCACCAGTTCGGTGATCCAGCCGCGGCGGGAGGGATCCGCGGCGTTCTCCTCGGTAACAAGGAGAGAAGCTCCCGTGAGAGTGACCGGCGTCTCCGAGCCGTTCTCCAACCGGACGGCGGAGCGGACGACGCCTGCGTCCGCGGTCACGCGGTAACAAGGACCCTTCTCCGAGGGAGCGAGGAAAAGCTCCTCGCAATCCCCTTTCCAGTCGAGGGTATCGTCGAGCCGTTCCACAAGGATCGAGACGGTATCCGCGTCACAGCCGAAGCGGAAGGACGCCTGCGCCTGGCTCTCGGAGCCGAGGAAGAGCGCGTCGGTGTTCTCCGCCCACTCGGCGGCGCTGCCGTCCGGCGTCGCGGTCATCCTGCCCGCGTCGATCCGGTGGTTGAGATAGAGGACGCCGCAGACGAGATCGGTCTGCTGGTTATCCCGGATCTTTTCACAGGCGGCGAGAAGAGAGTGAGAGGTAAGAAGCTCGGTCGCTTGAGAGCGGCTGGTAGAGACGACAGACGCAAAAGGCTTTTGCGCCGACCCGAACCCCTTGCCGTCCGCGCCCGCGATGGCCGCGTTGAACCCGCCGCGCCCGTAAGTGAGGACCGTCTCCCCGGAGGGGAACTGCGCGAGATAGGGACCGATGCCGCGAAAAATTCTGGTCAGCCGGTCGGCGGGGCCGACCTCCGTCAGCCCGAGGGAATAGTCGAGCGTGTCCGTATAGCCGATGTCGATATAGCAGTTGCCGTTGATCTCCTGCCGCTCGCAGGCGATCATATAGCGGCCGTTGTGGAGCTTGAGGAGGACGGGCATCTGGTCGTTCATGATCTTGAGGCCGTCGAGATCCCCGACGTAGTCCTGGATCACGCGCCGCGCCTCGAACGGAGGACCCGTCACATCCGGCGTCCAGGTGACGCCGTTGTCCGTCGAGCGGATGATCGCCGAGCCGCTGGAGCGGATCGTTTTGTTGTAGCCGTAGTAATGGACGTACGGCGCGGTATGCGTGAAGGCGCAGTAGACCGTACCGTCGTCGTCCTGGAGGAGATTCGGCTCCCAGTTCATCCCGGTATAGATGCGCTGCGGCTCCGACCAGGTCCTGCCGCCGTCGGCCGAACGGCGGATCTCCAGCCCGCTGCTGCAGAGATCGGTCTCATACCCTTCCTTCGGCCGGTAGGAATAGACGGCGAGCAGGTCGCCGTTTTGGAGAAAGAGAGCGTCCGCCGTGGCGTAATTGCGGGAGGAACCGGCGCTCTTTGCAAGAGTGATCGGCTCCGACCAGGTGATCAGGTCGTCGCTGAGGATACAGCAAATATCCAGCGCCTTCACGTTGGGGCGGCGCGCCGCGCAGGCGCTGTAAAAGAGAATGTAACCCCCGTCCGGACGCTTTTTGATCCGGTAATAATAGGAAAGGGTAGTCTTCAGATCCTGCGCCGTCAGCACCGCGACGGAACGCCGGTCAAGCTCAAGCGAGGAATTTGCCTGCTCGCCCGCGTGACCGTCGATCGCGTCCGCCCCCGTATTGAGCTCCGCGATCGTATGGAGGAGCGCCCCCTCCGGCGCCGGCGGCAGCGTCTCCGCGTCCGTTTCCGGCGCGGCGGTCTCCGGAGCCGCCGTCTCCCCCGAAGGGGCGGGTGTACCGCAGGAGAGCGCCGAAAGCAAAAGGAACGCAAGCAACAGAAACGGCAGGAATTTGATTTTTCCCATATCTTTTTCTCCCTCTCCGGCATAGCCTTCCGTTTTTTCTTTTCGTCTGCCTCAAGATCCTGTCAGCCGCTTAACCGTCCGCCTCGGCCGGGCGCCGCAGGCGCAAAGTCCGAACAGAAGGGCGGCGGAGAGCAGTATCGCCGGAAATCTTACCGCTTTTCTCTTTCGCTTTTCGGGTCCTCCCGGCAAGATCACTCTTTTTCAAAACGGACGTTTGCAAGAAACGCCGTTTCCAGCGCCGCCGTATCAAAATCCGACACAAAACTGATCGCGTAGGTGGTCCCGTTGAAATAACGGACGTACGTATGCTCCGCCGTTCCGTCTTCGCTGTCTTCAAAATAGCGGTACGTCAGACCGCCCGCGGTCCTGTCCGTCATGTTGTAATCGGATCCGCTCATCACCTCATCGACGTCTTTCCCCTTAAAATACACGATGCTGATCGTAAAGAGCACGTCCTCGCCGACACGGGAGCAGAGGCTGTAAACCTGATCGTATCCCGCTTTTTCGGCTTTCTCCGGCGCCAGAAAACGCAAATCTCCGTGGCGCAGTTCGTCCGTAAGTCTGACGGTATGATCGCCTATCGCGATCTCCCCGCCGTTTGCGCCGCTTTCCGGCGCGGCTTCCGTCTGTTTTCCGGACGGATCCGCGGCGTTTTCGTTCTTTGCGCCGCAGGCGGCGAAACCGATCGCAAAGGTCAGGATCAAAAGCAAAGCGATTATTCTTTTCATCTGAGAACGTCTCCTTTTTTGAATTATTTTACACTTTCAAGGATTCAAACGTTCCGGTCAGGAGACAAAGCGGATCGTCCCCATGAATTTTTCGACCTGAGCGTCGTCGTATTCGGTGGCATAAACGTTGTAAAGAAAGCGGTAGTAATCGCCGTTATGGAAGATACGGATCACATAGATCCTCCAGTTGGGGAGATCCATATAATTGAATTTCTGATAATCAAAGGTGTAGCCGCCCACCGTTTTCTTTTGGATCTCTCCGTAACGGTCGTACTCATGATAAGCGGCCACGTCATTGCCGTACCGGTCGATCATCAGCACACAGTTTGCCCCCATATCGGTAAAAGAAACTCCGTCGTGATCTTCCGGCAGGCAAAACTCGACGTACTCCGTCTCCAAACGGACCGGCGCCGTAAACTCTTTCGCCCCTCCCTTTCCGGCGTCGGTCTGGCTTTCGCCGGATCCTACTGAAGCGGAACCCGGGGTTTCCGATCCGGATCCGCCTGCTCCGCATCCTGCCAAAAAGGCGGCCAGCAGGACGGCGGCGAAAATACAGCAAAGTGTCTTTTTCATGGTTTTACCAATCCTTTCAAAGAAATCTTTCCGATTGAATCTCTTATCCTGTCCTTGTTTGCGGCTCCTGCCGATGCAGGGTACAAAGGGTCCGCTTCGGCGCGGTCCGGAGCGGGAATGGCGGTCCTCGCCGCCGCTCCGATCCTCCGGGATCTTACCGGTATATTGTATCACGGACCCGGCGGATTTTCAAGTGCATTTATCTGCGAATGACCGGGCGATGCCGCGATCCCGGCATCGCCGGTTTCCTGAGGCCCGCGCCGCAAAAAGGAAAGACGGCGCGACCCTTTTCGATCACACCGTCCTTCTTTTTGCGGACGTATTCGGGATCCGCCGCGGCCGCGGATCCTTTTTGCGGGTTTACTTTACGGGGGCGAGGCGGACCGGCTTCCAGGTGGCGGGATCGGCCGCGCGGCAATCGCTGAAGGTGTCGGGCGCGGAGGCCGTTCCCTCGTCCGTATTGCGGAGCACGGCGTTGAAATAGAGGGTGTCGCCGGTAAAGCCGAGGGCGGCGCGGTCAAGTACCAGCTCGGTGATCCTGCCGAGACGGTCGGGATCCGCGGTATTCTCCTCGGTGACAAGGAGGGAAACTCCGGTAAGGGAAACGGGCGTTTCCGCGCCGTTCTCCACCCGCACGGCGGAGCGGATCCCGCTTGCGTCGGTGATCACGCGGTAGAACGGCCCTTTTGCCGCCGGAGCGATCGTCAGTTCTTCGCAGTCCCCGTCCCGGTCGAGGGCGCTGTCGAGCCGCTCGATCAGGATCGAGACGGTTTCCGCGTCACAGCCGAAGCGGAAGGAAGCCTGCGCCTGGCTCACGGCGCCGAGGAAGAGCGCGTCGGTGTTTTTGCGCCACTCGGCGGCGCTGCCGTCCGGCGTCGCCTTCATCTCTCCCGCGTTGATGCGGTGATTGAGATAGAGAAGACCGTAGACGAGATCGTTTTGCTTGTTTTCTTTCTTGTTCTCAAAAGCGGCGAGGAGAGAATGGGAGGTAAAGAGCTCCGTCGACTGCCAGTGGCAGGTGGTGGAGACCGCCTCGAAGGGCTTTTGCGCCATCTGGAACCCTTTCCCGTTCGCGCCCGCGATCACGGCGTTGAAGCCGCCGCGGTTATAGGTGATGACCGTTTCGCCGGACGGGAACTGCGCGAGATAGGGACCGGTGCCGAGGAACTTTTTGTTCAGGCGGTCGGCGGGTCCAACCTCCGTCAGCCCGAGGGAATACTCCAGATCGTCCGCGTAGCCGAGATCGATATACCAGTGGGATTTATTGATCTCCTGCCGCTCGCAGGCGATCATATAGCGCCCGTTGTGGAGCTTGAGGAGGATGGGCATCTGGTCGTTCATGATCTTCCGTCCGTCGAGATCCCCGACGTAATCCTGGATCACGCGCTGCGCTTCAAAGGGAGGACCCTTGACCTCCGGCGTCCAGGTCTTGCCGTTGTCCGTCGAGCGGACGATCGCCGAACCGCTGGACCGGATCGTCTCGTTATATCCGTAATAGTGGACGTAGGGCGCGGTATGGGTGAAGATACAGTAGACCGTCCCGTCCTCGTCCTGCGAGAGATAGGGCTCCCAGTTCATCCCGATATAGATGCGCTGCGGCATGCCCCAGGTCTTGCCGTTGTCCGTCGAGCGGCGCACCTTGAGCCCGCTGTTATAGAGATCGGTCTTATAGCCGTCCTTCGGCCGGAAGGAATAGACGGCGAGCATTTCTCCGTTCTGCAGGACCAGAGCGTCCGCCGTGGCGTAAAGATACTTCGATCCGCTGCTGCTTGCAAAGAGCTTGGGCGTCGACCAGGTGCGGAGATCGTCGCTGAGGGTATAATAGATGTCCGGACCCGTCACGCCGGAATTATAGAAGAGGATATAGCCTCCGTCCGGGCACTTTTTGATCCGGGGGTAGTAGGGGGTAAGGGTGCGCAGCTGCTTGCCCGTCAGCATCACGGCGGAGCGCCAGTCCAGCTCGAGGGAGGAGTGGTCCTGCTCCCCGGCGTGATCGTCGATCTCCCCTTTTGCCGTGTTGAGCTCCGCGATCGTGTGGAGGAACGCTCCCTCCGGCTCCGGCGGCAGCGTCTCCGCGTCCGTCTCCGGCGCGCCGCTCTGGGACGGAGCCGTCTCCCCGCCGGCCGTATCCGCGGGGACGGCGGGCGTCCCGTCGCAGGCGGTCGTCATCAAAAGGACGATCAGCGGAAAGAGGAGAAACAGCAAAAATCCCGGTCTTTTCATAGCACAACCTTTCCCGTTCATCGAACGACTTTGTTCTGCATTGTTTGATAATTATCTAATTTCAAAAGATCGCCTCGCGGCGGGCTTTTCTTTATTTTATCAAAGAAACCGGCGGTTTGCAAGACTATTTTCAGCGGAAAAAACCTTCTGTTTTTTGACCTTTGGGAAAAGGAAAAGACCCGCTCCCGCGGGTCTTTCTCTTTTCGGATCACTTTCCTGTCTCTCCGCCGACGAGAGAGGCGCGGATCCGCGCGGCGCGGCGGCTCTCCACGGTAAAGGAGAAGATCCCTTCCTCCTCCGCGGGCAGGGCGCGGACCCGATCCAGCGCTTTTTGCCGGATCTCCGGATCCTTCGCCTCCCGGCAGAGGCGTTCGAGCGCGGGCGCGGCGGAAACGCCGAGCTCCCGGAAATAGGCGACGTCCACCGTATCCCGCTCGCCGGAGAGGTAGCGGTCCGCGTTATAATCGGCGACAAAGCCGCGGACGTTGCAAAAGAGGAGAAGGATCAGCACACAGGCGCAGGCGACCGTGAAGATCCGCATATAGGCGAACCGGCAAAAGAAGATGCGGATCAGCATCAGAAGGAAGGCGAGCGCGAGCACGAGCATGAAAACGCTGGTGAGCAGGCGCAGGACGCTGAGATCGTAGGTCTTTACATAGAGGAACATCTTGGAGAGCGCGGTGGCGATCAGGACAAGGCTGAAGAGATCGACGAAGACCGCGAGCGCGCCCGCCGCGCGGGCGGCCTTCCCCTCCCTCTTCATCGTGGAAAGCGCGACGAAAAGAGCGAGAAGATCGATCGCGGAGATCCCGCACATCTCAAAGAAGCCGCGGCGCGCGTACTCGGCGTTCGTCTCAAAGCCCTCCGGCAGCAGCCCGGCAAACCCATCAAAGAAATAGGCGAGCTGGGAAAAGAGGTAGGCGAGATAAACGAGCGAAAGAAGTCCGAGAAAGCCGCAGGTGATCGCCGGTTCCACGCCGCGCGCGGGCGCGAAGCCGTCGCTGCGCTTTACCGGTTTTTTCGGATAGCGCTGGGAAAAGAGCATCCCCGCGGTAAAGGGCAGCAGGGCGAAGGCGAGGAGCAGATTAAGGAGGATCCGTCCGACCGAGGAGGGGAAACGCTCCGCGATCCGCTCGACGAGGGAGGAGAAAGCGCCGTCCGCCGTCATCAGAAGCGGGAAAACGACGACAAGGACGGGGATCGCCAGCATCACGCCGATCGTGAGATACAGGAGCGTTTTGAGGAGCTTCTTCGCGTCGGTGTTCTTCCCGCTTTCCGCGGCGCGCGAGCGGCGGAAGAGAGCGCCCGCCTCCTCAAAGGGACGGACGAAAAAGAGTGCCGAGGTGTCGACGAGCATCGCCGCCGTGTCGCTGCCGTGGAAGAGCGTGCCGGAGACGCCGCCGGCAAAGATCAGGTAAAGCAGCTCGACCGCCGAAAAGGCGAGGAAGGAAACCGTCGGCTCCGCGGAGACGGAGAAGCCGCAGGAGAGCAGGACGCCGAGCGCCCCGCAAAGCAGCGGGAAGGGAGAGGCCTTCCTCCCCGGCAAAAGATAGAAAGCCGTGACAACAAAGAGCGCGACAAAATACACCGTCAGCCCGAGGCGCATCCTGTAATGATACGCAAACTCGAAAAAGCAGAAATTGACCGCGAAAAAGAGCAGGAAAAAGATGCGGTCGCGGCGGACGGGCGCGGTCCTCTGCGCCGCGGGAGCGGCGGGCGCCGGAGCGTAGGGAGCGTACGGGGAGCCGTACGGGGGGTAGGCCGGGCCGGGCGCGGGCGCGCCCTCTCCGCCCGCGGGAGCGGACGGCGGCGGGGCCGGTCTTGTCTCCGTCTCCTGCACGGGGCGGGTCTCTTCAGGTTCTCGGTTCATAGCGGAACGCCTCCTCTTCTTCTTCATAGGCGATCAGGTCGCCGGGGGTGCAGTCCAATTCCCTGCACAGCGCCTCCAGGGTGGAAAAACGGATCGCCTTGGCTTTATTGTTTTTCAGGATCGAGAGATTGGCCTGCGTGATGCCGACGCGCGCCGCCAGTTCCCCCAGCGGCATCCGGCGCCGGAGCATCATCAGATCGAGTTTGAGCACCGTTTTTTTCACAGAGATCCCTCCTATATCGTGAGGGCGTTTTCCGCCTTGATCTCCGCCGCGGCAAAAAAGAGACGGGAGAGGACCGCGACGATCACGGAAAGGAAAAATCCCACGCCCGCGCAAAGGAGCAGCGGCAGATACCGCCAGCCGACGGCGGCGCAAAGGACCGAGGCGACGGCGGCGCACAGCGCCAGGACGCGGAGCAGCACCGCGTTGCGGCGGACAAAGATCTCCCCCCGCATGATACCGACGAGCAGCACCGCGAGCACGAACATCCCGCCGAGCGCAAAGGGCGCGGCGGCGTAGAAGGTGCGCAGGATGTCCGGAATGATGCTCTCCGGGCGCCCCGTGCTCTCCACGTAAAGCCGCAGCGCGGACGGCGCAAAGAAAAATCCGCAAACAAGGAGCCCGCCGCACAAAACGGTCAGCACAAGGCACAGCACGGTCAGCAGATCGGGTCGTTTCATATCTCCCTCCGGTTTTTTTCGCTCTTTTGGTTTCGACGGGTACAGTATACCCCGGAATTTATCGTTTGTCAATATATTTTTCTTGATTTGCAAATATTTTTTTCCGAATAGCGAAGAGAAGCGCTGTGCGCCTTTCGCGCTTTTCCGCCTTTTTCCGATTTTATGATTGACGGGAGAAGAAAAATCCGATATAATAGGAAAAAACGTTCTTTGCATCCAGGCAAAGACGGTCTCTTCAAGGAGAACGATATGACGATCCCCTTCCGCCGCCGGGCGGCGCTCCTCCTCTGCCTGTCGCTCCTTTCGGGTGCGTTTTTCGCGGGCTGCGGAGCAAGCACGCCGACCCCCGGCGCCGATCCCTCCGCCGTCTCCTCACTCCCGGAAGGCACGGGCGAGGAGAGCTTTTCGCTCCCGGAGGAGGATCTGGAAAATTATGAATTTACCGTTTATGAAGTCGGCTTCAGGACCGGGGGCTATATCAACGACTTTGCGGACAGCGGCTCCGGCGCTCCCGTCCTCGACCGGGCGATCCGGGAGCGCAACGCCGCGGTAGAGGCAAGCCTCCGCGTCCGGCTCTCCGCCGTGCAGAAAAACGCGACCTCCACGACCGGCTCCGCGCAAGGCTACGGCGAGCTGCAAAAGCTGCGCGCGACGGGGGACGCTCCCTATGACGCGGCGGTCCTCCCCGCCTACGACACGGCAAAAAACGCCGCCGGCGGCGACCTGACCGATCTTCTGACCGTCTCCGGGCTCAACGTGAATTCCCCGTGGTGGGACCGCCGCTCCGTCGACGCCTTCACGGTGAAGGGGATGCTCTTTTTTATGACCGGGGACTTCAGCCTTGATATCTTTGACGCCACGGCGGTCATCGCCTTCAACAAAAAGCTGGCAAACGAACGCGGCGTCCCCGACCTCTACGCTTTGGCGGAAAGCGGAAAATGGACGATAGACCGCTGGATGGAGGCCACCGCTCTGATCTCGGAGGATCTGGACGGGGACTCCCGTTTTACCGACCGGGACCGCTACGGCTCGATCGTATGCGACGACTCGATCTACGCCGTCGTCAACGGCGCGGGCGAGCGCTGCGCCGCCGTCGACCCCGCAAGCGGGGATCTTTGCCTCACGCTCGGCACCGAGCGGACCGCCGCCGCCTTCCGGCGGTATGTGGAATTCTCCCGGCAGAACTGCGTTCTCCGCTTCCAGCAGAAGTTCAACCAGGACGGCACCGCCGTCAACAACTCCGCAAGCTACCACGACCGGACGATGTTTCCGGACGATCAGGCGCTCTTTCTGATCGCGCCGCTCGGCGAGGTCAGCCTCTTCCGCGATACCGACACCCCGTACGGCATCCTGCCGGTCTTCAAGCTCGACGAGGAGCAGGAATCCTATCAGGCGAACGTCTCTCCCTTCAACGCGCGTTTCCTCTGCGTGCCCGCCGTGCAGAAGGAAAAGGACCTCGCCGGCAGGATCCTTGAGACGATCGGTTACTTCTCCTCGCAGTTCATCCCCTCCGCCTACTATGAAAAAACGCTGACCGGCAGCAAAGCCCGGGACGGGGAAAGCCGCCCGATCCTCGAGCTCTTGCGCGTTTCCCGCGCCTTCGATCTCGGTCTCTTCTACCAGCCCGCCGACATCAACAAGCAGCTGATCTACCGGTTCCGGCAGGGGGACTCCGACTGGACGTCCGTCTACGCCGCTTACAGCGAGCCGGCCGCCGCCGCGCTTGAGAAAATCGACCTCGCCTTTGAGGTGCTGAAGAAAAAATAAAAAGATCGCCGGATGCGTCCGGCGATCTTTTTTTATCCTTTCCGGCGGAGGCGGGCGACGCCCCGCGCGACAACGAGGGGGATCGCGGCGCCGAGGGAGAAAAAGAGAAGATAACAAAGGAGGAAGAGCGGATAGGGGAGCAAAACGGAGAGCCGGTCGAAGACCGGGAGGATCGAAGGGTGATAGGGAGAGATATAGAACATCTCAAGGCCGCCGTTCAGTCCGGCGTGATAGGTCGCAACGTCGATGCAGAGCGCCAGCGAGACAAACGCCCCGAAGACCGCGGCGGCGGAAAAGAACGTCCGCTTTGTCGGCCGGACCGCGCCGGAGATCAGGAGATAGCACCCCATCACGACCTGCAGACCGTGGTGCGTCATCGTCTGGACGTTGATCAGGACCTCAGAGACAAAGCAGCTGTCGGGGTACGCCATCACGGCGATCCCCGCGGAGAGCCCGTAGGAGGCGAGAAAGGCGCAGAGCGCGTCGTGAACTTTGCCGCGTTTGAGGAGGACGGCAAGCAGCGCCGCGTACATCGGCGTGGAGCAGAACTGATAGGGAAAAATATACCACGGATAGCTCCACTCCTGCCCGTTATAGGAAAAGGAGATCTGTTTGTAGCACTCAAAGCAGATCGAGATCACGGCGGCGGCGAAGAGGACCCGCTCCGGGTCCGGCCGCGTCCGCGCGAGCAGGACGATCACGGCGACAAGGACGCCGAGCGCAAGCAGATGGAACCAGCCGTAATTGGTCGGCCGCGGCATCTCAAACTGCAAAAAGACGATCAAACGCTCAAAAAAAGACATGATATGATTTCTCCTTGCAAAAATCGGTCGGAGCGAGGTTGTTCTGTTTCCGTGCAGGAAAAACGCCGGCAAGCTCTTCTTTTGTTTTTTTCTTGTTTTTTTATTTTACCACACCCCGCCTGCATAAGCAATCCGCTCCGTCCTGCAAAAATCGGCGCCTTTCCCCTCCGGAGGCGGTCCTTCTCCCCTTTTCTGAAAGGCGGCGCCCTCTTCTCTGCAAAAAACGGGAGGCGGGAAAAACGCGGGCAAAATTTCCGGATTTTTCTTGACATCCCGCCCGGCGTGTTATATAATAAAGCAGTCCGGTCACACATCGACCAGCCGGACGATGGAGAAGTACTCAAGCAGGTCGAAGAGGCGCCCCTGCTAAGGGCGTAGGTCGGGAAACCGGCGCGAGAGTTCGAATCTCTCCTTCTCCGCCATCAAAGAAACCTCTTTTGTCTACCATGGCAAAAGAGGTTTTTTCTTGCATTTTGGGCAAAAAACGGGTAAATTATAGTAAAATCGGGCTTCGGAGCGGGCGATCGGCTGCTTCGGAGCCCATTATTTGCTTTCAGCGGCAGAAATAGCCTGAAAACGCTGGTGTACTTTTTGCGTTTCTTTGCGCTGTAAAGAAAGAACAAAAGAACATAGGAGGCAAGACTTGAACCGCGATTTGAGTAGCAAATTGAAGCATTATGGGTCGTTCTTCATTTCGTTTAAACGAACGACTTAGTTCGCTTAAACGTATTGACATTTCGTCTTAAAGCGTTATTTTACTTGCTGTATCTTTGCTTTTTAGTCATTCATAATCTGAGACAAAAACCAATGTTACTTATTGTATGTAGACTCTTTGTGTTCATTCATGCTATGCTTTAACAAAAGGAGGCCTGCAAGATGGATATTATAAAAGTCTTTGGCGACAACTTAAAAAAGTATCGCAAGCAAACAGGGTTGTCGCAAGAGGCATTTGCCGAAAAATGTGGACTTCATCGTACATATATCAGCGCTGTAGAGTGTTATCGTCGAAGCATTGCTCTTGAAAATGTTCAGCGGATTGCTGATGCGCTTAGTGTTGATACCTATAAACTGTTTATCGAGGAGAAAGAACAATGAGAGAAACAATCAAGAGAATTGTAGTTGAAGAATTTTCAAATTTGACGAACCTTATCGAAGCAGACTTTTATGCCAACTACAAAAGAAAAGTCAACAATTTTTTATTAAGTCAAATGGATGAACGAATAACCGCCAGTATGGTTTTTGTCAGCAGTTTTGAATCCAAAAGCGGATTTGCAATTGAAGCATGCGCAAAAAGAATTGCAAGAGTAACTTTTGGAGAAGAGAATGTTCCGGCGATTGTCAATCCTCGTAACATCGCCCATAATATTAACCCTGCATCTGTTACAGGACAAATTGTAGTTACAGATGTTGATACATACAACGGTGATTTGCGTGGGCGCATAGCCTCGTTTAGAGCTAACAATGAAGCACGCGGGAGAGGTGCATTACGCACTGAGAGTGGTGTGACTCACCAATCCTGCGAAGAAGTGCTGCTTCCGTTATCGCTTGAGTATAAAACAGGTAAAACATATACTAAACCTGTTGATTTAGCCTTTTTTGACGGTGAAAACTGGAATGTAATGGAGTTAAAAGCGGGCGGAGATTTAGATAGTTCTAATGCCCCGTCTAACGTTGAAAAACTGCTTACAATTTATGTCGATATGGGCATTGAAAACTGCAGGGCTTATTTTGCCACCTTATATAACAAGGACGGAGAAGGAAATACTTGGACCGGCGCAGTAAAGAAGCATTTAAACTACCCTTCGATGTTCTTAATCGGCGCAAACTTCTGGAGCAGAATACTGCCAGAGGGCATTTCGTTTAATGATTTTACCTTGATATATCGCGATGCGTTGGAAGAGATTGATCTCAATAAGCGTATAAACAATATGATAAGCGATTGTATTGGAGAGTAATATGGCGCGATTAATTAAGGGAGATTGTTTGGAATACATGAAAAGTATTCCCGATAATAGTATTGATTTAATTCTCACAGATCCGCCTTATAATATATCTCAATACTCTACCGGGAACATACCTTTACCAGGAAGAGCGGCGCTAAATAATGACATTGCAAAATGGGATGACATTCCTTTAGAGCCAAAAGATTTTCTCGAAGACTTCAAAAGAATACTTAAACCTGACGGCAATATTTTTGTTTTCACGAGTTATAACCTAATTGGAAAGTGGCACGAGGTATTTGATCCAAATTTTGATACTTTTCAGTTTTTTATTTGGCATAAAACCAACCCCGCACCAAAAATCTATAAGACTGGTTTTTTAAACAGTTGCGAAATGATAATTTGCCTTTGGAACAAAGGACACAAATGGAATTTCTCTAACCAAAACGATATGCATAATTTTTATGAATCTCCTATATGCATGCCGCCGGAGAGATTGCGAAATCCAAAGCATCCTGCTCAAAAACCGATTGGTCTTCTATCGCACATAATAAGAATTGCAAGCGATCCAGGGGATATTGTTTTTGATCCATTTATGGGTGTTGGATCAACTGGTGTCGCGGCAAAAATATGCGATAGAAAGTTTGTAGGCTGTGAAATTGATAAGAAATATTTTGATGCTGCTAAAAAAAGAATAGGGGGACAACTATGAGAATTGAAGAAAAAGAATTAGTTTTGCCCGCTTTGTATATTATTGAACGCGATGGCGCTGTTTCAACATCTGATTTAATAAAAGAATTAACAGCGGTTTTTAATCCTTCAGGAGAAGACGCGGAAATCCTTAAAAACCGCAAAGACACAAAGTTTTCTCAGAAAGTTCGTAACCTTAAATCACATCGTGATAGCAACGATATGGGAGGATACACAAATATAAACTCTTCCGGCAAATACACGCTTTCTGATGCAGGGAAAAAGTATCTGCACGACAATCTTATTCAAATAGAGTACTTGTTTTCGAATAAGTTTGATTATGAAGAAGTTTCTAAAGCAGCATCTTTGATTAGAAAAAGCAATTCTAAAAAGCATGTAGTTTATGTATATAGCGAAGACGAAATGATTTCGGAAGGGAAAACCTCGATTAAAGATACTGTTGTTAGAAAACGATCGAAACGTTTGCGTGATGCGGCAATAGAACACTATAAAAACAAAGATGGTAAGATTTATTGCGATGCCTGTGGCTTTTGCTTCGAAGATAATTATGGCGAGCTAGGTAAGGGCTTTATCGAAATACATCACGAAAAGCCGGTTTATCAATACTCCGATGATGGCTTTGAGAGCTATATTTCTGAAGCTTTATCGAAAGTGAAACCAGTGTGTTCAAACTGTCATCGGATGATTCATCGTTCAAGCAAACGTCCAATTACGATCGAAGAACTCAAAGGAATAATCAAGAAATGAACACCATTCTCCACGTTTCAACGGGGAGAATCTTTTTACACGGGCATATTTGTTATTATCAGGTGCTCAACGTTTCTATCGTTTCGGCTGCGCACATTGTATGTATATGTTTTGTCAAAACAAAGAATGGTAAAGTTATCTTGATATAAGGAATATATATAATCTGTATTCTTAATAATCAAAATAAATTTGGCTCGTGTTTTTTTCAATGAGTCGGCCAGTCTTTTTTGATCTGCCTTTGTAAAATCTTTCCCTTCATAATCGGAAAAGTCGGTATCATATGGGGGATCCAGAAACATGAAGTCGTTTCCATCCAACTCAACTGTAGAAAAGAAATCTTCGAAGTCCTTACAATAAATATCAGTCCCTTCAAATACAGTTTCTGTATTACTTGAAAAAATAGTCTCAATTTTAGACTTAAAAGACTTCCTATTGTACGACATACCTCCGTAAGGAATATTAAATTCTCCTTTTCCGTTGTAACGGAACATTGAACCGTAACAATACTCCCTTATGAAATAGAAATTCGCAATGTCATATTCAATGCCGGGTGTTTTTCTGCGCTTCAATAATATGTCATTATAAACATCTCTGAAGTACATATAGAGTCCGCTAACAAACCCGGTTATGAGGTTTTCTTTTAAATCTTCGTTAGTGAACGGAGATTTTTCCTCATTTTTTATTGTTCGAACCATCTTATCAGCGGTATTATCAATAATTTGCTTTTTAAACAACTCTACATCAAGAACCAGGGCTTTTACACTATCAGAGGAAAGGTTGACGAGTATCCTTTTTACAAGTGTTTTGAGTTCTTGATTAAAATTAATCGTAGAAAGAATGCCGCCTTTTAATTCATCATAGAGGTTATAAATATCTTCATAGTTATCATCACATGTATTAAGCAAAGATGTCAACAAAATGTCATAAGCGCAAAGATAGTGATAAAAAGACTTGTTTTGTTCTTTCACAAGTCTGTAAAACTCTGTCAAATCAACAGAAATATCGTTTATAATTGCTCTTTTGGGTTGTAAATAAAAGAACATGGCACCGCCGCCAAAAAAAGGCTCCACATATCTATCAAAATGGGGTATGATTTTTTCAATATACTTTATTTCTCTTGCTTTGCCACCGGGCCATTTTATAAGAGTATTAACGCCATTCATTTCTTTGCCTCCGCCGATACGTGTTCAAGAATATCTGTTACATCACAATTAAAATAAGAGCAAATACGATCAACAATTTCTAATGAAACCTGCCCGCCGCGTCCCATTTTATCCATAGTTGATTTAGATATCCCCGTGGCTTCCATCAACTCTTTTTTTGTCATTTCTTTGTCGATCAATAGTTTCCAAAGCGGTTTGTAAGAAAAAGACATATTGCACCACCTTTCTGCGTAAGATTATAGCACATAAGTATTGAGAAGGCAATACTTATATTATTATAAATCAAACAATAGCGATTTTTCGGTAGAGAAAAGTGCCTGGTGTACTTTTTGGTGTTCTTAGCTCGGTATTGTACCTTTTAGTAGTTCTTAGACAGCAAAAAAACGTCTTTTGTCTACCGACAAAAGGCGTTTTTTTGAACGATGTGTTCCGCTCTCGCGGAACGTGATGTTTGCTTCGCAAGTGATGTGCACTTCGTGCGTGATGTGCGCCTTCGGCGCGGGAAAAGCGGAACACATCACATCACGTTGCGGCACAGCCGCAATACATCACTGTTTGCAAAGCAAACTGCATCACTTGCGCCGACGGAGCAAACATCATTTCTTTCCAACCGGTTGAAAAGTTCACGCTTTCTGAGTATAATAAAACATGAAAAGAGATCGACAAATCTGGATTTGTGAGGAACAGATATGAAAACAATATATCTGATCGGCGGTACAATGGGCGTCGGTAAAACGACGGTGAGTCAGCAGCTGAAAAAGGAGTTGCCGAACAGTGTTTTTCTTGACGGCGATTGGTGTTGGGATGCCGATCCGTTTCAGGTAACAGAAGAAACAAAAGCC
>CACYYS010000016.1 GCA_902778725.1 uncultured Ruminococcus sp.
TCCGCGAGCGCAAGATAGGAAGCGGCCGCGAACCGGTAGCTCCAGGAAGCGGCGAAAAAGCTGTCGTAAGCCTCCTTCTCCCTGCCGAGATAACGGAGAGCGAGCGCCTTGATATAGTGCGCCTCGGTATCCTCGGGGTTGAAGTTGCGGAGGCAGAGGCGGGCGAGGGCACGGTCGGCGTACTCGATCGCGGCGTCGAACTCTCCGCGGGCGAGCTTGATCCCCGCCATCGCGGTATTGCAGCGGGCGTCGCCCGGGTCGCGGGAGAGCGCCTCAAGATAATAGTCGGTCGGTTCGTAGGCAAAGTGGCGGTACTGCTCAAGATGCCTGCCGTTGAGGTAGAGCTCCTCGTTCGTTTTGATCTCCTTCGGCGGCAGAGCGGGCTTACGGGGCTCGATCGGCTTTTTCTGTCCGCGCTGATAATAGCGGTAGCCGACCAGCTCTTTCCCCTCCGCGGAGAGGAAGGAGAGCGTCACACGGGAAAAGTCGATCCCGCGGGCGGGGATCTCCGCCTCAAAGACCTTGTCGGGCGCGACGTCGGCGCGGGTGTCGAGCAGGACCTTGTCCCCTTCCCGGACCAGGACGCGGGCGTTGCCGAACACGCCGGTCGCGTAGATCCCCGCGTAGATCTTCGCGCCGCGCTTTTCCACATTGACGGCGGCGTCGACCGTAGCGTTTTTGACCTCGCCGATCTCGCGCACCGGATACCAGTACTGCTCAAAGGTGCGCGTCTCGTACGGGGCGAGCCAGGTGAAGTCCGGCTGATTGTCGGTATAGACGCCGGTCATCAGCTCGACGTAATGCGAGCCGTCGTCGGTCAGATTGGCGCACCACTTGTCCCCGAAGGGATGGTTGCCCCAGTGCCAGAGTTTTTTGCCGGGGGAGATGTGATGGTCGGCAACGGTGACGATGCCGCAGCCCTTCCCCTCGTCGTAGCCGGAGATGAAGTCCGCGTCGCTCTGGCCTTTGGAGACAAGGTAGGAGGAGGGGACGTGGATGTTCGAGAGATTGTGGATGTCCGTCCCCTCGCCGAAATCGAAGGGGCGGGCGGTATGGTAGATGCCACGGGCGATCGGCCACTCGAGGACGGCGCGGCGGTCGTGGTCGTTGACGTATTCGACGTCCGGCGGGAAAACGACGCGGTAGTCGCGGTTGATCTCAACGGCGAGGTTCGCCCACCACATCACGGGCTGCGGGACTGCCGTACGGTTGAAGAGACGCACCTTCGCCTTGAAATAGGAGCGGCCCGGCTCGACCGTGATCCCCGCCATCCCCTTCATCCGGTAGAGGGGATCGACCTCGCCGACCCAGACGGTCTTTTCGCCGTTCTCCCCTTCCGTGATCGCGGACTCGAGCGGCATAAAGGTCGTGGGGCGGTGATGCTGCGGCCAGTTGAACTCGATGCCGCCGGAGACCCACGGACCGGCAAGTCCGACCATGGCGGGCTTGATCACCTTGTTGTAGTAAACGAAGTCGTAGCCCGTGGTCTTGTCGAGCGCGCGCTGGACCTTGCCGCCGATCTCCGGCAGGACCTCGAGATAGATATACTCGTTCTCAAGGACCGCCGCGTGATAGGTGACGTCCTGCTTTTCATCGCTGATCTCCGTCGTGAAGGGGATCGGATAGAGGCGTCCGCTCGCGCCCTGATAGGGCTTTTTCTCAAAGAACATCGGGAGGTCTTCCGGCTTGCCCGGCTTGTAGGTCGGGATGACGATATCCCGATAGCAGACCGTTGCGTCCTGTTTCTTTTTCATTTTCTTCTCCATCATTTTGTAAGACTTTTATAGATCTCGTCCGCCATCAGCTCGTAGCCGACGTCGGTGAGGTGGATCCCGTCGGTATAATACCCGCTCGCGGCCGTCGCGTAGGGCGCGGTGGGAGTGTGGAGGTCGATCACCTCGGTCCCCAGTTCCCGTGCGACGGACTCGATCTCGGGGAGAATGACCTCCGCGAGATTCTTTTTGCGGATCGCCGTATCATATCGGTCGACGCAGAGGATCAGGTAGATCTTCGGCGAGGAGGAAAGCGACTGATAGCTCTTGACCAGAGCGGAAAGCTCGCGGTGGAATTTTGCCGCCACGTCGGTGTTCTGGTGGGCGACGTAGGCGTCGTTGGTGCCGAGCATGATCACGACGGCGTCGGGGAGGAAGGAGAGACTGGAGCGGTATTCCGCCGTCTCGGTGTAAGCGACGCTCTGGTCGCTCGCGTACTTGTACTCTTCGTTTTTGTTATTGATGGCGTAGGCGCGGGAACGGCCGAAGTTGCGGACCGCCGTGCCGGAGCCGAGCAGCTTTTGCAGCAGAACGGGATAGGAAGTTTTGGTGCGGTCGGAGGCGCCGACGCCGTAGGTGATGCTGTCGCCGACACAGGCGATCTTGCGGGGGAGAGGCGGTTTTTCCGTCTCCGGCGCCGTCTCGGGCATCGTCTCCGGGACGGTCTCGGCGGGGACAGTCTCCGGCTCGGTCCGCGCGTCGGTGTCCGTCCCCGCGGGCGCGGCGGGAGCGCAGGAGGAAACGACGAGCAACGCGGAAAGCAGCAAAATCAGAAAGCAACCTTTTTTCATTTTGAATCATCTCCTTATCGGTTTCACCATTATCCTACCACGCCGTGCCGAAAGTTGCAAGACCAATCTTTTTGGAAATACGGGACGCGGTTTTGACCTTGACAATACTCCCTTCCTATTGTATAATCTGTTTGAATATGACTGACGGTCGGAGGCAAAGATGAACGCTTATCTCCTGATCCAGAAAAATAACGCAGACACCCATTGGACCTCCCTCTATATCCGCGGGATCAAGCTGGAAGCGAAAAGCAGAGGCTACGACCTGATCTGCGGCGAATCGGACGGCGAGACGCTCCCGCCCGCATTTGAGAACGCCCCCGTCGTTTTGTGCGCGGGCGCTTCGTTCGGCTGGATGAAGCTCGTGACCGAGATGCTCCGCTACCGCGGGAAGAAGGCGGTCCTCGTCGGCTGCGCCCACCAGAACGGGATCATCGCATCCGGCTTCTCCGTTGCGGATTACGAGCTTGCGACCTTTGACGTGCTCAACTATTTTTACCGCTATAACAAAAAGCGGGTGGCGCTGCTCGGGATCAACTCCGACTCGGCGGCAGACCTGCTCAAGATGAAGGCCTTTCTCAATTACAAACACGGCATATTCGGATATGACGACGTTTTCTTCTTCCGCGGGCAGACGCGCAACGTCTGCGAGAGCCTGATTCCCCTGATCTCCTCCTACGACGCCGTCATCAGCGCAAACGACGTGACGGGGCTGATGCTGGTCAAGACGCTTGAAAAAGCGGGCGTCAAGATCCCCGAGGATCTCTTTGTCGCCAGCTTCGGCGATATGACCTACCGCAGCAATCTCTCCTCTCAGCTGACCGTCGCGGTGCTGGACAGCGTGAAGGTGGGGCGCAAGGCCGTCTCCATCTACGCGGACGTCTCCGCCGATCCTTCCCTCTCCTATATCACGATCAAAAACCGCTGCGAGATCGATATCCGCCGTTCCACCGACGTGCTGCCCTTCGACGTGACGCCGGAAGCGCCGGAAAAACGCACGCCACCGCTCTTCGATCTCTACGCGGACGCGCCGCTGACCGAGATGATGCTCGCCGAGCAGATCTTTTCCGACTGTGACGCGCTGGATCTCGAGATCCTGCTCTGGATCCAGAAGGGCAAGAAAAACGCCGACGTCGCGGAGATCCTCCACACCTCGGAGAGCACGGTCAAATACCGGATCAAAAGGATGCTCAACCGCGCGCATCTTGCAAGCAGGAAGGAACTTATGACCATTATGTCGGCTTATTTGCGGTGATTTTTAGGACAATTCTGAAATTTTTGAAATTTTTATCTCAAAGTCTTGCATTTTCTTTCGCGATATGCTATGATAACGGCACCTATATAAAGGCGCCGTTTTCTTTTTCCAGGAGGTCATGATGGCTTACGATACGTCAAAATTCGATACGCTCGCGGAAAACTCCGACCTGTTCCGCGATCTGGTGGAAAGCTGCCGGGATCATTATGTGATCTCTCCCTCCGTCTTCTCTCACAATTACATCAAGCGCGGACTGCGCGAAGCGGACGGGACCGGCGTGATCGCCGGTGTGACGCGCAAGGGCAACGTCCACGGTTATATCGTCTCCGAGGGGGAGCGCATCCCCGCGAAGGGCGAGCTCTTTTACTGCGGCTATAACGTAGAGGATCTCGTGAACGCCTTTATGTCCGAGGGGCGCTTCGGCTATGAAGAGACGGCGTTTCTCCTTCTCTTCGGCTACCTGCCGTCCGAGGAAGAGCTGGACGCCTTTGACCGGATCATGGACTCCTGCCGCTACCTCCCTCCCCGCTTTACCGAAGATATCATCATGAAGGCGCCTTCCTCCTCCGTGATGAACAAGATGGCGACGGGCGTCCTCGCGCTCTACGCCTACGACGACGATCCGGAGGATCCGTCGCTTGAAAACATCATGCGTCAGAGCATCGAGCTGATCGCGCGCCTTCCGATCATCGCGGCGCACTCCTACGCCGTTTTCCGCAACGTCTTCCGCGGGAAGAGCCTCACGCTGCACAACCCGCGCAACAATCTCTGCACGGCGGAAAACTTCCTGCGGGTCCTGCGCTCCGACAAGTCCTATACCGAAGAGGAGGCAAAGCTGCTCGACCTCTGTCTTGTCCTGCACGCGGAGCACGGCGGCGGCAACAACTCGACCTTCTCCACACGTGTGATCTCCTCGACGGGCTCGGATACCTACAGCGCGATCGCCACGGCGATCTGCTCCCTCAAAGGCCCCCGGCACGGCGGCGCCAACATCAAGGCCCAGCAGATGTTCGACGATGCGAAGGCGAGCATCCTCGACCCGAAGGACGACGGCGAGGTGAAAGACCATCTCCGCAAGATCCTGCGCGGAGAGGCGGGAGACCGGAGCGGGCTGATCTACGGGATGGGACACGCCGTCTATACCCTCTCCGACCCCCGCGCCGAGATGCTGAAGCGCTACGCCCGTTCTCTTGCGGACAAGAAAGGATACGGCGCGGACTTTGAGCTGCTTGAGTCGATCGAGCGCCTGAGTCCCGAGGTCTTCCACGAGGAACGGAAGATCAACAAACCTCTGTGCGCAAACGTCGACCTCTATTCCGGGCTCGTCTACCGGATGCTCGACATCCCGACGGAAATGTTCACTCCCCTCTTTGCGATCGCGCGTGTGGCGGGCTGGTGCGCGCACCGGATCGAAGAAGCGGCGCAAAGCAAGATCATCCGTCCCGGCTACAAGTGCATCGCCAAAGAAACCCGCTACATCCCGCTCTCCGAGCGCAACTGACCGTGAAACGCGAACCGCTGCTGGTCAGCGCCTGCCTGCTCGGGTACGCCTGCCGCTACGACGGAAAGAGCGTCCCCGCTCCCCTTCCCGACGGGCTCTTTGACCGTTACCGCCCGATCCCCGTCTGCCCCGAGCTCGCCGGAGGGCTCTCCCTCCCCCGTCCGCCCGCGGAGATCGGCGCGGACGGCGAGGTGAGGACCGAAAAAGGCCGCTCCGTTACCCGCGAGTATCGCGAGGGCGCGGAACGCACGCTCGCGCTCGCCCGCTCGCTTGGCTGCAGAAAGGCGTTGCTCAAAGAAAAGAGTCCCTCCTGCGGCGTCCACCGGATCCACGACGGATCCTTCTCCCGCCGGACGGTCCCCGGCCGCGGCGTGACCGCCGCGCTCCTCGCCGAGAACGGGATCGCCGTTTTCTCGGAGGAGGAAGCCGACAAACTGTAAAAAAACAGGAAGCGTTACCGCTTCCTGTTTTTTCTTATCCGAGCGAGGATCCTCCCTCGCCGATCTCAAGGATGGAGAGGCTTTTTTCTGAAAAGCAAAAGGGAGACGCGGGCGCGTCCCCCTTTTGTCTGTTCGCTTTAGCCTACCAGACCGCTGCGCTCGATTCCCTGGACAAGGAACTTCTGGCAGAAGAGGTAGAGGATGACCAGCGGAGCGATGATCATCAGTCCGCAGGTGTTCCGGATCGCCGATTCGTACAGGTTTTTGCCCGCGTAGGTCGTGACAAGCGAGCTCGGGATCTGCACGATATCCGGCATCAGAACCAGCTTCTTTGCATTGGAAAAGAACAGCTCGGTATAGAAGTTATCGGTCCACTGCCAGCAGAAGGCGAAGAGGAAGATGGTGACCATCATCGGGATGGAAAGCGGGATGATGATCTGGCAGAAGGTACGGAAGGTGCCGGAGCCGTCCACATAGGCGGATTCCTCCAGCTCGTCCGGGACGCCGCGGTAGAACTGCCGCATCAGGAAGATGTAAAGCCCGTTCTTGAACGCAAGTCCCGTCAGGGAGAGAAGGATCAGCGGCCAGATCCCGTTATCGCCCGTCAGATTGACAAGGAAGGACTGATTCCAGACGCCGATCTTGTTGAGCAGTCCGAAAAGCCCGAAAATGTCAAAATAACGGAAGTGCATATACATGGAAAGCTGGACCGTGCCGTGCGGGACGACCATCGTGATGATGACCGCGAGCAGCAGCGCCGCGTTCCCCTTGAACTTGAACTTGGCAAGTCCGTAACCGATCAGGCAGCAGATCAGAGTCTGCGCGATCGCGGTCGAGAAGGAAACGAGGAAGGTGTAGGCAAACGCCTTCATGTAATGGTTCTCGAGGAAGATCGCCTTGTAGGTGCCGAGGGTCCAGTGCTTCGGGATCAGGAAGACCGTCACGTCGATGAAGTCTTCCTGACCCATCAGGGACCCCGCGATCTTGGCAAAGAAGGGGTAGAGGATGACGTAGGAGATGCCGAGAAGGAGGATCAGACGGAAGGCGTACCAGACAACGTTGGTAAGGAAGTAGGTGTTGAGGAATTTCGCCTTCAGTCTCTGGAGGAGAGGAGTACGCTCGAACTCGACCTTGATCTTGTTCTTCGACTCTTTCATGACTTTCGTCGTTGCTTGATCGTTCATACTGCTCTCACCTCCTTAATCCTTCCGCTGATAGAAGACGTAAGCTCTTGCTATCAGCGCGAATATGCCGATGATCAACAGGACGACAAGGAAGTACATCCACGCCATGGCGGAAGCGACGACCTCTCCGTTCGTCCCGTCGGTGCGCACCCTCTCGATCAGGCGCATGACGGCGTTGTCCGCGCTGGTGAAGGAGTCGATGACCGAATAGATCGCGTTGACAAGGATCATCGGGCTGATCATCGGGAAGGTGATCTTCCAGAAGGTCTCCCAGGCGGTGGCGCCTTCCATCTTGCAGGACTCGTAGATCGCGGGGGAGATGGACTGGAGGCCCGCAAGGAAGATCAGCATCTGCACGCCGGAACGGTTGACGATGTTGAAGATGTTGTTGATGATGTCCTTGACCGTTTCGACCAGGCCTTCGCCGACCTTCATCCCTTCAAAGAGCCGCTCGATATCCATCGCGTCGACGATCTGCGAGGTCGTGCTCTCCTTGGTACCGGTATCGATCGACGCGCCTTCCCCCGTCATATACTCCAGCATCGCGCTGGAGGCGTCGATCTCCGCGATCAGACCGGTGGAAAGAATGACCGGAATGAAGAAGATCGCACGGAAGGCGGCGCGGCCGATCATCTTCTGGTTGAGGAGGATCGCCACAAAGAGGGAGAAGATCACGATCGCGGGGATGTCGATCAGCATACCGCCGATCCCCTTGACCAGGGTCTGGGTGAAGTCCGGGTTGGTGAAGAGCGCCTCGCGGTAGTTCTCGAAGCCGACGAACTCCAGGTGATAGGTGGCTCCTCTGTCACGGACGATGTGACTGAAGCTATACTGGATCGAATTGAAGATGATGGGAAGATAGATCACAAGGAAACCGAGGATAAAGGGAAGGCAGAAAAACCATCCGGAACGGGATCTTCTCTTCTCCAGAGAGTGATTCTTGCGGCGTTTGGGAGCCGCTGCCGCTTTTGCGGCGGGTTGTGTCGCTGCGTTATTCATTCTGTCTTTCCTCCTTTCATCCTATTTTGACAAAACTGTATTTGTCAACGGTGTATTCTTTGCCGGTCTCGTCCCACGTCTTGATAGCGAAGTTGTTGTAGTTGATCAGGAAGCTGACCTTGTCGCCGTAGGTGACCTTCACGACGGTGCCGTCCTCGGTGGTGTACTTGGTCTCGGTGTAGCTGCCGTCCTCTTGGAGACCGCCGACCGTGACCTTGACCTCCGGCTTTTCGGGGACTTCCGGCTTGATCTCAAGACCCGCCGGGATCGAGCCCGCCAGGTACTGCTCGCGCATCTGACGGATCATGGCGATGTAAGCGTTGCGAAGCTGCGTATCGTAAAGCTCGTTTACCGCTTCCTCCGCCGCCTTCAGATCCGCCTCGACCTCGTCCGCGTCCGGGATCCGCTCGCCCTTGAGGAAGGCGTGTCCCGTGATGGGCGTGGTCTGGAGAGAACCGATCGCGTCGTTGAGCTTGTTGTACTGACGGATCAGCTCGTCGCGCCAGATGTCGTAGCGGACCGAGAAATACTTGGAGAGCGAAACGCTCTCTTTGAGCAGCTCGGTGTTGTCATAGGAGAGGATAAAGTAGAGCGCGGAGCCGTTTTCGATCGCCTTGAGGATCGCGTAGTCGATATCGCCCTCCATGTTGATCGGCGTACCGGCAAAGTTGAGGTAACCGTGCAGGACGACGCCGGCGAACGGAACGGAGGTACTGGTCAGCGCGTAACGGCTGCTCTGGAGGGAAACGCCGAGCAGGTGATCGAGATACCGGAGGGTGTAAGCGTTGCCGCCCTCGGTCATAACGCTCGGATACTTCTCCTCGATCTTCTCAAAGAACTGGGTGACAAGCTCGCGGCTGTCCTCGCGGTTATACGGCTCGTCGGTATCGAAGTCGGAGTTGAGGTCGTTGCCGAGAGAGGCGACGGAGATCGCGCCGAGATCGAACTTGGAGTACTTGGGCTCGAACTTGTCGAAGAAGTAGGAGTACGCGGAGGGAGAGACAAGCAGACCCACGGTGTCGTAAGCGCCGGAAACGCCGTTGTAGACGACCTTGTAAACGTACTGATCGTTGATCGTCTTGGTCGCGTGCTTCTTCAGACGGAAGCCGTCCCCGGTCTTGAGAGAGGATACGGAAGTGAAGTCGAAGTCCGGATAGATGCCGAAGCCCTTTTCCTTCGCGTAAGCGACCAGATCCTTGAATCCGTCCTCGCCGCCGACCGATTTGGCCCATTTGACGGTGGAGGGGATGGTCTGTCCGTACATATCGCCGTTGGCGTAGCCGGTCAGCTTGAAGTTGATGTTGGAGATGCCGGCGGCGGCCAGCTCGTCGTACATCTTTTTGACGTCCTCAAAGGAGGTCAGCGCCACGTCCACCTCGATCGGCATCGAGAGGATCCGCTTGGTCGTGGAAATGGAACCGAAGGTCTCGATGTAGAGCGGCATCTGATCCGCAACGTCGCTGCTTGCAAGTGGCTTGAGCGAGCCGCTCTGCTCCAGATAATCGCGGTAGGCCTTCGCCATCCCTACCCAGGAGGTCTCGTAGTACTTGTCGATGTTCTTTTCCTCGGCGATGGAGGGCGCGGTCAGCATGACGAAGTTCATCGTCAGGTTGCCGACGTACTTGCGCTCGGAAACAACGGTGATCGCGGAGGAGGAGCCGACGGAGATCGAAGAAGAAAGCTTGTACTGGTCCTTCGGTCTCGGGGTGAACTTGGTGATCACGGAGTAGAACTTATGAGTCGTGCTGCCGCTCGTGCTCATGATGGAGACGAGCGCGTCGCCCTCCTCGATGATCGCAAGGAAGCCCTTCGGCTGGCTGTAAGTCTCCTTGACGAAACGGACCTGCTCGACCTGGGTCTCCTCGCCGGTCTCGGGGTCGATCTGCGGAACAAGGACGGTCTCCTTGCGCTGTTCGGTCTTCTCGGTGTTCTCCACGATGCCGAACACGGGGAAACGCATCGTCTCGGAGCGGCTGCCCTCGATGGTGATGTAGGCGTAGTCGGTGCCGTACATCGAGCCGGAGATGTTGACGCTCTTGCCGACGTAATCCTCAAAGCGGGTCAGAGCGCCGCTGCCGTCGGGAATGAAGTTGTAGCCGGTATACTCGTTGCTGCCCGCGCCGATGTAAGGAAGAAGCTGGAATTCCTCGAGCTTGTAGTTCGTTTCATCATAACGGATGCCGTTTGCGGGGAGGCTGACCTTCATGCCCGTGTCGGTCAGCGAATACTCGAGCGCCAGCTTGAAGAGGGCCGGCTCGACAGACGTACCGTTATACTCGGTCTCGAGGTGGTCCTTCTCCATATCGTCGTAGGTGTACTCGGGCGAGTATTCTTTGATCGCGGATTCGATCTTGCCGAGCTCGCGCTGCGTGACGCTGGAGTCAATGACGTAGATCGCCAGCTTCTTTTTCTTTGTGACCGGGTACTTCGTCTGCATATCGACGATGACGCGCTCGGGGAGCGAGGTGTTGTTCGGGTCATACAGAATGTACTTGTAGATGATCTGCTTGGAGAGGAAGGGGAGGTTCTTCTCCGCCTCTTCCGTCCTGCCGGCCTCAACGTACTCGTCCCAGCCGGGGAGCTTGCTGAAGATCATCTCCTCCATACGCGCCATGCTGATCTGCCGCGGAACGAGGTAGGAGGACTCGGAGCGGCCGATCGTGTATTCCACACGGATACCGCCTTTGATGTTCTTGATCTGGATCTGCTCGTTCATCGCGGCCTGCTCGTAGCTGGTGTAGGTCTTGACCGCGCCGGTCAGATCGGAATACTTGATGATGATCTGGGACATCAGCTCCTTCTTCTTCTCGTCCGTGGTACCGGTGGTGTAGACGTCGTACGGATTGGTGGAGAGGACCTGCCCGGACTTTTTATCGTAGCAGTAGACCTCGCCGGTCCACGGCTCCGCGTAAAGGGAGTACCGGTCGTTTTCCAGATACCGCTTCATCGTGTTGAGTTTTGCCTCGACCGTTTTGAAGGGAGTCTTGATGTAATTGTCGTTGAGCTCCGTCGCAACGTCTTCCGCAAAGCCGTCGCTGTTGAGCTTGGAGGGATCGATCTCCGGTTCCTCGCCCGGGTCCTCCTCCGGATCCGTTTCGGTCTCTCCGGTCTCGGCCTCTCCGGTCTCGCCGGGAGCGGTCGTCTCGACGGGGTCGTCTGCCAGGGCGGGGAAGGTGAACGCGCCAAACGCCAAAATCAAAGCCAGAAGCGCGGAAAGTATCTTGATCGTTTTCATGCTTTTCTCCTTTCCCTTGTCAGACTCGATAACTGATCTCTTCGATGATCGCGGAAACAAATCCGACCATCTTCTGGACCAGCATCGTAAAGAGGAACGCGACCGCCATGATAACGGCCATCCCGAGGATCGTGCCGAGCGAAACGAGGATGTTCTTACCCATGGAGTAATCGTGCGTGACCATCATGCCGAAGAAGAGCAGCAATCCGACCCAGACGTAACCGAGATTGAGCAGGAAGCTGACGATCCCCGCCTCCTCCAGCGTCACGACGTTGGAGAGGATGGTGGAGAGGATCACGAAGATCGGCAGAGGGGCAAGCGCGTAGCAGGTCGCGACAAAGACGTCCTTGTAGCTCCCTTCCCCGTCAAAGAGCGTGGTAAGACACCAGTTCGCGGTGACCCAGAGGAAGACGGGAATGAGGACGGCGCGCGCCTGCGCGAAGAGCGTGGTGTAAACGCCGAGGGAGTTGACGATATAGCCGCGGCCGATGCCGTTGTAGAAGTAGCTGAGGATGACGACCGCGAGGATAAGGACCCCCGCCCGGACGGAACCGCGCCGTTCATGCTTCAGATCCCAGAACCCGTCGAAGGGATGCAGGATCAGGTGGAAGATGAAGAGCAGCTCCTCCTTGAGGGTGCGTTTGCCGAGCTTGACCGCGGTCTTTTCGTTGACCTTCTTCGCATAGCCGGAGAACTTGACGAGCAGGACCGCGAGGACGATCACGACGACCGGGATCAGCAGGATGTACTTGGAGAGCCAGTCCTTGCGGATCTCCTTGTAAGCCGCCGAATAGTTGGAGGTGTCGTACGCGCTGCGGTAATACTCCAGCGCCTCCTCGAACTTGCCGTCCCGGTAGAGGGACTGACCGATGCCGATATAGGCGGAGTCGTAGTTACTGTTGCGCTTCAAGATCTCCGTCCAGTCCTCGATCGCCTTGTCGTACTGGTGGGCGTTGGTGTTCGCGATCGCGGAGATCAGGGTGTCGCCGTACTCGGTGCGCTTGTAAACGGTGAAGCTCTTCTGGCTGGAATCCAGCAGGATCAGCTTGTCGCCCTGATAGTCGCAGGCTTTGACCGTCTTGAGGTTGCCGAGCTGAGAGCCGCTGTTGCCGAAGGCGAAGAGAAGGTTGCCGTTGTAGTCGTAGGTGTAGCAGCGGGAGAACTTCTGGTCGACGATCGTCCAGGTGTTCTCCGGTCCGACCGCCACATCGACGATCGAGGAGGTGCCTCTGAGGTTTCCGCCCGGATCATAGAAGCCGTTGCGTTTCATGATCTGGTCTCCCGAGGGGTTGAGCAGCTTGACGGGAGAGTAGGTGCCTTTCTTGGAACGGACGGCCCCGGAGCGGTCCTTGGCCTCGATGGCGTCGGTGGTGACGTAGATGAAGTTTTCATCCGTGATGTTGATGTTGTTCAGCTCCGTCGGGATGTAGGACTTCTGCTGCGCGAGCTGTTCCTCCGTCATGAAACGGCGCCATACGATATCGACGACGTTGTAGGAAACGTTCTGCGCGCCGATGAAGCCGGTGAAGTCGCCGTTCTCGGACATCACGATGACGCCCTGGTAGGTGGTGGAGGAGACGACGTAGATACGGCCGTAGCTGTCGACCGCGCAGGCGATCGGCTTGTAGATCGCGTCCTCGCCGAACAGATCGGAGTTCGGCTTCTGGATGATCCGGTCGAAGGTAAAGTTCCCTTTGCTGTCGGGGTGACGGTCAAAGACAACGATACGGTTCGCGTTGGTGTCGCAGATATAGATGCTGTCCTCCGTCGTAAAGACGCCCTTGCAGCCGGAGAACGTGTCGTCCACGCCCTGGTCGTTCTGGAAGGTCTTGATCTCGCCGATCAGCTTGTAGTAGCGGTCGAGAACGACGACCTTGGACTTGGCCGGCTCGCTGAAATCAGCGGACAGCCCCATGTAGCGGTAGTCCACGCTGACGTCCGGCACGTACGCATCCGGCGAATAAAGCGCGTTCGCCGCCTTCGCCATAAACGTATGCGTCTGATAGGGGGTCGCCGCGTCCGCCGCGGTCGGGAAGACCATGACGAGCAGAAGGACAAAGGTGAGTATTCTTACGATCTTTTTCATATTCTCTTCCCTCCTTTAATCCTTCATACCGCTGGTGCCCATCGTTTCGATGATGTTGCTCTGGCAGATGATAAAGATGATGATCGGGACGATCATCATAATGACCGTCGCAGCGGCGCCCGCGCCGGAACGCGCGATACCGCCGGACACGATCTGCTGGATCGCATAGTTGAACGATTTGTACTGCTCGCTGTGGATGTAGATGGAGGAACCCGCGTTCCAGAGGTTTTTGAAGGTCTCGACGATCAGGGTGAGCCAGCCGGGCTTGACCATCGGCATCGCGATGATCCAGAAGGTCTTGAGCTCCGAGCATCCGTCAAGACGGGCGCTCTCCAGGATCTGGTCGGAGACGTGGGACTCCATGAACTGCTTCATCAGATAGAGGCCGAGGGAGGTCGCCAGCGCCGGCACGATCCTCGCCCAGAGCGTATCGATCAGACCGAGGGCGCTCATGGTGATGAAGTTGGCGATCGCGGTGACCGTCTCGTGGAACATCAGGGAGTAAACGATCAGCTGGAAGATCCATTTGCGTCCCGGAAACTTGATCTTGGCAAGCGCGTACGCGGCGAGAGAGGAAACAAAGAGGTTCCCGAAGGTGCCGGTCAGCGAAACGAAGATCGTGTTGAAGATGTACCGGGAGAAGGGGACCCAGCTCTCGTTCATCAGCGAGAAGAGGTCGGTGAAGTTCTCGAGCGTGGGGCTGACCACGTAGAACTTCGGCGGGAACATGAAGATCTCGTCAAGAGGTTTGAGCGATTGGGCGATGACGTAGAACATCGGCAAAAACATCATCGCGCCGAGCAGAGCAAGTAGGATGAAAATCCCGACGTCGCCGCCCTGCGAGCGGTTGAGGACGACGCGGTGGCTTCTGGTTCTTAATCTTGCCATATCACTTACCTACCTTACTGAGCAGTTTCTTGATGATCAGGTTGGAGCCGACCATCATCACGAACAGCACGACGGCGATGGTGGAGGAATACCCGACCTCGTATCGCTGTCCGCCGTAGTCTTGCAGGTGGTTCATGATCGTGTGCGCCGAATAGTTGACGGAGGGGAGTCCGCACAGGTCGGTCACGACCTGTCCGAAGCCGAACGCCTTGGTGATCTGGAGCACCGCGCCGAACATCAGCTGCGGGCCCATCTCAGGCAGGGTGATATACCAGAGCTCCTGCCAACGGTTTTTGATGCCGTCCACGGCCGCCGCCTCGTAGTGCGAGCGGTCGATACCCTGGAGACCGGCGATGAAGGCAAGGAACGCGGTGCCGAGCGAGGTCCAGAGGGCGACGGCGATACAAAGCGGCATCGTGTACTTTTCGTCCTCAAACCACAAAATCGGCTTGTATATGATGCCGAGCTTGATCAGAGTGGCGTTGACCCAGCCGTAGGAGTCCGAGCTGAACAGCGTCTTCCAGATCAGGTAGACCTGACCGGAGATGGACGGCGCGTAGAAGATCAGCGTGACGACCGAGCGGACCTTCGGGTTCAGTTCGTTGATGAACCACGCGACAAACAGCGCGAGCATGTAGGACACAGGCCCGGTGATCACCGCGAAGATCAGGGTGTTTTTCAGCGCGAGGATAAAGATGTCGTCGTCAAGGAAAAGCCGGATGTAGTTGTCCATGAAGATGAACTTCGGCATTTCCAGCATGTTGAAGGTCGTAAAGCTGAGAATGATGGAAAGCAGGACGGGAAAGATCGTGAAGATCGTGAACACAAGCATGAAGGGCGCGATCATCAGATACGCGGTCTTGTTCCGCTTGATCTCTTTCCAGGTCCACTGCGCCTTGGTCATATCCTTGCGGGCAACAGGGCGCTTTGCTTCTTTGGCTTCTGGCATGAGCGTTGTTCTCCTTTTCAAAAAGATTTTTCAGGCGATTGCCCGCAGGTCAGTTTCCGGTTTTTTGCTCGTTCAGACTGTCAAGGGTCTGTCCGACGTCCAGCGTATCCATGCCGAACTCCTGGCGCTTCCTCGTGATCTCCTTGTTGATCGTCGGAACGTAGGAGCGCAGCTCCTCAACGGGATCCTTGCCGTGCTTGTAGGCGGCGAGGAAGGCGAAGTTGATGTAACGGTTGAAGATGTAGCTGCCGGGATGCTCCTCGACGGAAGCGATGTTGTCGAACTGATCGAGGATCACCTCCAGCTCGCCGGAGGTCCACGCCATGTCGGCCAGCGCCTCGCGGTTTGCGGTGGAGTGCTTGGCGGCGGGTCCGATGGTCGTGATCAACTGGTTGCAGTACTGGGCCTGCGCGTCATGCCCGACGTACCACTTCATGAATTCCCAGGTGTTCTCCTCCCTCTCGCAGCCGCGCAGCATCACGACGGCGGAAACGGAACCGAGCGCAACGTTGTTGACGCTGCCGTCCTCACGGACGTAGCCGGGAAGGACGGTGAAGTCCCACAGGCCCTGGATCTCGGTGGCGTAAACGGTCAGCGTGGTGTACATCGCGGCGTAGGGGGAGATGACGATCGGCATCTCGCCGGTACGGAAACGGTTGGCTCCGTCGAAGGTGACGGGGAAGGAATAGTCGGTGAAGAAGCGGCAGTAATACTGGAACGCCTCCAGCCCGACGTTGGAGTCGATGCCGGCGCGCATCCCGAAGTCGGCGTAGCGGTTGCCGCCCATCTGATAGAGGAAGCGGTCGTAGCTGCGGTGAAGTCCGATCTCCAGGTTGTTTGCGCTGAGAACGGTCATCGCGGCGATCAGATCGTCCCAGGTCTTCGGCAGTTCGATGCCGAGGTCCGCGAGGATGTCCTTGCGGTAGAACATCATCGAGAAGACCATCGTCTCAGGCAGGCCGTAGACGCTGACGTCCGTCTTGCCGGTATCCATATGGTGATTGTAAAGGGTGAGCGGGATCCGGGCGGATTCGGTGAATTCCGTCATGATCTCTTCAAAGCCCGACCGCTGATTGAGCGGGAGGATCGCGGAACGGATCGCGAAGTTGATCACGTTGTCGGAGGAAAGGCCGAGGAAGCAGTCGGGGCCCTGGTTGGAAAGAACGGAGGGGAGCAGCGTACCGGCGGAAACGAGCTTGACGTCGACGGCGATGCCGGTATCGGGCGTGAACATACTGTCCACCATCGCGCGGGTGACGAGCTGCTGGTCGCGGCCGTAGGTCATCCAGACCTCGACGGCGTCCTCCGTCCTCTCGGTCGTGCTGCCCATGTTCGAGTAGTCGACAAAGAAGCTGGAAACGAACAGCTTCATTTCATACCAGATCGCCTGGAAGAAATTGACGTTGGCGCGCGGGAGCTTCGCCGACTCCGGCGTGACGAGCAGGTAGTCCACCATCAGCGGCTGGGAACGGCAGTTGTTGAGCCAGGTGCCGAGCGTACCGATGTAGGACTTCAGAGTCTCCAGACTCGGCGCTATCGTGCTCTCGTCGGTCCCCATTTCATTGAGAAGATAGGAGATCTTGCCGAGCGTGGAGTTCTTGGTCCCGCTGAGCTCCTCGAGGTAAGCGGAGATGCGGTCGAGACGGCGCGCCTCTTTGATGAAGTTGACCAGCACCTGCGGCATCACGCGGCCGAAGTTGTAGGTGCGGTATTTATCCGGCTTTGCGCCGGTGAGCTTGATGATCTCGAGATAACCGGAGTTGATGGTGCGCAGAGATTCCTCGACCTCGCGCACGATGTCGTCCATCTCGCCGAGACCGACTTCAAGCTCCAGCGTGTAGGTGCGTCCCTCTTCAAACCAGAAGCGGAACACGGTCTCGCCGGTGCCGAGCGGGATAACGTCCCAGTCCTTCGTATAATCGAAGCGGGCGTTGTAGCACTCGTCGTAGAGGACCTTCCCGTCTATCTTGACGATACGGGAGGAGAACATACCGGTATTTTCATTCTGTTTGTAACGGGCGGCGATGTTGTACCAGCCGGTCTTCTCCACCTTAAACTCGTACGACGCCCACTGGCCGGCCGTTTTGTACGTCGCCTTTCCGCCGAGCATATTGAGCAGCTGGGCGTTCGCCACCTGCGGCTCGGTGATCGCGGAAGTGCGGTCGTTGATCGGATAGATCGCGTCGTCGGAGAAGCGGGTCGGCTTTTCCGCCTGGATCTTGACGGCGGCCGCCCCCTCGGAGGAGCCGCTGCCCGAGACGGAGGAGACGTACTCTTCCATCGTCTTTTCCGCTTCCAGCGGGATCAGACGGAGTCCGCCGAGGATCATCGGCTCGCGGACCGCCTCGAGAGAGATCTCGACCTCTCCCTTCTCCAGGCAAACGAGAAGTCCGCCGGAATAGTAGCCCGTGCTGTCGGAGACAACGACCGTCCTCCACTCCGGCGCCTGATAGGCGGCGGGGCGGATGTCGTTGCCGTTGATGTCCTGACGGAAGACGGGCTCGCCCGCGCTCTCGCCCGGGACGTAGAGCTTTGCGCCGTCCGTGCCTTCATAATACGTATTGGCCCAGACCTTGGTGAAAGAAAGGGTGCGCACCTCGCTGTACAACGCCTTGCCGTCCACGAGGAGCATCCGCTCGATGGAAGCGGACTTCCCTTCATAGGTCTTGCCGGTCGCGGACTTGAACTCCGCCACCGGATAATAGTCGACCTCCACGCCGTACATGGCGGTCTCGGGGACGTTCACCTTCCACGAGATCGCGCCGGAATCGGGAAAGAAGACGGAGGAGCCGCTGCGTCCTTCATAATCCTTCACGACTTCCACATCGGCGGTCGTGGTGTCCTTGTCATACTCCGCGACGTTGACCGAGACGGTCTTCGTGGCGCGGGGGGTGTCTTTGTGCTTTTCGAGATACTCGTTGTAACTGATCGTGTTGAGAAGCTCTTTCAGGTCCGCGATCGTACGGCCCGAGGAAGCCGGCTCCCCCGCGGCGAACGCGGAGAAGGAACAGCACCCGAAGAGCATCATCACGGCAAGCGTTACCGCGAGGATCCGTCTGGAACAGGATGATCTCATGTGTTTCCTCCCAAAAAGTACCGTTGGAACAGGCAAAACGCCGCTATAACGAAAGATGACCGTTCCCCTCCCCGGCGCACAAAAAAAGCGCCCGGCGAAGAAACGATCATTTCTCCGAACCATGCCGATCCCCGCCTCTCGTGCGGTAGTGCGCCCGGACCGCGCACGGATCACCCGGCATCGCTGTTATGGACGGCGTCCGCCGTTTTGTCTTTTGACTTAATTATATTAGCATAACAATAGAAGAAAGTCAAGGGCGAAGGACAATTTTTTCCGCTCTTTTTCTCCCTTTTCCGACGGGAAAGGAGCAAAAAAGCCGGCCGCTTCCCCGCCGAACGCGCCGGACGGGCGGGGAGGCGGAAAAGGAGAAGGTGAAAACCGTCGTTTTTCACAAAGTTTTATGCGATTTTTTGACGCTTTGTGCAAGTTGCTGTTTTTCGGATAAAAGAAACGGCAAAGGAGTCCGGACGGACTCCTTTGCCAGACGTCAGCGGCAGTAGGTATCGTAGAGGAGGCGGGTATCCTCCTGGATCTTTTGCCGGTCCTCCGCCGACGCGCAAACGGCGACGAAAACTTTGCCGTTGACGTCGGAGGCGGCCGTGACCAGGCAGTTGCGCGCCTCGGTCGTAAATCCGGTCTTGCCCGCGAAAACGGTGACGAACTTGGTCTTGTTCGCCGACATACGCGCAAGCGCGGAGCTCGTCAGCTCGAGCGGCTCCCTGGTGTGGGTCACGTAAGTATAGGTAGAGAGGACCTCGCGGCAGATCGGGTCGGAGAGCGCCGCCGCCATGATGACCGCCATATCCTTCGCCGTCGTATAGTGACTGTCGTCGTGCAAACCGGTGGAGTTGGTGAAGTGAGAGCCGGTCAGACCGAGTTCTTTCGCCTTTTCGTTCATTTTTTCCGCGAAAGCGGCCTCGCTGCCCGCGGAATACAGGGCGAGGGCGACGGTAGCGTCCGCTCCGCTCGGCAGGATAGCGCCGTACATATAATCCATCAGGGAGACGTCCTCCCCCGGCAGAAAGCCGGCGCGGGTCGCGTTCTCCCGCACGAGGGGATCGATGATCGCGGAGGTCATACGGAAGCTTTCGCTCTTCAGTTTTTCCTCTCCGATCAAAGAGGAGGCGGTCAGGAGAGTCATCACCTTGGTCATCGACGCGGGATAGAGACGGGCCGATGCGTTTTTGGCGGCCAGGATCTTCCCGGTCGAGAGATCGACGAGGGCGCAGTAGCCGGAGGAGAGAGAGGCGCCGGGATCCGCGGTGTTCGGATCCTCCCGGAAGACCGTCGGGTAAGGCTCCGGCGCCGAGGTCTCCGGCGCGGGATCGGCCGTCTCGGGCGCGTCCGTGCCGGGAGCGGCCGTTTCAGAGGCGGGAAGCGTCCCGGGGGCGGATCCCGTAACGGCGGGAGGAAGATCCTCCGCGCGCTTTGCGAAAGAGGAAACGGCGAAGACGAGAGCGCAGAGCAGCGCGACGCACGCCGCGTTGAGAAGAAGGAGCCGAAGGAGCGTCCCCTTCCCCTTTTTATCGGAGGAGGCGAGGATCGCTCTGCCGCGCTCCGCCGAGGCCTTTTGCCGGCGTTCCAGGTCCTGTTCTTTTTCTTTGATCTGCATAACGGTCCTTTCGGTGAGGCTCAGAGGCAGCTGCGGCGGTAGGCGTCCGGCGTGATGCCGGTATAGCGTTTGAAGGTGGCGGAAAAATGCTGGACGCTGGAAAAATGCAGGATCTCCGCGATCTCGCAGAGCTCACAGCGGTTGTCGCGCAGCAGGACTTTCGCCGTGTCGATCTTTTTCTGGAGGATGTACTGCTTGGGGGTGATATTGAATTCGTCGGAAAAAAGATGGATGATATATGATTTAGAAAGGAAGAATTTTTTCTCGATCTCGCCGAGCGTGATGTTGAAATCGGGCGCCTCGTCGATCATCCTCTTGATCTGGAAGGCGAGACCGGAAGAGACCCGCCGTTTCTGCCGGAAGGTCCCGATCTTCACGACGATCGAGGTAAGGAGGACGGCGACCTCGTCGAAGACGTCGTCGTGATTGCGGTCGTCAAGGCGGGAGAGCGCCTCGCCGATCCGGACGAAGGTATCGTAAACATCTACGTGCTCGATGATAACGGGATCGGTGAAGTAGTACGCCGCAAGGATCGCGGCGGGGAGCCTGCCGCGGGCGTTGATCCAGATTTTGCTGTACGGATCCTCCGGATCCGCCCAGTACTTATGGGAATGCCGGTGATCGAGATAATAAAAATCGCCCGCGCGGACGGAATAGGTCCGTCCCTCGCACTCGATGTAGCCCTTCCCGCTGATGACGTACTCAAAAACGGAAACGTTGTTCAGATTCATCCGGGTGCGGTTACGCTCGATCCGATAGTTTTCGCTTGGGTTCGTGACGCCCGCCATCTCCACGTCAAAGGACTTGGAGGGATCGAACTTGTCCGATGAAACGAAGAAAAGTTTTTCAAAGCCTCTGGCTATCATGTTACGCTCCGCTTTTACAATTTATTGACCGTAACATAGATTATATAAAAAATTTGTTGTAAAGTAAATAACTTTTTTAAACTTTCTTATCCGAAAAATCAGTTTTTCCCGCCGATCAACTCGGAGGGAGAGAAGCCGAACGGATCCTTCAGGATCCGGTAGAGCCGCTCGACCGGCAGTCCCATCACGTTGTGATAGGAGCCCTCGACGGCGCGGATGAAAGCAGCGCCCTTGCCCTGTACGGCATAGGCTCCCGCTTTGTCGTCCGGCTCGCCGCAGCGGGCGTAGACGCGGATCTCGGCATCCTCCAGGGGAGCGAATACCACGCCGCTCTCCTCGGCGCAGGAGACCTCCCGTTCCTCCGAGAGAACGGTCAGTCCGGTAAAGACCTCGTGTCTCCTGCCGGAGAGGAGCCGGAGCATCCGCTCGGCATCCTCCGGATCCTTCGGCTTGCCGAGGATCCGGCCGCCGCAGAAAACAACGGTATCGGCGGCGATGATCAGGGCCCCCGCTTCCCGTCCCTCTCGGAGCAGCAGTTCCCTTCCCGCGCGCGCTTTGCGGCGGGAGAGTTCGACGACGAGGGCGGCGGGATCCTGTTCGCCGCTTGTTTCGTCCGCATCGGGACGGAGGATCTCAAAATCGGAAAAGAGCATCCCGAGCAGCTCGCGGCGGCGCGGCGACGCGGAAGCAAGAAAGATACGGCGTGTGTTCATCGGACGTTCTTTGCCCTCCAGTACATCTCGCTGACGGCGTACATCACCCGGTCACGCTCCTCCTCGGCGAGCACGCCGCCGGAGAAAAGAGCGTTCAGGCGCAGGACGAGCGCCCGCGCTTCTTTTGCCGGGGTCTCGCCGCGATCGACCGGAGGACGGCTCGCAAAGACGCCGTCCCCGATCAGCTCCTGCATCTTCACGTCAAAAAGATCCGCCATCCGCATATAGAGGTCCGTCTGCTTGGGGCAGCAGCGACCCCGCTCATAATTGATCAGCGTGCGCGGCGTGATGCCGAGCAGCTCCGCCAGTTCCGCCTGGGTATAGCCGTCCCTGCGGCGGAGGACACGGAGTTTTTCTCCAAACGTCATATCGTCTTTCCTCCGGATTCAACTTTTGCGGAGCATCCGCAGGATCGAACCGATCTTCGGCGTATTGCCGTAGAGGAGCACGCCGACCCGGTAGATCTTTGCGGCGAGGATCCCGACCCCGACGACCGAGACGATCAGGATCAGGACCGAGGCGAGGATCCCGTACCACGGGACGGCGCCCATCGCGATCCGGGTGAACATCGCCATCGAGGAGGTGACGGGGAGATAGGAACAGACCTTCATCAGCGTGTTATCCACAGAGCCGGAGGCGAGCGACATCATCACGACCACAAACCCCGCGACAAAGAGCAGCGTGATCGGCATCACGGCGGTATTGATATCCTCCAGTTTGGAGGCGGTGGAGCCGACGGCGCCGTAGAGGAAGGCGTACATCAGAAAACCGAGGACAAAGAAGAGGAGCAGGTAGCCGAAGAGGGCGGGCGGCATCCCGAAGATCGATGCGATAACGGGATTGTCCCCCCAGTATTCACGGTTGAGCGAATAGAAGAGGATCGCGGAGCCGAAAACGGCGCCGAGCTGCAGAAGACCCGCGAGACAGGAGGCGAGCACCTTGCCGAACATCATGCCGGTAGGGGAGGCGCTGGTGATCAGAAGCTCCATCGCGCGGTTGCTCTTCTCGTTTGCCACGTTGGTGGCGACCATCTGCCCGTAGAGGAGGATGACCATATAGAGCGCAAAGATCATAATATAGGTATACCAGAAGTTGCGCGCCTGATCGGCGCCGAGATTCTCGAGCGTCCCCTCGATGCGCACCGACATGACGGCGGCCGCCTCCTCCGGCGTCATCCCGCGTCCGAGCATGGCGTTTGTCTGGTAAAGAGTCTTCAGGAGCCCGTCCGCGACGGCGCCGTTCTGATCGTACAGGGAAAGATTGTCCACATAGTAGGTGTAGGAGGTCGGTCCGGTCAGAAGAAAGGCGCATTTCGCCTCGCCGGACGCGATCTTCTCCCGCAAAGCGGCCGGGTCCGCCTCCGCGCCCCTCACGTCATAATCGGGGAAAGCGGAGGAAAAGAGCGGGAGCGCGGCCTCCTCCCCGCCGACCAGCATCACGGGGCGGTCCTGCGGCGCGCCGGGAGTCTCCTCCCGGGCGAAAGCCGACCGGATCCGGGGGAAGAACATGACAAGGGCGATCGCCGCCACGAGGAACAGCGTCACGCCGACAAAGACTTTGTTTTTGAGATAATACTTCATCTCAAAGCGGAAGATCGTTCCAAACTGCTTCATGCCTCTTCCTCCCCTCTCGCATCGCTTGTGTATTCCACGAAGATATCGTTGAGCGACGGCTCGTAAACGCGGATCGCGTCCAGCTCACAGATCTCCGTTAAGCGGCGCATCATCTCCTGCCGCTCCCCGGGAGCGGCGAGCGTGACGATCAACTCTCCGCGTTCCCCCTCGCTGCACGCGGCGCCGAGCGCCGCCCGGATCCGTTCCGGCTGCCCGGCGGAAACGACCAGCTTGTTCCGCGCGCGGGCGCGCTTGATCTCGCGCAGATCGCCGGAAAGGAGGATCTTCCCCTCCCCGAGGATCGCGATGCTGTCGCAGAACTCCTCCACATAGCTCATCTGATGGCTCGAAAAGAGGACGATCTTCCCGCGGGCGATCTCCTCTCGGACCACGTCCTTGAGGAGCATGGCGTTGACCGGATCGAGCCCGGAAAAGGGCTCGTCGAGGACGATGATATCCGGGTCGTGCGCGAGCGCCGTGATCAGCTGGATCTTCTGCTGATTGCCCTTTGAGAGGGTGTCGAGCCGCTTGGTACGGTATTCCGACATCCCGAGCCGCTCGAGCCACCGGTCGACCGCGCGGACGGCGGAGGGACGGTCCATCCCCTTCAACTCGGCAAAGTAGACGAGCTGATCGAGGATCTCCTTTTTCGGATAGAGACCGCGCTCCTCCGGCAGATAACCGAAGCGGATCTTCTCCCGGTCGACGGGGGCGCCGTCTATCAGCACCTCTCCGCCGTCCGCGGGAAAGACGCCCATCAGGATGCGGATCGAGGTCGTTTTGCCCGCGCCGTTGCGGCCGAGCAGACCGAACGCCCTGCCTCCCTCCGCCGAGAAGGAGACGCCCGAGAGAACTCTCTTTTCGCCGAAGGATTTTTCGATATTTCTCAGTTCCAGTACCATTTCACACCTCACTTATAAGGGAAGAGCGTATTGCGGTTTTTTTTATTTTATCACAGAAAAAAGGAAAAAGCAAGGAAAAGCGTGCGAAGGGGCAGGTATAACGGGCGCCCGCAAGAAAACCTTGCGGGCGCCTCTTTTCCGTTTATTTTTTGAACTTCGGCGCGGGGACGGGGGTCGTCGTCGGGCCGTAGACGCGGAGAACGTCGGGACCGCCGTCCTCCGAGGGGACAAAGTAAACGCGGTCGACGCTTGACAGAGGGAAAACGGGCAGATATAATAAAAAACATAGAGTATATTATCAGAAGGATTTTCGGAGTAGGAGGTGATTCTATGATAAGAATCGGGTTATACTCTGAACCCACCAATAAAGAAATAAAAAGGTATTCAGGATTATACAGAGGGAACGAAATGATCAAGTATGCAAAAAGCGGAAAGGTCTTAAGCGCCATGCTCAATCGTTTTTTCGCGACCTCCAGGAACGGACAGGACGTGGATTATAATGAGACGAACAAAAAAATGATCGTCGAGTTATACAATTCATTGAAAAAAGAAAATTGGGATGGTGATCTTGTGCTTTTTACGGACGACGGGGATATTGAAATGCCGGGCTTTTCATTTGTCGGCTATGATATTTGCGCTGACAGTATGTACTATTCTCCTCTCGGCGACGGTTTTCTGGAAAGATACAATAAATACCCGCTGTTCTATTCGGATATGCCGCGTGAAACGTATTCTATATATAAAAATGATCTAAACGAAAATCAGCTGTTCGGATCGCTCGATGTAGCGGAAGCGTTTTCAAACTATTGTAACTATATCAATAAAAAACACCGTTATTGTATAGAATTTGAAGATAATTGGCGACCGGTTTCTGTCAAAATCGCTTTTTAAGCAAGGCGGGATCAAGTTTGTTCCGTTGCCGCTTGCAGCGCCAAAACCGCCGGAAATTAATTTTTCATTGGAAGGCGGGACGAACTGCCCGGCGGTCCGTTTGCAAAACCGGGACAAACCGCAAAGCAAAGAAAACAAGAATAAAGCCGGAAAAATTGACGATTGAAAATGAAGAAATAATCGTCGGAACAATTTGCCCAGAAAACCCAAGAAACACCCCCGGCAGGGATCACCGAAGGTTTCAAGAAAGGCTATTATGATTATTTGGGAATGCAAGGATTGGCAAACTTTTTTAAGCAGCGCTGAACATCGGACGGGGTTACGGTTTCGTTTTGAAAAAAACGTTGACGCTTCGGTGCGAAAAGCAATATTGGATTTTTCGCACTGGATGAAACAGAATTATGCTTTTCCCTTGCGTGTAGTGGTTTATGTAAAAAACAAAGAAAGAATTAAAGCTTGCGACGGAGAATCGGTTTGCGGGACTTTTTTCCGTCCTTATACATACGGCGTCGAACCTTATATTCGCATAGCAACAGGAGATTATTCTGTTTTAAAAAAACAAATAGGCAGAGACAACGCACTTGCTTCTATTTTAGTTAGTCTCGCGCATGAACTTACGCATTATTATCAATATATCAACAAAACAGAACAAACTTTGCGCGGAGAGGAAATCCAAGCAGGCAGAACAGCTTCTATAATATTGGATAGATATGCCCTGACGCGCGATCATCCTTAAAGTATGCAGGGACAAAGCCCTCCGCGCGTTTCGTGACACAAAGTGAAAAAACGCGCGGCTGATCTCCCCGGCCGTCCGAAAAGAGAAGCAACCCGAAAACGAGAAAAGAGCAGGCTTACGCCTGCTCTTTTCTCTCTTTTGCCCGGATCCCGGACGCTTTTCTGCCTTTATTTTTTGAACTTCGGCGCGGGGGCGGGAGTGGTCGTCGGGCCGTAGACACGGAGAACGTCGGGACCGCCTTCCTCCGAGGGGACAAAATAGACGCGGTCTATGCAGATATCGCGGGAGAAGCCCTTGTTGCCGCGCGTGGCGTGGCAATGGTAGGTAACGAAGGTCTCTTCCAGCTCCGGGCAGACGACGAACATACAGTCGCCCACGCCGTCCACGTAAAGATTGGAGGAAAGGACCTCGTTGTACCTGTACTTGGTATACGGTCCGTAAACGTCGCGGCTGACGGCGTAGGACTCCCCGTAATGGCCGCGGAAGTGACCGGAAGCGAACATCATATAGTACCAGCCGTTATGCTTGATGATGACGCCGCCCTCGCTGATGTGGCCGTACTCGTCGATCTCGTAATGCTCGCTCGGGCTGACGCAGTGGACCGCCTCGCGCTTGGTGCTGAGGACTCCGTTCTCCGCGTTCAGCTCCTGGATGTAAATGTGGTTGCCGCCGCCGAAGCGTACGGTGGTAATGTAGACCCTGCCGTCGTCGTCGATGAAAGGCGCGCCGCCGATCTCGGGGACGGTATTGATATACGGCTTTACGGGGTCCATCTCAAAGGGGCCGTCCGGCCTGCGGGAGCGCGCGTAGAAAACGCGGAACTCGGTCGGTCCGTAGCCGCCCGCGAACTGCGAGGCGATCAGAAGATAGAACCAGCCGTCCTTGTGGAACACGTTGGGGCTCATGAAGTAGTGGATCGGGCTGTTCTCGTCGATCCCGAAGCAAAAGCCCCCTTCCTCCCACTCGCACAGATCCTTGGAGGTACGGACGCGGACGCGGCAGTAAGGGCCGGTCTGATCGAGCGTGTAGAGGTAGAAGGTCCCGTCGTGATAAAGGATCTCCGGATCGGCGCCGTAGGTAACGGGGTTGGTATAGGTCGGGCCCTGCCAAAGCTCCGCCGGAGCGACCTCGACCTCGACGGGCGCCGTGGAACCGACGGTGAAGGTCTTCTGCTTTTGCAGACGCACCTCCAGAACGGGCCAGGTCTGATCGCCGAAGGCGAAGGCGAGCACGTCGCCGCGATGGGTGGCTGAAAAGGAGTATTCCCTGCCCGCGGTGATCTTCATCGCGTGCTGCGCGATAAAGTAGAGGGCGCCGTTGAGATAGCGGTAAGCAAGGAGCCGCTCGGTCTCCGCGTCGTAGGAGAAGGCGTAGCCCTGTCCCTTATCGGCGAAAACGAGCAGTTCCTCCGCGTTTTCCGCGCGGAGCATCGCCGTCAGTTTTTCTCCCGGAGCGAGCGTCACGTCCGACATTTCCGCCGTCTTCGGCGCGTACACGCGGACCCCGGTAAAGCCGCCCTTGCCCCCGTCGTTGTTCAGCCGGAAGGCGATCATCCCCGACTCAAAGGGGGAAGGATCGTAACGGCTGTCTCCCTTTTTATACTCGGCGCGGTAGACTTCCTCCCCGCTCGCGCGATCGAGCAAACGGTAAATGATATAGTCGCCCGTGACGCGGATCGCAAAGCGGAGATCCGCTCCCGGATCCAGCTTGCCGACATAGCTGGCGGTCACGTTGCCGTTCCAGCGGCCTGCGGTGCTGGTGCAGCCGAGCGCGCCCACCGTACCGTCCTGACCGACAAAGGCGTAATAACCGTTGGTAAAGTCATCCTCTCCGGTGCTGGCCTTGGCGCGGCCGGGCGAACCGGCGAAAAAGATCCCGCCGCCGCCCTGACGGGAAATGAAATCCGCCTCTATGACAAACGAGGACCTGTTCGGCGACCGGAGAAGCGCGGAGGAATGTCCCCCCTTCTCCTTTACTGTACGGAGAGCGCCGTCGCGCACCTCCATCTCGCCGTATACGACGGTAAGATCCTCCATCGCTCCGGGGTCGGTAAAATCGTTTTGATAGACCAGCCGTCTATCCTGGCGCTGTCCGATCATACGTTTCATGATACGCTTCCTCCGTTTCGGGAGTACGCTCCCGTTTTTTTCTTTTATTATACCGCCCGCCCCGCCGGAAGGCAAGACAAAAACCCACTTTTTTTGTTCAAAAAAACGATTTCTTCCTCTCCGCTTTTTGCCGGCGATGCCGCCCACCACGCCTCGTCCGCGTTTTCCGAAAATCGGCTCCATACTCTCTGACAGGTCTTTCCCGGCCGGGAATCGGAGCGCCGCCTTGACAGACCGGTCCCCGTATGATATAATAAGCGGCGGCAATATCTTGCTCCTTTTGAAAACCGGAAACGGACGCAAACAACGGGAGGTTCCTCTCATTGGATAAGATCAGGGTCCTGTTCCCTTTTGTTGAAGCGGGGTTCGGACATATCATGCCGATGAAATCGATCATCGGGACCTTTGAAAAAAAATACGGAGACAAAGTAGAGGTCGTTCCCTCCTCTTTTTTTACCGAAAGCGGAGACCGGCATCTGAAGCGGTACGAGCGGATGCTTGCCCGGCAGGTAAGGACCTATAACCGCTTTCCGGCGATCGGCTATCTGGCGACCTTTTTCTGCGAACTGTTCGGCGCGACGCTCTCCTCGTTCGGGTCGGTCCGCCTCATCGATCCCGTCGCGTACCGGCGCGCCGTCGCTCATATGCGGGAGCTCGCCCCCGACGTGGTGTTCAGCACCCACTGGGCGACGAACTACTACGCGGAGCATCTGAAAGAAAAACCCCTTACCGTGATGTACTGCCCCGACGCGCAGCACTACGCTCTCTTTTCCTACCGCAGCGATCTCAATATGATCAGTATGCCGTCCGGGTATCGCAAGGCGCTGAAGAAAAAGCAGTATACCCCGGACAATATGAAGCTCGTCCCCTTCCTCATCCGCAACGAGGCGTTTGCCGTCAGCAGGGACAAGCGGGCGGCGCGGGCGGCGCTCGGTCTGCCGGAGGATCAGTTCACCGTGCTCCTGGTGGAGGGCGGATACGGCATCGGAAAAACGGAGGCCATCTGCAAGCTGCTCGCAAAGGAACGTTTCCCTCTGACCGTCATCCCCGTGTGCGGCAGGAACGAAGCGCTCTACCGCCGGCTCTGCGCGCTGGAGACGACGGAGGAGATCACCCTCCGCCCCTATGCGTTCACAGACGATATGTTCCGGCTCGAGGCGGCGGCCGACCTCTTTTGCGGAAAGAGCGGAAACATCCTTGCGGAAGCGACGTTTTTCGGCAACCCTTCGATCGTTACGAACTGCTCGAATATGACCGAGCAGAACATCGCGGATCACTACATCCGCACGGTCGGATGCGCGATGAAGGAGTTCTCTCCCCGCAAAACGGTCGAACTGATCAAAACCTTTGCGGGGGATCCCGCCGCGCTTCTGCCTTACCGGGAGGCCGCCGGAGCCTATCGCGGGCATTTCGGGAGCGAGCAGGCGGCGGACGAGCTGTGGAATAAGATCGCAGCGACCTTCCCCGAACTCTGCCGCACGGAAGCGGCAGCAACGACCGACCGGGAGGATTCCAAGTCTTTGGAATTACAATACGTGCCATGAATTATTTGGATCTTGTAAGAATCATCGTCACCGTCCCGTCCGCGATCCTCGGGATCATGTTCCTGCATTTTATCGTTTTTTCCGTGATCGGGATCTTCAAAAAAAAGTCCTATCCCGAAACGGAGGAAAAGAAACGGTACGGGATCATCATCCCCGCGCGCAATGAAGAGACGGTCGTGGCGGGGCTGATCGAAAGTATCCGGAAAAACGACTACCCGCAGGAGAGGGTGCAGATCTTTGTGATCGCCCATAACTGCAGCGACCGGACGGCGGAGGTCGCGCGCGGACTCGGCGCGACGGTGTACGAGTACGACAATCCGGACGAAAACACGATGGGATACGCCTTCCGCTATCTCTTCTCGCAGATCGAACGGGATTTCGGGACGCAGACCTTCGACGGTTTTCTCTTGCTGAACGCGGACAACATCCTCGACCGCAACTATCTCTCCCGGATCAACGACGCCTTTGTCTATTACGGCGGGGAGTGCGTCGTCACCTCCTTCCGCAACTCGAAGAATTTCGGCGCCAATCTCGTCTCCGGACTTTACGGGGTCTACTTTGCCGTGGGGTGCCGCTACGAGAGCCGCGGCCGCACCGTGGCGGGATGCTCCACGCGCGTCCAGGGGACGGGGTATCTCATCAACTCCCGCCTCGTCCGGGACGGCTGGCCCTACGTGACGCTTGCCGAGGACTGGGAATTTACGGCGGATCAGATCATCCGCTCCAACAAGATCCGCTACTGCGACGACGCCGTCTTCTACGACGAACAGCCGACCTCCCTTCGCATCATGTGGCGGCAGCGCGTCCGCTGGTCGCGCGGGCATCTGATCGTGTTTTACACGCGGATCAAAGATCTGCTCCGCGGCCTCTTCAGCAAAAAAACCAAAAACCGGGGTTCGCTCTACGACATCTTTGCAAACGTCCTGCCCTCCACGCTTTTCTTCCTTTTTTTGCAGATCCTGCAGCTTGTCCTTTTTCTGATCGCCCCGCTCGTCGATGAAAGTCTGACCCTAAAAGAGGTCCTTTTCGGATCCGGAGGGAGTTTCTTTTCATCGGACGGGCTGCTCTTCACCTGGCTGCGCTCCGGCGCCGTCTCCTACGTCACGCTGGTCTTCAGCGCCGTGCTGATCTTCCTTCTGGAACGGAAGCGGATCAAAAAAGTGAGTCTCCCCAAGAAGATCCTCGTCTCGCTTTTCTGGCCGCTCTTCCTCGGGATCCAGTTCATCATAGACGTCCAGGCCCTCTTCTCGACCCATCTCGGCTGGAAGCCCATTCCCCACAACGACTGTACCTCCTTTGACGCCCTTCACGCCGAGGAGGCGGCACAGGCGGAGATCCGAACAAAATAAGCGCCGTTTCCTCCGGCCGGACGGACAGAGAAAAACGGCAAAAACGGAGCGGGAGCCCCTTTCAGGGCTCCCGCTCCGTTTTGTTCAGCTTTCCGGCAGGATCTTTTCGTACCGGTTTTCGTGATCGTAGATCTGTTCCGGAGTGTAGTATTCGAGGGAGCTCTGCCTGCCCGTCTCAAACGAACGGGCGAGCTGACGGTCCGCCTTTTCCTGTGCTTCCTCCGGAGAATAGCCCAGCTGTTTGTAGTAGCTGATATAGTAATTGCGATAATTGGTCCTGCTCGCATACTGCCGCAGGGTAAAGCCGGTAACGGTGAAGCGCTCGAGGTAGACGGTCCCGGTCCCGCGGGCGATCCCGTTCTCCCCCGGCTGGGCGTTGTCCCAGAGAGCGTTGGTCTGCGACGTCCCGCAGAAAACGCGGAAACCGGCGTCAAACAACGCCTGATGCTTGGCGGTTCCCTGATAGGTAAAGGCGCCGTAGGGATAGACAAAGATTTTCGTCTCCCCGATCAGAGGGGTCACGTTGCGCTCCCAGAGCCGGATGTCCTCCTCAACGAGCCCGAGGGAGCAATTCGTATAGTTCGCGTGGGAATAGCTGTGGCAGGCGAAGCTGTAGCCGTGCGCCTTCAGCCAGTCGACGACGGTCCGCGCCTCCCGGCGCTCTTTTTCCACGTCGTACCGGTCGGCGTATTCCTCGTCCGTCCGGTAGCCGAGGATCCCGGCAAAGCCGGTCAGAGCAAGGGTGACCTTGCTCCCCTCAAAGGAAAAATCGGGATGCTCGGCGACGAACCGCTCGATGAGGGAGAAACACTCCTCCTCGCTGAGAACGGACGTTCCGTCCTCCCGGTCAAAACAGGCTTTGATCCTGCCGCCGTCGATCACGAGGCGGTCCGCCATGCCGGAGCCCTTCTTTTTCGGATCGTAAGTCACGTCATCGATGGAGATGACAAGCGGGCGCTTGCCCTCATAGATCCGGACGGTATCGGCAAGCCCGACGCGCCCCTCGCCGTCCTCCGTGAACATATCGTTCAGATCGATCAGACAAAAGCCCTTTTCGTACAGCGACTCCAGCAGGGCGGAAAACTCGCTTACCGTCAGACAGTCGGCGTCGAGCGGCGCGCCGCGGTAAGAGCAGCCCTTCTCCGGATCGAGGATCAGACAATGGGTAAAGAGATGCCGCACCGTTTTGGCGGAAACCTCCGTGATCCCGAGGGAAACGACCGGATCGAAGACGATCTCCACGTTTGCGAGCACCCCGTCCGTATAGGAAACGGCGACCCTCTGCCAATCCGACTCGCGCCCCCGATAGCGGAGGGTCTTCAGCGCGCCGCAGCCGGAAAACGCGTGATGCCCGATCGCGGTCACGCTCTCCGGGACGGTGACCGTCTCCAGGGCGGCGCCGCGGAAGGCGGACCGCCCGATCACGGCAACCGTTCCGTCCGCGGGGATCTCGCTTGTTTTACAGCCGAAGACCAGCAGCCTCTGCGCGGTATCGATCAGGCAGTTGCCTGCGCTGTGATAGATGGGATTGTCCGGCGAAACGGCGATCTCCTCCAGCGCGGGGCAGTCGGAGAACGCCGCCTCGCCAAGCGAGGTCAGACTGGCGGGCAGAGAAACCGAGACAAGCGAGGAACAGCCTGAAAACGCCTCCCCGCCGATCTCCCGGATCCCCTCGGGGACGGTCAGCGTTTTCAGCCACGGAAGACCGCGAAGCGCGCCACCGTCGATCGCGACGACCGGCTTGCCGCGATACTCGGCGGGAAGGATCAGGTCGGCATCCCGGCAGGTCCCGGCGCCGCAGAGGCAATATCCGGCGCCGTCCCCGGACGGCCGGAAGAAAAACGCCTCTGCCGCCGTCTCCGTCCCGCCGCCGTCCGGGGGCGTTTCCGCTCCGGGCATCCCGCTTTCGGGCGGCTCGGTCACGGACGGCCGGGCCGTCTCCGCGCACGAGGCAAGAAACAAGCAAAAAAATAGGAAGATGAATAAACACGTCCGCTTCATGAAGTCCTCCGTTTTCACGCCGGCGTCTCCGGCGTTTACCGTCATTGTAATACCGGGATGTGACAGAATTGTTACCAAAGACCCTTTTTCCGATTTTTCTTTTTTTATTCCGCCCGGATCCGCCGACCGGGAAAAGAGCAGCGCGCACCGGCGGCGCATACACTGTGATGACAGGCGCTTCGCGCCTGTACAAAACAAGGAGGAAAACCATGGCAACATTTTATAACCAGGCAACGCTGTCTTTCCGCGGATCCACCGTCCCCTCCAATGTGGCGACCGGCGAGATCATCGAGGTCCTCTCCGCCGTAAAGACCGCCGTTACCGAGGAATATACCCGCGGGACGGCGATCACCTACGCGATCAACATCTTCAACTCCGGCGCCGCTCCCCTCACCGGCCTCACCGTGACGGACGATCTGGGCGCCTACGCCTTCGGCTCCGTTACTCTCCGGCCGCTCGACTACGAGGAAGGCTCGGTCAAGCTGTTCGCAAACGGCATCCTGCAGGCCTCTCCCGCCGTTACGGCGGGTCCTCCGCTGGTTTTTTCCGGCATATCGGTACCGGCAAACGGCGTGGCGACCCTGCTCTACACGGCGCACGCAAATGAATTTGCGCCGCCGGAAAGCGGCTCTTCCGTCACGAACACCGCACGGATCGAATCAAACGGACTGACTCCTGTCACGGTCAGCGCGACTGTCCCGGCGGCGACCGAGCCCGCGCTCACGATCTTCAAGTCTCTCTCCCCCGCCTCCGTCCCCGCAAACGGCCGGGTGACCTACACCTTTGAGATCCGGAACGCCGGCGGGACCGCGACTGCGGAAACCGACGGTCTGAGCGTGACAGACACCTTTGATCCCCTCCTCTCCGGGCTCACCGTCACCGTGGACGGCACGGCGCGCACCGCGCCCGCCGATTACACCTACGACGGGGAAAGCGGTCTCTTCCGGACCGTTCCCGGCGTTCTCGCGGTGCCCGCGGCAAGCTATACGCAGGACCCCGCGACCGGAGCGTGGTCGATCGCGCCCGGCGTCACCGTTCTCACCGTCACCGGTACGATCTGAGGAAAGGAAAAAAGCGCCTCACGGCGCTTTTTCCTTTCCTCGCGGAGGGGGAGGCTCACTCCTTCAGGCTCCGCAGGTATTCTTTTTGTTCCGGTGTGATCCGCCTGCTCTCGATCGCTTTCCGGATCGCCTTGTTATGAGTCCACAGGTCGAGGCGCCTCTTTTCAAGGAAAGGGAGAACGGCGTCATACTGCTTGGCGAGCGCGGTGGCGAAGTACCAGGCGACCATCATCCGGACGTAGTACTCCTCCGAGCGGATCGCCGCCACCGTCTCCGGGAAGGAGGGATCGAAGTCCGCGTCGAGAAAATGCTGCATCAGCATCCCCACGCCGAATCGGACGGAATACGTCTCGCCTGACGCGATCCACGCGCGGATCGGAGGGAGCAGCTCCCGCCTGCGGCGGGAAAACACCCGGGGCGAGAGCTGATCGCAGGTCGCCCAGTTATCGATATAAGGGAGAAACCGGGAGACACCCTCCAGACAACGGGCAAGATCCTTCTCCTCCGAGAGGAGAAACGCGTGGAGCTGATCTTCGTCAAAATACGCGTGCGGGAGCTCAAGAAGGAAATCCTCCGCCGCCCCCGACCGGAAAAGCTCCTTGGCGAAGCGGCGGAGCTCCGGTGTCCTCACGCCGATCATCCGCCCGGGCGCGACCGTCGGGATCAGCTTGCTCTGAAACGCCCGATAGCCCTCGTCCCGCAGGGCAAACAATTCTTTCCGGATCTCTTCCGTACGCATGGCCGTCTCCTTGTCTCTTCCCTGTTTCCGGTCTTGCCGGGAGCCGCAGAAGCGGAACTCTTAGTAAAAAGACCCGATGCTCTCGCATCGAGTCTTGGTGGAGCGTACGGGATTCGAACCCGTGACCCCAACACTGCCAGTGTTGTGCGCTCCCAACTGCGCTAACGCCCCATTTTGGCGGAGGGAAAGGGATTCGAACCCTTGTGGGTTGCCCCAAACGGTTTTCAAGACCGCCTCGTTATGACCACTTCGATATCCCTCCATAACGGCGGGGATCTCTTCCCAACCTCGCATATTGTATCACGGAAAAAAGCGCTTGTCAAGCGTAAGACGCGAACTTTTAGAAAAACTCTCTTTTTTTGAATTTTTCTCTTGATTTTTCCTTTTCCGTATGATATGATATAAAGGCTCTCGTGAGCGGCTTGGAGAGATGGCTGAGCTGGTCTAAGGCGCACGACTGGAAATCGTGTGTTCGGCTAATAACCGACCGTGGGTTCGAATCCCACTCTCTCCGCCACACCGGAAGAAGCACCCTTTGGGTGCTTCTTCCGGTTTTTTGATCAGCGGAGGGATTCGAAGGGCGCGGAAAAGAGACTTTCGCTCCGCGAAAGATTCCAATTTATGCCGCGATGTAAAATCGCGGCTTTGATTCATGCCGCGATGTAAAATCGCGGCTTTGAATGACAGTCCGGGGGACTGTCAGAGCGCGCCCCGGCTCGCCCGCAGGCGAGGAATCCCACTCTCTCCGCCAAACAAAAAAAGCACCTGTCGGGACACTTGCGATAGAGTTTTCGTGCTTTTCCCGCATAAAGCGACAAAATCACAAATATCGTTATACAGAACATTTGTTCGTTTGTCGAGAGGCGTTTTAAATAAACATCAAAAATCGAAAATCGAGCACAAGACTTGATTTTCGGGCGCTTTTGTGATATAATACACTTGTTAAAGTATCGAAATGATCAATGATACGGAGGGATCCCGATGACTGTCAGTTATAAAAAACTTTGGCATTTGCTTTTGGATAAGGGAATGACTAAGCTTGAACTTGCAAAACGAGCCGAAATATCCCGTTATTCCATAACGAAAATGGGAAAAGACGAGGACGTTTCCACGGATGTTCTCAAAAAAATATGCGACGCGCTTCATTGCCGGGTGGAAGAAATAGTTGATTTTATCCCTGAAAAATAAAAACGATGAGTCCGGATAGGAGGATGTGAATGGAGTGGTACAGGATTGCTAACCTTGTTATGCAGGCGATCTATTTGCCGTTACATTTTATATTGATAGTCCGATTGATTAAAAAACGTCAGCCGACGCCGATCTGGCGCTGGTTTATCGTGGTTGTAGTCGGACTGTGGATCATGATATCCGGTAGGTTTTTGGAAACACTTGCCTATCTGTATTTCCCGAGCAACAGCTTTTATGTTTTCGCCGTGTATTATCAGCTCGTCGGCACGTCGTTCGCCACTTCGGCTTATCTCATTTGGAATTTATATCTTGCGGGAAACGACAGGCTTTCCGAAAGCTCCGTCTTCAAGATTCTGATGCTTACTGTTTCCGGCGTGATAAGTTTGATCGTCTGCACAAACGGCTTTCATCGCCTTTTTTATGAAAAGCTTGTTATGGGAGAGCAAGTCGTACACGGGAAACTGTTTTTGCCGTGTCTCCTTATTGTTTACGGTACGCTGTTTGTCGGATGGATCGTTTCGATCGTTCACATTATCCGAAAGGAAAAGGAAAAAATAAAACGCCTTGTCGTGTTTTCGCTTTATCCCATTTTGCCGGCAGCGGCGGCGCTCATACGATCCATAACAGGCGTCGACGAACTTGATTATATGCCGATAATCATGACGGTATCGATCATTTGCCTTTATCTGATGGTGTTTCGTTATCGCTACGTCGATATTGTCTCTCAGTCGATCGAAAACGCGCTGGGACAAACACGGATCGCGTTGTTTGTTTACGATCTGACTGCAAAAGAGATCTTTTACCAAAACAAAGCCTGCGATCCTTATACGAAGTTTATTACGGATATAACGCATAGACAACCTGATCGGACTGAAAGCGTTGAACAAATCGGCGAAAAAACGCTGCGCATTTCAAAATCCACACTGTCAGAATCAAATCTTTTGCTCGTAATGATAAACGATATCAGTGAAATTGCAAACGAACGGCAAACAATAGAAAAAACCATTGCAGAACAGAGCCGGATCGTAGCAGAGCTCGAAGACAAACAACGAAATATTGACGCCTACTTAAGCGCACTTTATGAGATTCCGCACTTGAGAGAAAAACAAAACCTGTTCGTTTCCGCGCAAGAGGAGATAAACGCGGCGTTCAAGACTATTGAAAACGACCTGAATACCGCCGACCGAAACGACGCGGACGCAATGCCGGCGCTGCTTGACGGTATCCGCACAGCACAAAGCACGATGGCTTTCGTACGAACGACAGTCGCATCTCTGCGGGAGGACCTCCCATGAAAAGCACAAAACAGATGTTTCTGAGCATTCCCGATACCGTTTTCGTGACCGACGCCTACGGTTATATAATAGATTTCAACCGCACTAAGCCGTTTGACAACGTAAAAAAAGGAAGAAAAATCACGTCGCTTATTCAGGACTGCCTGATAACGGATGACGGAGAAGTTCGGATAAACGGCTGCGTTTTCAAGCGGAAAACCATGCCTATACGTTACAAGAGCAATGTATCCGGTTATACCGTGATGCTCACCGACGTCACCGAAGAAATAAACGTCACGGAAGAACGACGGAAAGTGAGCGAAGAGCTTGAAAATTTGGCGGAAGCTCTGAAAAGATCAAATTCCGAATTGGAAAATCTCGTTATGCAGGCGAAGCAGCTGACCGACTACGCGGAGCAGCTGCGCATCGCTCAGACGATCCACGATGACGCCGGTCATGCGATCACCGATCTGCACACCATATGTCAGATGTGTCTTAAACTCAGGGACAGTGATCCGAACCGTTATAAAAAACTGATAAGCGAAGGACTTGAGATATGCCGCCGTTCGATTGCCGCTGACGGCAATAGAGAATGCGGTTCTCTGAAATCGCTGCTTGAGGCATTTGCTCATATATGCCGGCTGAGGACCGATATTTCGGTTATCGGTGTTGAACCGTCGTTTCTGAAAGAAAAATACGAATTGATCGAACGGATCCTGAAAGAGGCGTATCACAATACGCTCGATCATTCCTTTGCGGACACGATGCAGGTTTCAGTCGATCTCACGGAAAGCAGCGCAAAAATCTCGATTTCAGACAACGGAAAATTTCATGGTGAGTTTGAAAAAGGCTTCGGTCTCAGCGTAATTGAGGAAAGCGTGATCGCCTCCGGCGGAGAGATCACGTTTGTCGCCGAGAGCGGACGTGGGTTTGGAATTATAACAGAATGGAGAAGGCAACTATGAGTAAAAAAATAAAAATACTGATTGCAGACGATCATCCGCTGTTGACCTCCGGGTTGAAGCTTGCCATAGACGGTTGGGATGATTTTACGCTTACCGGTATTGCCTCTAACGGCAAGGAAGCCGTCGAACTTTGTGAGAAAGACATTCCTGATGTCGTTCTGCTCGATATGCAGATGCCGGTACAGTCAGGCGCCGAAGCAGCTGAGATCATAAAAAAGCGGTTTCCCGGCACTCATCTCGTCGCGCTGACTACATTTTATGACGCGGAAACTGTAGATTCCGCTCTGAAAGCAGGCTGCGACGGATTTCTGCTGAAAACGCTCGATCCGGACCGGCTGCGCGCGTCTGTATATTCGATTCTGAACGGAATGAGCGTCATCGACGGCGAAGCAATGGAACAACTTCGTAAACGCGAGACGGCACATCTGAAAGTCGATTTCAGCGATCGTGAGATCGAAGCGCTCGGTTATATCTGCAACGGAATGTCAAACAAGGAAATTGCCGAGAGGCTGAAGCTTCAGCCCGGTACCGTCAAAAACATGATTTCGATGATGCTTAACAAGACCTTCTGCGTCAGCCGTGCCGATCTGTCGAGGTACGCGATCGAACATCACTTGGTGAAAAGCAATACATAATCTCAGAATATCTCAGAATATCACATGAAAGTGCCAAACGACATGCCGTTTGGCACTTTTGTTAATTTGGATGATTTGTTATAATAATTCAAAGTTGTGCTTATGCGTAACTCAAAACGATTGATGAAAATAGAGGAAGGAAGAACTATTTATGGCAGATCTGAATCAGAAAATCAACGAATTCAATAACACAAAGGATTCAACGTCCGAATTTGACCCGAACGACATACAGCAGAACAAGGTTATGGCGATACTGGCGTATCTTTCCTGGCTGGTCCTTATACCGTTATTTGCCGCAAAGGAATCAAAATTTGCCCGCTATCATTGTAATCAGGGAATTATGCTTGCGATTGCGGAAATCATTGTCTGGGTGATTTTCGGAATCCTTTCCATTATCCCGTATGTCGGCTGGATTTTCATTGTTCTTAACAGTTTTATCAGTCTCGTATGTTTCGTATTCGCTGTGACAGGCATTATCAACGCAGCCAATGGTAAGGCAAAGGAACTGCCTTTTATCGGAAAATTCAATATACTCAAATGATTCGTTTGGAAAAGGAAGATAGCATGTCGGCAGCGAAAAAAACCATATCTGCGCTTCTTTCAGTTGTTATGTTGGCAACAATTCTATTCTCGTCCGGTATTGCCTACGCCATGAAAAAGCCGGGACGTATTGACGGCGTTGATTACACGCGTATAAACGAGAACAAGGATCTGTGTGTCGAAGTTGAGTTCCAATTGGGGACAACCAAATTCAAAGGCGAACTTACAAACGGAAACACACTGTCAAACGACGAAATCGACCAAATCATCAAACAAGTGATGAATCAAATGGAAATGACCAGCGGTAAGCTTGGGTATTCCGAAGCAGTCATCGAAAAAGCGAAACATCTGAAAGGCTTTGATCCCGCCATGGCGCTTCGAATCGGTCTGAACGTTGCAGGATTCGGAACTGTCGCCGATATTTACGATATGTATACCGGCAGTAAAGAAGTCACGGACGTCGCGGCAAGCTTTGTAATAGGTCAGCTCTCCGGCGAGGCGGTCAAATTCATCACCGGTGCAAAATGGGCGGACATCGCGCTGAACGCGTTTCTCGCAACCAAGGACATAGCGGAAGAGTGGACGCGGCTTGAAAACGAAAAAGAAATCGCCGAGCAGGCGATGCAGCGTGAGCTTTTACTTGAAATGTTCTACCGCGAGTGCAACGCCCGCCTGAAAAAAGCCGAAAAAGAGCGCGGCGGCAATCAATGGAAGCTGAAAGTAAACGATTCAAAGCTCAAACACAAGACTCTTTTCGGCATAGAAGTCAATCAGATACAGTGGCTGAAGGTCGACATGCAGCGTGTGGACAGTTTCGGCGATAATACATCGACTAACTGGAGCGGCGTTTACGAGGGCAGCATCGTACTTCAGATCTGGCACGATCTTGATAACTTCGATCAGAATTTCCCGAACATATTTGCAAACTCAAATCCGATTTTCAAAAAACTGCAAACGATATACACGCTTCGTCCGGAATCCGCGAAGGAAAAATCCACGCTTACAAAAATCATAACCCTGAATGACGCGCAGATCCATATCGACAAGCGCAATGCGGTAGGCACAACGCTGACGAAGAATATCCCGCTCGCCGGCGCCGATGATGTTTCCGCGTTCAACCTGGCGCACAAGGTCACCTTTGCGCTCGGCGTAAGACCGTGGAGCGACGGAGAGCTTCACGTTTCCGGCGCCGGAGCCAGCTACGACGCGCACTGCACCATGTCGGAGGACTGTTCCGGAACGATGCTTGAAGGCAACCGCTATCCCGCTATCATGTGGAACAGCCATGATATAGATGCGTACGACACGCTGACAGCCCCGATGGGAGTCGGTTGGACTCACCGCGCGCTGGCGGGAAACGGCAAAACCAACATCGGATGCCCGGCGCTGGCGGACTATCAGATTTACAGCGATCTGCGCGACAATATGCTGACGCTTTGGATCAAGGATATTGAGAAGGTGGTGAAAAAATGAGGAGAGCAATAATCGTAACGTTTTCAATGCTTTTTGCTTGCCTTCTTTGCTCATGTTCACTTTTTCAAAGCGGAATTGAAGCCCCTGCTGAATCCACCGATTCTTCGTCAGCCGATCCGTCGCAGGAACAGCTGATTTCCGTTATGAACGGGAACGTTGATCTCGACGCGCTTTCGCTTGACGAACTTCTGAAGCTTTACGACGAATTTCTGAAAGGCGGCAACGATGCGCTGAACGACGGCGCGGAAAACGATCTTCTGTACCGGGACATTGACATAAAACCGAACGACCCTTCCGCGGAAATCGGATTTGAGTATCCGACTGACGTGCAAACGGCGACTTATTCCGACAAGGAGTGGGAGGACAAGACCTTTGAGGCTCTCGATCCGACGGCGAATATGTCCCCGCAAGACAAAGCCGGCTACGAAGCAGCGATGCAAGAGCTTGAAGACTTTGATGCGGAAGAATTCCAAAAGGGCGTCGACGAAATGCTTAAAGGCATTGAGGGATTTGAGGATTATGATCCCGATGATCCGGAAGCCGGAGAAGATCCTGACAGTCAGGGGACGAATGACGATCCCGCCATTCTTAACGAGTGGCCGGATAACGAGATCACAAGGCAGGTTCCAAAGCCGCCGTTTGAAGATCCGATGATCGTAGCCGACGACGACAGCGTGACCGTTATGCGAACGGGATCGACCGAGGAAGAAGCCAAAGCCTACGCAAAGCAGTTGAAGGACGCCGGATTCAATAAGGACGTTAACGAAAGCACCAACGGCATCGCCGGCTTCAGTATCTATACCTTTACCGCCGAAAACCAGAACGGTTTGAGCGTATCACTTACATTCGCGTCCGGAACAACTACTGTAAGTTTCAATAAGGATTAAAAAAGGAGTTTTTGATCATGAAAAAAGTATTATCCGCGATTCTCGTCTGTATATTGCTGCTGTCGTGTCTGACGGTGTTTGCGTCTGCAGCAGAAAGCGATCTGCCTTTTGACCTCGTGCCGCCGGCATACGTTTCTGCAAAATGGCTGGAAGGCAACGATTCCCCGACGACCACAAATCTCGCATTCTGCTTAAGCAACGAAATGACGACGTTTTTCAAGAATAAGGAAACAGCGCATTTCGACGGCACCATCGAGCAGTTTATGAAAAACATCGGCTGCGACGACATCTGGATGGAAGTTCAGATAGACTGGGCTGTCGACGACGTGAACGACAGCGTTTCCGGCTGGCATTACACGAAATACTGGGACGGAGACGATTATTACGGTCTCGGCAAAGACAGCGAGGGAAACTCGCGCTGCAGCGAATGGGATTTCGTCTCTGCCGGCGGCATCAACAACGCAACGGAAACCGTGCAGACAGTTCAGGTAACGCGCGGCGTTCCGAACGGCGACCGCTGGAACGGCAACCCCGAAACGCATACTCCCGGCGTAAAGGACCAACTCAAACCGGATCAGTATACCTACGACGAGGAAAACGAGGAACTTCATATAGATTATACGAAGCACACCGTTTATTTCCGCGCGCGTTTCGTCGTGACCGTGAGAAACGAAGACGCCGAGTCGATGGATAAGTATTATTTCTCGGAATGGTCGAATATTACGAGCGTCGGCAAGGACGGTGAAAAATCGGATCCCCTCACTAAGGCAGACGTTGACGCGCCCGTTATCGCCGATCTTCATATGACGGACAAGACCTTCAACGACAACCCGGTAGTCGCCTTCACGCTCACCGTTCCCGATAGATTGATGAAGAACTCCACAAAGGCCGCGGCCGGCGGCGGCGGAATCGTTATCGAAACCGAGGCGAGAGTAAAGGGCGATACCGAGTGGACACTGATGGGCAACACCGATTGGATCATCAAATCCGGTGAAATGGAATGCGCGCTTCTGCATCTTGTGAACGATTCGCGCCCGACCATCCCGAAGGATACCGTTATAGAGCTGCGCTGCAGATACCGCTGTGATCAGCCCGGACTCGACGACGTTTACTCTGATTATTCCAAGATCATCTCCTTCGGCACTAACGATATCAATCAGGGTGGAAGTCAGGGAACCGACGCGACGCCGGGTCCGAACGATCCGTCAAATCCCGAAAAGAAGGAATGCTGGTTCTGTCACTTCTGCCCGCAGCCGCTCGGACTGTGCATCTTCATCTGGCTGCTTATTATCCTTATTGTGATCGTGGTAATCGTAATTATCGTTGTGACCTCCAAGAAAAAGAAAAAAGACGAAAACAAATAATAATCAGCGATTACAGTGTGAGGCGGGGAGTGAATCTCCCCGCCTTGTGCGTTTATCGGTATATGATCTCGTTCAATACAGCTTCTTCGGCGCGGTTTCGGATATTGTTCATGCACCCGATCCAGTAGAGCTGATCTCGGCTTTTCATAGCCTCGTCCACGTCTTCGTCTTTTGCCATTTGCTTTACAAGCTGAAAGAGCATTCCCTCGGCTTGTTCGTTGACGTCGGCAAGATAGTCCGGAAGCTTGCCTTCAATTACCAATGCCGTGTATGTAGTCTTTTTGTACTGCCTGAGGTAGCGAAGATGCCGCTGGTCTCGCCTGCCGGCTCGGTCGGTGCTTCCGCCTTCGGCAGAGGTGTCCACCGGACACCCGCACCCCCATATCCCGATGGGACGGTGTTCCTCCGGCTCGTTATCCCCGGCGAGAAAATAGTAGTCGCTGACCAATTCATACCTTAGCCCGTTTTTTTCGTCTGTAATGTATTTTTCCATTTGCAGTGACCTCCAAATCATTGTTTTAGATTTCACTACGAACCATTCGCACCAAACCCGCAAATAAACCGCGAGGGACACCTGCTCTATCGCAAGTGTCCCTCCGGTGCTTTTTTTGTTTTGTTTTCAGTATACCGTGAGAGTCTGGACGGTATCCAGCGGAGCGGGCTTGCCGCTGCCGTCGCCGATCACGACCTTGCCGTTTTCGATGCGGTAGGGCTCGATGAAGACGTAGCGCCCGCCGGCGCGGTCCGGCGAGAGGTAGGCGTGATAGGCGATAAAGCGTTTCCCCTCCGCGTCGGTGAAGAAGGAGGCGTGCCCGCAGCCGAAGACCGTGTCGCTCATCGAGAAGAGCGGCTCTTTTTCCTTTTTCCAGTCTCCGTACACGAGCGGGTCGCCCTCCAGCGTGATCTGGCCGAGGGCGTAATACTTGGTCCAGTAGCCGCTGCCGGAATAGATGACGTACAGCTCCCCGTGATCGCCGTAAACGGCGGTGCCGCCCTCGACGACGCGGGGACGAATGATGCCGTCCGCGCCCATACCGAAGCCGTGCATCTCCCACTCCTCCGTCGGCTTGATGATGACGCCGGCGTCGCCCGCCGTCCACGGGTTTTTCAGGATCGCGATGCGGTCGCGCTGATGGAAGTCCTCCGTCTGCCGCCCGACCTCGTCGACCCACATACAGTAGACCTTGCCCCCGTGACGGAGGATCGTCTGCCCGCAGCACCAGCCGGTGTTGAAGCTCCCGTCCGTTTCGGAGACGATTTTCTTCGGGACGAAGCGCTCGCCCGTCACCGGCTCGCCGTAGGGAGCGAAGGGCGTTTCGCTGTCCTCGCACTTCAGGACGTACATCCTGTGGTTGACGTTCTTCCCGTCGTCGCAGGCGATAAAGAGATACCAGCCGCTGTTGCCGGGAAACTCCTCCTCGGAAAAATGATGGATCTCGGGCGACCAGAGATCCTTTGACCACATCTCCCCTTCCCGCGGCTGGAAGGCGAGGACCCGCTCGCACTCCCCTTCCGCCGTGATCTTCGACGGGTCTTTGGAACGGTAGAGCCAGAGCGAGTGCCCCGCGGTGCAGCAAAGATAAAAATACTCGCCGTGCAAAAACATCCAGGGGTCCGCCCCGTGGCAGACAGGGTTGGTAAAGCTGATCTGTTTCATCCCGAACCTCCGTTTTTTTGTTCTTTTTTCAGTATACCAGAAAAATCGGAGAATGCAAGATGCGGAGGAAAAAACTTTTCTTTTTCTCCCTTGTGTTGAAAAAAGGGAAAAAGTGTGATAGAATAGCAGGCGGGTGCGGCGGCGCCGGTCCGTTCTCCGCCGCATATCAAGACGATCAAAGACGTCAAAAGGAGAAAAAAGATGGCCGAAACCAAACGTCCGGCAAAAGCCGGAAAGATCCTTCTGCGGATCTGCATCATCCTCGCCGCGGCGATCCTGCTGATCCTCCTCGGCGGCCGGCTCTACTTCCGCCTGCCGGTGGCAAGCTACTACCAAAACTCCGAAAAAGCCTTTGCGATCCCCGGGCTCGGCGACAAGTTCGTCCCGCAGGGGCTCTCCTACGACGGGGAGTCCGGACGCTTCTTTGTGACGGGGTATCAGTCCGGCGCCGGCGCCTCCCCGATCTACCTGGTCGAAAAGGAGACCGGCAAGACCGAAAAGAAGGTCCTCCTGCTCAAAGAGGACGGCTCGGACTTCCGCGGGCACGCGGGCGGACTCTCCGTTTACGGAAAATACGTCTACGTCGCAGGGGGCGGGAGCCACTGCTTCTTCGTCTATTCGCGCGACGAGATCCTTGCCGCCGCGGACGGCGCGGGGGTGAAATGCCTCGGCTCCTTCCCCGTCTCGATCTACGGGGAGGGGGACATGAGCGTCTCCTTCACCGCGGTCGGCGACGGGACGCTCTGGGCGGGCGAGTTCTACCGCGAGCAGAATTACAAGACCGCCGACTCCCACAAACGCACGACCAAGGCGGGCGACTATCAGCAGGCGATGGCGGTCGCCTACCGCTTCTCCGACGCGGAAAACGCCCTTTTCGGGCTCGATCCCGTCCCGGTGAAGGCCTATTCCCTGCCCGATCTTGTGCAGGGGATGTGCTTTTCCGGAGGGAAGGTCTACCTCTCCACCTCTTACGCCGTGGCGTTTTCCCATATCTTTGTTTATGACGACGCAAAAGCCGAGTCGCAGGGCGAGATCGACGGCGCCAAAGGAAAAATCCCGCTGTACGCGCTCGACTCCGCCGCGCTGGTCGACGATCTGAAGTTCCCGCCGATGGCGGAGGAGATCGAGATCCTCGACGGGCGGATCTACACGATGTGCGAATCCGCCTCCTCCAAATACATCTTCGGCAAGCTCACCGGCGGAAAATGGTGCTACGCCACAAAAATCGACTGAAAAAGGGGACAAAAGATGAAATACACCTCCGCACAGGCAGCCAAGCTGCTGCGCAAACTCAATGAAGAACGCGACTCCCTCCTCTCCGCGGAGCTGCGGGGTCGGGAATTTGTCGCCGCGGTCGGCGAGGATCCGGAAACGCTGCGCCCCGTCTACGACTACCGCAAGACCCAGGAGGAGCTTGACGCGCTCGAAGCAAAGATCCGGACGGTCAAGCACGCGATCAACGCCTTCAACCTCTCGCACGAGGTGCCGGGCTTTGCGATGACGGTGGATCAGCTCCTGATCCGCATCCCGCAGCTCTCCGCCAAAAAAACAAAGCTTGCCGAAATGGCGGACCGGCTGCCGAAGATGCGCGAGCCCTCCTACAACCGGGGCGGCGGAAACGTGATCGACTACCGCTACACAAACTACGATATCGCGGCGGTCAAGGCGGATCTTGACGCGGTCTCCGACCTGCTCAGCCGCGCACAGACCGCGCTCGATACCCTCAACAACACCGAGACGATGGAGATCGATCTCTGATCTCCCTTTCCTTGCGCGCACTTCCTTCGGGAAAACCTCAAAGAATTCCGCGATCACGTTCAGGGTCTGTGTTTTCCGTTATTCCATTTTGTTATCCGTTATCCGTCAAGGTCCAAGGTCGCTTTTTTGATCATTTATCGCGCGCAGAAAACTTCCGGCGGCGGAAGTTTCGGTTATAAGCCGCCGAAAGGGCAGACGCTCCCGCGTCTGCCCTTTCCTTTTTTATTCTTCCGCCGCCTGCGGGGAAAAGCCGGCGATCGCCGATACGGGGAGAGAGAAGACGATCGCCGCCGCGGGCGTCCCCGCGCCCGCGCGCTCAAGGATCGCACGCATGATCGCGGCTTTTTCCTCCGTTTTCGCCACGATCAGGATCAGCTCCTTCTCCGTCGCGATCGAGACTTTGAAAAACTTTTTCGCCGCCTCGCTGCCCGTACCCTTGCCGTGGAGGATCGTTCCCCCGCGCGCGCCGGCGGAGCGAGCGGCGTCCATCACGTCCTCGTTGAAGCCCTCGTTTGCGATGGCGACGATCAGCTCGAAGCCCGCGTCAAAATCCGGTTTTGCTTTTTTATGCGGTTTTCCGCCGCTCAGATAGTCCAAGGTGCTCCCTCCTCCCACACTTTTCAGATCCAGGACGATCGCGATCCCGTTGCCGGGGACGTCGAGATAAAGACGGCGCCGCTCCTCCTCGATCAGTTCCTTCGTTTTTTCCCCGTTTGCGACGATCAGCATAGCGCGTTTTTCCCTGCTCTCGAGCCCGAGGAAGTCGAGCACGCTTTTGTCCGCCGTGCCCCGCGCGTGCATCCCGACGGCGACGGGGAGATCGAGCCGGCGGCAGATCTCCGCAAGGATCCTCTCCCCTTCCGGGCGGATCACGGTGATAACGGCGTTCATATCATCCCTCCCAAAGCTCGATGATCTCGGTGTCCCCGTAGATCTCCGCGGCGGACGGCTCCGGCTTTCTCCGTCCGAAGAGGACGCCGACGATCTGGATGGAGAGGAGCGGGAACATGGCGACGAGCGCCACCACGCCGAACGCGCTCTCAAGGACGTTTCCGCCGAGCGCGGTACACGCCCCGATCATAAACTGCAGCATAAAGGTCGCGGTCATCGGTCCGGAGGCGACGCCGCCGGAGTCGAAGGCGAGCGCGGTGTAGATCTCCGGGACGAAAAAGGAAAGGATCAGCGCCGCGGCGTATCCCGGCACCAGGATCCAGATGATCGGAAATCCGAGGATCACCCGCAGCATCGAAAGCCCCATGGCGACGGCGACGGCGGCGGCGAGGCTGTACTTGATCGCCCGGCCGGGGATGGCGCCCTCGCTGACCTGTTCGATCTGCTTTTCCAGGACGTAGACGGCGGGCTCGGCGGAGATGATGAACCAGCCGAGGATCGCCGCGATCGGCACAAGGAGGAACTTTGTCCCCTCATGCGAGAGGAGAGAGCCGAGGACCGAGCCGAGCGAGGAAAATCCGACGTTCACCCCGACAAGGAAGAGCACCAGCCCGACGTACGCGTGGAGGATGCCGGAGAGGATCTTCAGAAACGGGCGGGGAGAGAGACGGAAGGAGAAGACCTGGAAGAGGAGAAAGATCGCGGCGACGGGCAAGAGCGCCTTCGCCGTTTCGGCGAGGTAGCGCGGGAGCGCGGCAAGGTACGCCGCGCCGATCTCCGCCGTGGTAGACCACTCTGTGACGGGAGCAGGCGTATAGGTCCCCTCCGCCCGATAGAAAAAGCTGAGGACGAGAACGGCGAGGATCGGTCCGATCGAGCAGAGCGCCACGAGGCCGAAGCTGTCGGAGAGCGCCTTTTTATCGCTGCGGATGTTGGCGATCCCGACGCCGAGCGCGAGGATAAACGGGACGGTCATCGGACCGGTGGTCACGCCGCCCGCGTCGAACGCGACGGGGAGGAAGCCCGCGTCACAGAAAGCGGCAAGAAGAAAGAGCACTCCGTAAAGGATAAAAAAGAGAAGACGGAAATTGACGCCGAAGAGGATGCGGAGCATCGCCAGCATCAGGAAAAATCCGACCCCGACCCCGACGGTGAGGATCAGGAGCGTTGTATCCACGGTCGGGACCGTCTCCGCGAGGACCTGGAGATCCGGCTCCGCCACGGTGATCGCGGTACCGAGGAGGAAGCTGACAAGGAGGATCAGCGGGAGCTTCTTCGAGCGGGTGAGGGCGGAGGCGGTGAGCGTGCCGATGGGGATCATGGACGCTTCCACCCCGATATTGAAGAGAGAAAGACCGAGCAGGATGCAGAAAGCGCCGAGCACGAACGCGAGCATCAGCCCGGAGGCGACCGGAACAAGGAAAAGGCAGATCAGAAAAACGATCGCAAGGAAAGGGAGAACGGAGAGTCCCGTTTCACGGAATTTTTCCAGCACGGTGTCGCGCTTGCGCGTAAGATAAGCGTTTTTCATCGGGACCTCCTTTCCGCCGCTGTCTTTTTTATTTTACCATACCGGAAAAAGAGTGTCAACCAAAAAGATCCGGGGATGCAAGGTGCTCTAAAGGACAGTAAATAAAAACCGGTTGAGGTAAGGATAGTTGATCCTTATTCCAGCCGGTTTTTTGTCTCATACCTCTGCAAGCAGGACGTTTGTGTGCCAAACGTCAAAAGAGTGAAATCTTTTGCCTGACGGCAAAAGGTGAAATCTTCAGGCGCTGCCCTCAGGTGAAATCGAACGCTGACGCGTTCGGTGAAATGAAATCCACCCACCGCCGTCGAGGCGATTTCACTGCCCGAAGGGCAATTTCACCTCCGCAGGCGATTTCACCCACCCC